>CAKUYZ010000014.1 GCA_934717675.1 uncultured Bacteroidales bacterium
GGCCATGGCCGAGGCCGTGCCGGAGAATCTGCTCCGCGCCGCCAAGACGGCCTGACACCAAGCGACATCTTGACACCAAAAGCCGTTTGGCCCGCATCTCAAACGCGGGCCCGACGGCTTTTATTTAGCAGACGGAAGGGATTCGCCCGACTAGATGATCTTCTCTATCTGGCTGAGGTTTTTGCGCACCTCGTCATCAGACACCACATAGTCTTGCAGGCTGCCAGAGAGATATTGGTCATAGGCCGCCATGTCGATGAGACCATGGCCAGAGAGGTTGAAGAGCAGCACCTCGGCCTTGCCCTCCTCTTTGCACCTCTTGGCCTCGCGGATGGCCGTGGCTATGGCGTGGCAAGACTCGGGGGCGGGGATTATGCCCTCGGTGCGCGCGAAGAGCAGCCCCGCCTCGAAGCTCTCGAGCTGACGGATGTCGGCGGCCTCCATAAAACCGTCTTTGAGCAGCTGCGAGACGATGACGCCGGCGCCATGATAGCGCAAGCCGCCGGCGTGGATGTTGGCCGGCATGAAGTTGTGGCCGAGCGTGAACATGGGCAGGAGCGGCGTGTAGCCGGCCACGTCGCCATAGTCATACTGGAAGACGCCTCGGGTGAGCTTGGGGCATGACGTGGGCTCGGCGGCTATGAAACGCGTCTTGCGCCCGTCTTTGATGGTGTGGCGCATGAAGGGGAATGAGATGCCGCCGAAGTTGGAGCCGCCGCCGAAGCAGGCTATGACCACGTCGGGGTACTCACCGGCCATCTCCATCTGCTTCTCGGCCTCGAGGCCTATGACGGTCTGGTGGAGCGTGACGTGGCTAAGGACGGAGCCGAGGGTATATTTGCAGTTGGGCGTGGTCATAGCCAGCTCCACGGCCTCTGATATGGCTGTGCCGAGCGAGCCTTGGTTGTTGGGGTCGCGTGTGAGGACGTCTTTGCCGGCGCGCGTGGACATGGATGGCGACGGGGTCACCTGCGCCCCGAACGTCTGCATGATGCTGCGGCGATATGGCTTCTGGTTGTAGCTTATCTTGACCTGATACACTGCGGCCTCGAGGCCGAAGACCTTGGCGGCATAGGAGAGCGCGCATCCCCACTGGCCGGCACCCGTCTCGGTGGTGACGTTGGTCACGCCCTGCTGCTTGCAGTAGTAGGCCTGCGCGAGGGCGGAGTTGAGCTTGTGTGAGCCCACGGGGCTCACGCTCTCGTTTTTGAAGTAGATGTGGGCGGGTGTGCCCAGGGCTTTTTCCAAGCCCGTGGCGCGCACCAGCGGCGTGCTGCGATAGGTTTTGTACATGTCTCGCACGGGCTCGGGGATGTCTATCCACTCATCGGAGACGTTCATCTCTTGCCGCGACACCTCTTCAGAGAAGAGAGGGAAGAGATCCTCGGCCGTCATGGGCTTGCGGGTCTTCGGGTTGAGCGGCGGCATGGGTTTGTTTGGCATCACGGCCGCAATGTTGAACCATTGGCGCGGGATCTGGTCCTCGGAGAGGAAGTATCTTTTTTGCTGAGACATGGGTGTCTATGTTTTTTGTTAATATGATTTGCGTCCATCGGGGCGCTCATTCTTCTGCTTCGTGCGGGCCGGAAGACGGAAAAAGCCGCCCGCCGGCGCCTGTGGCGCGCCGACTGGCAGCTTATCTTGGTCTGTCGGCCTGGCATTTGCCCGGCATCAGTACTCGTCTTCGTTGAAAAAGAAGTCCTCGTTGCTGGGGTAGTCAGGCCAGATGTCTTCTATGCTCTCGTAGACCTCGCCGTCGTCCTCAATCTCTTGCAGGTTCTCAATCACCTCAAGTGGGGCGCCGGAGCGTGTCGCGTAGTCAATGAGCTCATCCTTGGTGGCTGGCCAAGGCGCATCCTCGAGCTTCGAGGCTAATTCTAGAGTCCAATACATAGCAAAAGTTTTTATGGAACCTTAACAAGCCGCGAATGTATAAAAAGTTTCCGCAATACGGCTCGCCTTGCGGCTGTTTGTCACTCTATGTCGTCAAAATCATATCCCTCATAGACCTCCTCCTGCGCCTGCATGTCGGCCGGGATTTCGAGTTTGAGGAATATGTCGTCTTTACTCTTTGGCCTGTAGTCATCTAGCCATCGGAAGCCAGCCAGTTTGTTGTCTTTCTCGCCCGTGAGGAATGGCGGGTTCATATTGCCGGCCGGAGACACCCTCATGACAATGCTGCTTATCTTGCGGTCTTTGAGCCAGATGCTCATGTTGCTGCTCTCGGCCCTGTTTACGCCTATGAGGCTTGGGCCGTCTTTGGGGTAGTATATGGTCTGGCCGTTGCCGTCCACGTCAATGAGGTACAGGTCGTTGTCGCGGATGTGGCCTGTTATGAGTTTCCCCTTGACCTGGTCGTAGCCCACCGAGTCCGGCTCTTGCGAGATGACGAACGCCGCGTCGACCAGCTCGGACTTGTAGAGGGCCTGGTTGCGGGTGTAGAGCTTGATGACGTTGGCTGTCATCTGGCTGCCTTGCGACCACACGACGGGCATGTTGTAGAGCGTGGCCACGGAGTCTCGGAAGTCGAAGACGAGGGAGTCGCAGCGGGCCTGAAGGTCTGTCCTGAAGGCTTTGACATTGTGAAAGGCCTTGATGATGCGGCTGGTGTCGGCGAGCGGCACGACGCGGAATGTGTCGGCGTGCATGAAGAGCGTGTCGGCCCCATAGACTTGCGCCACCATGGCTTTGCGCGTGGCCAAGGCCTCTTGCGTGGTCTCTTTGTAGTAACCGTAGTCGCCCTGCAGGGCGACGTTGTTGGTGGAGTCGGTCAGCACCATGTCGTCCCACGCCGTGCCAAGGCCTTTGCGCCGCTCATATAGTATGGTTCGGCCCTTGAGCGTGCTGCGGTTTCGGACGGAGTAGAGGCGGTTGTTTTTGAGCAGTTTGGCCACGTCGGCCCTCGTGTCATACCAGCCTTTGTCGCTGTCTATGACCATGGAGTCTGTGGTGGTGATGGTGGTGGGGCCGAGGATGGTGACGACCTCTGTCCGGGTGTTGAAGGCCGTGGTGTCAGACACTAGGCGATATTTTGGCGACGTTCCCACCACGTTGTCTTTGAAGTAGACATCGTTGGTCATGGGGTAGTATACGCCTCGGACGGAGGTCAGGGTGTTGTCTTTGTTCACCACTTTGCCGCCGTTGTAGAAATATGCCTTGTCCAAGGCTCGGTCGTAGTCCAGATGCTCTGTGTAGAGCCACGTCTGGCCTTTGTTGGCGCGCACGTTGTCCCTCACCTTGGCCAGGTTCTGGTTGCCCAGGTAGGTGAGCCTGTCGCCATAGAGGTGGATGGAGTCGTTCTGCACCACGTGGACGCTGCCGTAGCATATGACGACGTTGGAGTCGTTATACATGTAGGCGCTGTCGCAATAGAGTATGGTGTTGTGGTGCGAGAGTTTCACATGGCCGTTGAGCGACTGGGTGTTTTTGCCAATCTTGTCATCGTGGCGCAGCACGTCGGCCTTGTCAATCCTCACCCTTATTGTCTGCTGCGCCACCGCGCACACCGCGGCGCACGCCAGGGATATGGCGCACACTGCGGCCCTTATGGCTGTCATTGCAGCCAGCCTTTGTATTGGAAGTCGCATCCTTGCCAATCGGGCGTTATGACCACATAAAGCTCTTTTTGCTTGTTTAAGATCCATTCGTCGAGCATCTGCTTGCGCTTTTGGTTCTCGACCATGGTCTTGAGCATGTCGTAGTCGTCATTAATGTTGGCCTTGTGTGGCGCGTATTTTTTGACCAGTCGGACTAGCCTCATTGTCTCCTTTCCCTTTCGGTCATCCATCATGGAGAATGGCTTTGACACCTCGCCCTCGTTCAGTCCCTGGATGGCTTTGGCAATCTCGGCGGGGATCTGGCCTAGCTGGAATTTGACGGTGCCGTCTTCGGGGTTGACCATAGTGCCGCCGTTGGAGCGCGTGTCTTTGTCCATGGAGAAGCGCATGGCGGCCTCCTCAAACGTCAGTTTGTTCTCGTCGATATACTTCACCACGGTGTCTAGGAAAGCCGTGGCTTTTTTGCGGCTCTCTGGCGTCACCTTGGGCTTGAGGAGGATGTGACGGCAGTTGATGCGGTCTCCCTTGCGGTCTATGAACTGGATGATGTGGTAGCCGAACTCTGTCTCGACAATCTTAGAGACCTTGCCTTTCTCCTTCATGTTAAACGCCACGGCGGAGAATTCGGGCACGAAGCCGGACTTGGAGTACCAACCCAGGTCTCCGCCGCGCGAGGCCGAGCCGGGGTCTTCAGAATATAGCACCGCGAGCGTGGCGAAGTCGCGCCCTTCGGCCACTTGCTTTTGGAAGTCGCGAAGACGGTTTTTGATTCGGTCTATCTCCTTTTGCTCAATCTCCGGGTAGACGAGGATTTGCTGAATCTCATATTGGGCGGGGACGAACGGGATGCTGTCCTCACTCATGCTGTTGTAGAAGTTTCGGATGTCAGCCGGAGTCACTTTGACGTCTTTTGTGATGTTTTGCTGCATCCTCTGAGTTATCATCTGCGTCCGGACGGTCTCCATCTGGTCGCGGCGAATCTGTTGGATGGGCTTGCCGAAATACTCCTCTAGCTTGTCTTGTCCACCCACTTGCTGCACAAAATAGTTGATTCGGGCGTCCACCTGTTGAGCTCCCTCACTGTCTTTGACCTCAACGCTGTCTATCTTGGCCTGGTTGAGCATCATTTTCTGGATGAGCAACTGCTCAAAAATGTGGCACTTCATGTCGCCGCCATAGTTGACGCCCTCAATCATTGCCTGGCCATACTGGTATTCAATGTCAGAGCTGAGGATGGCGTCATCGCCGACCGAGGCCACAACCTCATCAATCAGCCTCGTTTGCGCCGGCGCGGCAAAAGAGGAGGCCAACGCAGCCGCCACGCAAATGGCAATTTGGGTGTGTTTAGTCATTATTGTCGTAAAACTTTATGGCATTGGACTTTACAGCCTGCTCATATATGTCTTTATTGGCAGAGGAGAGAAACTCCAATTTCCTCTTGCTCACCAAGATGTTTGTTATGTCTTTCCGGACGAACTCCTCTGGGGCAACCGCTCCAGCAGGGAGCGCGTGCGTCACTTTGAGAATATACACGTTGCCACCCTCTTCAACCTTCAGCGCCGGCACCTGTGTCAGAGACCGCACATCATCGGGCAGCGAGCCAGCTGGGAAGAAGTTGCGGACGGCAGCCATAGAGATCCAAGCGTCGAATGAGCTCTTATATTTGGTCGCGTTGTGAAACATGTATTCCTCCACTTCCAACGACGACTCCTCATCAAAGCGAGTGAGCGTCTTGACGAAGCCCTTAATGTCTGGCGTGCTTGACGGAATGATGGCGAAACAGCCTTTAATAAGAGGGTCGGTCAAGACGAAGTTTTGCTTCATCTCCTCGTAGTAGGCATGAATGTCGTCATTAGTTATGTCTGGCTTGAACTTCTGCTCCACCAGTTTATTTTGGTACATCTCTATGATGAGAGAAGAGCGATACTCATCCACGGCCTCGTCTATCTCCTCCGTCTCGTTAGACAGATAAAGTGTTGCTTTCTGAAGCAATACCTGCCTGTATACCCACCCTCTGATGTACTCGTCGGCAAACACCGCACTGTCTGTGGGCGAAGCCATAACCGGCAAAGCAGACATAAGTTGAGTGCGAGTCAGCTCAACGTCCCCAACGGAGACAACCACAACGTCTCCCGCATCGTCACCACCTCCGCATGACGGCAGAATGCAGAAGCAGACAGCAGTCAGCGCGAGCTGAAACAATTTCTTGATATCAAGGGCCATTAGATATAGATAATCCGGAATATGGGTGTTTGGTCATACGCGCTCATGCAAAAACATGACGCTCAAGAACTGCGCCGGAACATACGGCGCACTCTCGCCTAAGCAAAAGTAAGCCAAAGAGGCTATAAAACAAAAAAGAGGGGAGATAAATTATCTCCCCTCCTATTGTCAAGGAATAAGTCTGAACTACTCTGCCTTCTCTTCTGCTTTTGCCTCGGCGGCAGGAGCCTCAGCGGCCTCAGCCTTCTTGCCGCGGCTGCGACGGGTCTTCTTCTTCTCCTCAGCCTTCTTAGGAGCAGCGAGCATGTTGGCGTTGTAGTCAACAAGCTCAATGAAGCACATGTCGGCAGCATCGCCAATACGAGAGCCGGTCTTGAGGATACGGGTGTAACCACCAGGACGGTTGGCAACCTTGCCAGCAACCTCGGTGAAAAGCTCCTTGGTGGCGGCGTTATCCTGAAGGTGGCTGAAAACGAGACGCTGTGCATGACGCTTCTCGTCAACAGTGGTCAGGTTCTTGGTCTTGTTGATAAGGGGCTCAACATAGACACGCAAAGCCTTAGCCTTGGCAACTGTCGTCGTGATCCTCTTGTGGAGGATGAGCGAGCAAGCCATATTGGAGAGCATAGCTTTACGATGGGAGCTCGTCCGACCAAGGTGATTGAATTTCTTATTATGTCTCATCGTAATTATTCTTTATCGAGTTTATACTTAGCCGTGTCCATGCCGAACGAGAGCCCGAGGTTGGCCAAGAGATCGTCAAGCTCCGTGAGCGACTTCTTACCGAAGTTGCGGAACTTGAGCAGGTCGTTCCTGTGATAGGTGACCAATTCACCAAGAGTCTCAACCTCAGCAGCTTTAAGACAGTTCAGAGCGCGGACGGAAAGATCCATGTCGCTGAGCCTTGTCTTCAGGAGCTGCCTCATTCGCAGAACCTCCTCGTCAAACTCCTCACCACCAGCCTTCTCGTTCTCGTCCATCGTAATCTTCTCATCGGAGAAGAGCATAAAGTGATAGATGAGAATCTTTGCGGCCTCTTTCAGGGCGTCCTTTGGGAGGATGGAGCCGTCCGTGGTAATCTCCAGGTTCAGTTTGTCATAGTCTGTCTTCTGAAGCACGCGGTACTTCTCGACAGAGTACTTGACATTGATGATGGGCGTGAAGATGGAATCGATGGCGATGGTGTTGATGTCTTGCCCCTCCTCCTGATTCTCATCGGCCCTGACATAACCCCTGCCCTTGTTGACAGTGAAAGTCATGTTGAACTTGACGTCCTCATTGAGGTTGCAAATGACGAGATCCGGGTTGAGGACTTCGAAATTGTGCATAACCTTGTTGAAGTCGCCTGCCGTGATTTGGCTCTGGCCGGTGATTTTGAGGCTTACGACCTCTTTATCCTCGTCTTGAGCGCCAATCTTGCGGAAACGGACCTGCTTGAGGTTGAGGATGATCTGGGTTACATCATCAATAACGCCAGGGATGGTTGCGAACTCGTGCTGGACACCGTCAATCTTGATTGACGTGATAGCAAAACCTTCGAGGGAGTTGATTAAAATTCTTCTTAAGGCATTTCCAATGGTAATGCCATAACCTGGTTCAAGAGGACGAAATTCGAAACGACCGAACTTATCGTCGTTCTCGAGCATTATGACTTTTTCGGGTTTTTGGAAAGCTAAAATTGCCATAAGAATAATTTTATTTAGAGTACAGATCGACGATCAACTGCTCCTTGATGTTTTCAGGAATGTCGGCCCTCTCAGGAAGGTTCAAGAAAGTGCCGGAAAGCGTGTTCGCGTCCCACTGCAGCCAAGAGTACTTGGATGCGGAGTTAGCAGCGAGCGAGTTGGTGACGACCTCGAGAGACTTGCTCTTCTCACGGACGCCGACGACCTGACCAGGCTTTACTCGGAAAGAAGGGATGTTGACCACCTTGCCGTCAACCACGATGTGCTTGTGGCCAACGAGCTGGCGCGCTGCGGCGCGGGTGGGAGCTATGCCAAGACGGTAAACTACATTGTCGAGACGAGACTCGAGAAGCGAGAGGAGAACCTCGCCGGTGACGCCCTTGGAACGCTTTGCATCGGCGTATACGATGCGGAACTGACGCTCGAGGACACCGTAGGTGTACTTAGCCTTCTGCTTCTCCTTGAGCTGCATGCCGTACTCAGAGACCTTGCCGCGGCGGTTCTGGCCGTGCTGTCCTGGAGGGTAGTTGCGATGCTCAAAATACTTGTCGGGGCCAAAGATCGCCTCACCGAATCTACGGGCGACCTTGGTTCTTGGGCCTGTGAATCTTGCCATTGTTGTTTTTTGACTTTATGATTTTGATTTCAAATGATGAATATGGCAGCCGCTAGATCATACTAAACAATCATAACCATTCATTATTCAAAACACAAAATCAAAAACAGTTGAAGGGAACTTAAAACGTTAAACTAGACCTTACGCCTCTTAGGAGGACGGCAACCGTTGTGCGGGAGCGGGGTGACGTCGACAATCTCAGACACCTCGATGTTTGCCGCATTGATTGCGCGGATAGCGGCCTCACGGCCATTACCCGGACCCTTTACGTAGACCTTGACCTTACGGAGACCGAGGTCGTAGGCTACCTTGGCACAGTCGGTGGCTGCTGTCTGTGCCGCATATGGGGTGTTCTTCTTAGAGCCTTTGAAGTTCATCTTACCGGCGCTGGACCAAGAGATGGTCTGACCCTGCTGGTTGGTAAGGGTGATGATTATGTTGTTGAAGGAAGAGTGGATGTGGGCCTCGCCGATAGCCTCGACCTTGACCACCTTTTTCTTGAGTGCTCCTGCTTTCTTAGCCATGATTCAATTATTTAGTAGCCTTCTTCTTGTTAGCGACAGTCTTCTTCTTACCCTTGCGTGTGCGGGCGTTGTTCTTGGTCGACTGGCCACGAACAGGGAGACCGAGGCGATGGCGGATACCACGATAGCAACCGATGTCCATCAGTCGCTTGATGTTGAGCTGTACCTCGGAGCGCAACTCACCTTCAACCTTATAGTTGGCACCAATAATTTCGCGAACTGCCTGGATCTGAGCGTCAGTCCAGTCGGATACCTTTACACTACGATCGATCCCGGCCTTCTCTAGAATGTTAACTGCTGTGCTCCGGCCAATACCGTAAATGTAAGTCAATGCGACCTCACCGATTTTGTTAGACGGGACGTCGACTCCTGCGATTCTTGCCATAATTGATTATCCTTGACGTTGTTTAAGTTTGGGGTTCTTCTTGCAGATCACGTACAAGCGACCCTTGCGGCTAACAATCTTGCAGTCCGCACTTCTTTTCTTGATGGATGCTCTAACTTTCATAATAAGTTATTTGTAGCGATATGATATACGGCCCTTTGTGAGGTCGTATGGAGATATTTCTACCTTAACCCTGTCCCCGGGGAGGATCTTGATATAGTTCATACGCATCTTTCCCGAGATGTGGGCCGTGATGATATGACCATTTTCAAGCTCAACCCTGAACATTGCGTTGGAGAGGGCTTCCTTGATTGTTCCGTCTTGCTCTATTGACGACTGCTTCGGCATACGCTTACTTTAAATTCGGACGCAAATGTAACACAATAAGTTCTATTTGACAAACTTGGGTTTATCAAAAAAGTCCCCGCCAGAGCAAGCCCCGGCGGGGATTTGAATCTATCAGTGCTGAGCGGGGCCGAAAGTCCTGCCCATAATGCGACCAGACTTCATAAGACCATCGTAATGCCTCATGAGGAGGTGGCTCTCAATCTGCTGGAGAGTGTCAAGCACAACTCCGACAAGGATGAGGAGCGACGTTCCACCATAGAACTGAGCGAAAGACGCCTCCACGCCAGCTATTGTGGCGAAAGCGGGAAGGATGGCGACAATGGCGAGCATCACAGAGCCTGGCAAAGTGATGCGGGACATAATCGTGTCAATGTACTCAGCAGTCTTCTTTCCTGGCTTGACACCGGGGATGTAGCCGTTGTTCTTCTTCATGTCGTCTGCCATCTGCTGCGGGTTCATGATGAGCGCGGTGTAGAAATAGGTGAAGACGATGATGAGGATGGCGAACACGAGGTTATACCAAAAACCGGTAAAGTCGGAGAAAGTGGCAGCGAAGCCCTGCGAACCTTCCTGGTTTACAAAACCGAGGAACGTGACAGGCAGGAACATCAGCGCCTGGGCGAAGATGATAGGCATGACGTTGGCAGCGTTGATCTTCAAAGGGATGTACTGACGGACACCGCCATACTGCTTGTTACCCTCTATCCTCTTGGCGTATTGCACCGGTATGCGGCGGGTGGCCTGAACCAGGGCGATGGTGCCAACGAAGACAAAGAAGAGGACAACAAACTCGATGAGCAGTGCCACAAGGCCACCATCTTGATTGTTAACGGAGAGCTTGTTGGCGAACTCTGCCACGAGAGAGTGAGGGAGGCGCGCGATGATGCCCACCATAATGATCAACGAGATGCCGTTGCCGATTCCACGGTCAGTAATCTTCTCACCAAGCCACATGACAAACATGGTGCCTGCGGTAAGGATGATGGTGCTAGCTACCGTGAAAAACGTCCTGTCCATGGAAAAAGCCTCGCCCGGAAGCTGGTAGTAGAGGTTGGCGATGTAGGCCGGAGCCTGCAGAAGCAGGATGACAACCGTAAGCAGACGAGTAATCTGGTTGATTTTGTTACGTCCACTCTCACCATCTCTCTGAAGCCTCTGGAAATAGGGGATTACCATACCGAGGAGCTGGACAACAATCGACGCCGAGATGTAGGGCATGATGCCGAGTCCGAGGATGGAAGCATTAGAGAACGCGCCACCCGAGAACATATCGAGCAGCCCCATGACACCGCTGCTGGTCTGGCTTTCAAGGCCGGCAAGGTAGTTGGGGTTAACACCTGGCAGAACGACGAAAGAGCCCAATCGATAAACTAACAGGAATCCTAACGTTGTTAGGATCCTGTTTTTCAGTTCATCGATTTTCCAGATGTTGCGAATGGTTTCGACCAGTTTCTTCATCTGTTACTTAGTTTTCGGCGGCTACCTTTGCTTTTTTGCCGAGGACCTCGACGGAACCGCCGGCTGCCTCAATAGCCTCGATGGCCTTCTTGGAGAAGCTGTGAGCCTTTACGACGAGCTTTGCCTTGATCTCACCGTTGGCGAGAATCTTGACAAGGTCGTTCTTGGAGGTCATGCCAGCCTCGCGGAGAACATCGGGAGTGATCTCGGTGACGTTAGACTTCTCAGCGAGAGCCTGGAGCACGGAGATGTTGATTGCCTTATACTCAACTCGGTTGCAGTTCTTGAAACCGAACTTAGGCAGACGACGCTGTAGAGGCATCTGGCCGCCCTCGAAACCGAACTTAGTCTTGTAACCTGACCTGGACTTTGCGCCCTTGCTACCACGGGTAGACGTGCCGCCACGGCCAGAGCCCTCACCGCGGCCCAAACGCTTGTCATGGTGCGTTGAGCCCTTAGCGGGCTTCAAATTGCTTAAATCCATATTATGAATTAGTCAATTAATTGTTAACAACTTCAACCTTGACAAGCTGCTTGACACGCGCAATCATGCCGCGGATGCCTGCATTGTCCTCCTTAACAACCGAGTGGTTGAGCTTGTGGATGCCAAGAGCGATGAGAACCCTTCTCTGATGGGCGGGAACATTGATAACGCTCCGGACCTGTGTAATCTTAATTTGTGCCATAAGTCAAGAGAATTAACCGTTGAAGACCTTATCCATAGAGATGCCGCGCTGCTGTGCGACAGTGTAAGCGTCACGAAGCTCGCAAAGAGCCTTGATGGTGGCCTTGACGAGGTTGTGAGGGTTGGACGAGCCCTGGGACTTGGCGAGGACGTCGGTCACGCCGACAGTCTCGAGGACGGCGCGCATTGCGCCGCCGCAGGTGAGGCCAGTACCCTTAGAAGCGGGCTTGAGGAAAACCTTGGCACCGCCGAAGCTGAGCTTCTGCTCGTGGGGGAGGGTTCCGTTGATGATGGGGACCTTGACGAGGTTCTTCTTAGCGGCCTCGGTGCCCTTGGAGATGGCAGCCGTTACTTCGCTAGCCTTGCCGAGACCCATGCCGATTACGCCCTTGCCGTCGCCTACAACAACGATTGCGGCGAAGCTGAAAGCGCGGCCACCCTTTGTGACCTTGGTGACGCGGTTGATAGCGACCAGACGATCTTGAAGCTCAAGGTCGTTTGTGTTTCTGACTCTATTGAAATTCTCAGCCATCGAATTTAGAATTTAAGACCGGCCTCGCGAGCTGCGTTGGCCAGAGATTCAACACGTCCGTGATAGAGGTAGCCATTACGGTCGAAAACGACAGTAGTGATACCTGCCTCGATGGCAGCCGCGCCGATGAGTTTGCCGACAGCAGCGGCCTGCTCAACTTTGTTGCCAGAGAAATCAACGAGGTTCTTGGAAGACCTGGCGACAAGGGTCTTGCCCTCGTCGTCGTTGACGAGCTGGACGTAAATCTGCTTGTTGCTGCGGAAGACGGACATACGCGGGCGCGCAGCCGTGCCGCTGATCTTGCCGCGGATACGCGCCTTGATCTTGTTGCGTCTTGCTATTTTAGAAAAAGCCATTGTCGAAAATGTTTAACCGTTAAGCCTTAGCAGACTTACCAGCCTTGCGGCGGATCTGCTCACCAATGAACTTGATACCCTTGCCCTTGTAAGGCTCCGGCATACGGAAAGAGCGGATCTTGGCGCAAATCTGGCCAAGGAGCTGCTTGTCCGCAGTCTCGAGCGTGATGATAGGGTTGCTCTTGCGGTCGGTTACGGCCTCGACTTTCACCTCTTTGGGGAGCTGAATGAAGATGGCATGAGAGTAGCCGAGCGCGAGCTCAAGAATGTTGTTCTGCGACGTGGCGCGGTAGCCGACACCGACGAGCTCAAGTTTCTGGGTGTAGCCAGCGGAAACCCCGTGGACCATGTTGTTGACAAGCGCACGGTAGAGGCCGTGGAGGGAGCGATGCTCCTTGTCGTCCGTGGCGCGGGTGAAGTGGAGATGACCGTCCTCTACCTTAACGGTGATGGAGCTGTCGATCTTCTGAGAGAGCTCACCTTTAGGGCCCTTAACGGTTACGACGTTATCCTTAATATCTACGTTAACTCCGGAGGGGATGGCCACCGGTAACTTACCTATTCTTGACATTGTGAATCCCTCCGTTAATTAGTAGATGTAACAAAGAACCTCACCGCCTACCTTCTGCACGCGTGCCTCCTTGTCCGTCATGACACCCTTGGAGGTGGAGACGATTGCTATGCCGAGACCGTTGAGGACTCGCGGCATCTCGCGATAGCCGACATAGCTGCGGAGACCCGGGGTGGAAACCCTCTTGAGGGCCTTGATAGCTGATACGTTGCTCTGCGGGTCATACTTGAGAGCAATCTTGATGATGCCTTGCTTGTCATCATCGATGAACTTGTAGTTAAGGATATAACCCTTCTCGAAGAGAATAGTGGTTATACCTTTCTTCAAGTTAGAAGCCGGGATCTCAACGACCCTGTGCTTGGCAAGGATGGCATTCCTAATACGGGTAAGGAAGTCCGCTATGGGATCTGATACCATATAAAAAAGAAAGTTTAAATTAATCCCGAAAATTCAGGACAATATTTAACACTTAGTGAATTGCATTACCAGCTAGCCTTCTTGACACCGGGGATGAGACCGGCGGAAGCGAGGATACGGAAATCGATACGCGAGATACCGAACTGGCGCATATAGCCGCGGGGACGGCCGGAGAGCATGCACCTGTTGTGGAGACGCGTGGGGCAAGAGTTCTTCGGGAGCTCCTGAAGAGCCTCGTAGTTGCCCTCGGCCTTGAGCTGCTTGCGCTTCTCAGCGTATTTCGCAACGAGCTTGGCCCTCTTGCGCTCGCGGGCCTTCATAGATTCTTTTGCCATACAGCTAAAGTCTAATTAATTGTTTTTCTGCTTGAAAGGTACGCCGAAAGCCTTGAGCAGGGCGAAAGCCTCAGCATCAGAACCAGCATTGGTCACAAAGGTAATATTCATACCCTGAATTTTGGCAACCGCGTCCAGATTAATTTCGGGGAAAATGATCTGCTCGGTGATGCCGAGGGTGTAGTTGCCACGGCCGTCGAGCTTGCCCTGGACACCGTTGAAGTCGCGTATGCGCGGGAGAGCCACGCGTATGATCCTCTCGAGGAACTCATACATACGGTCGCGGCGGAGGGTTACCTTGACACCGATGGGGGTGTTCTTGCGGAGCTTGAAGCCTGCGATATCCTTCTTGGAGAGGGTCTCGATAGGCTGCTGGCCAGAGATGAGGGCCATTTCCTTCTTAGCGATCTCGATGACCTTCTTGTCCTGGGTGGCCTCACCGAGACCTTGGTTGAGGACGATCTTCTCGAGCTTGGGGCACTGCATGATGGAGGTGTAGTTGAACTCCTTCATGAGCTGCGGGACAATCTGTTCCTTGTAGAACTTCCTTAGAGATGGTTCGTAAGCGGCCATTATTTAATCTCCTCCCCTGATTTTTTAGAGTACCTTACTGATTTGCCTTCCTCGTTGCGACGACGCCCGATGCGGGTCGCAGCTCCGGTCTTGGGATCCTTGACGTTAAGATTGGAGATGTGGATAGGAGCCTCCTTCTTAACAATGCCGCCCTGAGGGTTGGCAGCAGAGGGCTTGCAAGCCTTGCTGACCATATTGATACCCTCGACGATGGCACGTGAATTGCGCGGGTCGACGGAGAGGACTTTGCCCTCCTTGCCCTTGTCATCGCCACTGTTAACTATGACGATGTCGCCTTTCTTGATATGCAGTTTAGCCATTGCCTTGTGTAGAAAAAATTAGATTACCTCTGGCGCGAGGGAGATGATCTTCATGTAGCCGTCGCGGAGCTCGCGCGCTACCGGTCCGAAGATACGCGTACCCCTGAGCTCGTCAGCGTTGTTGAGCAGGACGCAGGCGTTGTCATCGAAGCGGATGTAAGAGCCGTCTGGGCGACGGACTTCCTTCTTGGTGCGAACGATGACGGCCTTGCTTACGGTACCGGGCTTGATGTCGCTAGAGGGGATCGCGTCCTTGACTGTGACGACGATCTTGTCGCCGATGGAGGCGTAGCGCTTGAACGATCCACCGAGGACATGAATGCAAAGGACCTCCTTTGCACCGCTGTTGTCGGCAACAGCGAGTCTGGATTCTGTCTGTATCATTGTTTACTTAGCCTTTTCGACGATTCTAACGAGTCTCCACCTCTTGGTCTTGCTGAGTGGACGGGTCTCCATGATCTCGACAGTGTCTCCGACATGGGCCTCGTTGTTCTCGTCATGGACATGGAACTTCTTCGTCTTCTTCACGAACTTGCCATAGAGTGGGTGCTGCTCGCGATCCTTGATGGCGACGACGATGGACTTCTGCATCTTGTCGCTAACGACGAGACCGACTCGCTCCTTCCTATGATTTCTTTCTTCCATCTTCGGTTATTTTTCGGTGTTGTTCTTCTCGGTAAGGATTGTCAACAGACGAGCGATGTCCTTACGCGTCTTCCTGATTTTCATCGGGTTCTCGAGAGGGGAGATGGCGTGCTCGATCTTCATTTTCTGGAGCTCGAGTTTAGCTGCTGCGATCTTCTCCTCAATCTCGGAGACAGAAAGTGCCCTTATCTCAGATGCTTTCATTACTAAACGTTTGCAGATTCTACATAGTCACGACGAATGACGAACTTCGTCTTGATCGGGAGCTTCTGCGCAGCGAGTCGGAGAGCCTCCTTGGCCACTGCGAGAGAGACGCCCTCACACTCGATGAGCATCATGCCGGGCTTGACGGCAGCGACGAAGCCGGCGGGGTCACCCTTACCCTTACCCATTCGGACGTCGGCAGGCTTGCGGGTTATTGGCTTGTCGGGGAAGATACGGATCCAGATTTGACCCTCACGCTGCATATAGCGCGTGACAGCGATACGAGCCGCCTCGATCTGGCGCGCCGTGATCCAAAGCGTCGCCATTGCCTTGATTCCGAAAGAACCGAACGCAAGCTCGGTGCCGCGGTGCGCGATGCCGTCGTTCTTGCGGCGACCATCTTGCGGCCTCCTATACTTGACTCTCTTAGGTTGTAACATCTCGAAAAATCAATTAATGCTGCTGGTTATTGTTTCTCTTCCTCCTGGGGCCGCGGTCTCCGCGGAAGCCATTGTCGCGGTCACCGGCGGGCTTTTGAGCCTTGTCGATGACGGGGAGGGTAAGGTCTCGCTTGCCATAGACTTCGCCACGGCAGATCCAAACCTTGACACCGATGACACCCATCTTGGTGTGAGCCTCGGCCTGGCAGTAGTCGATGTCGGCACGGAAGGTGTGGAGAGGCGTGCGGCCCTCCTTGAACATCTCGTGACGGGTCATCTCGGCGCCGTTGAGACGGCCGCATACCTGAATCTTGATGCCTTCGGCCTGGTTGCGCTGCGCAGAGGCGAGAGCCAACTTGATGGCGCGGCGATAAGCCACGCGGCCCTCAAGCTGACGCGCAATGTTGTTGGCGACGATGGTGGCGTCGAGATCGGGGCGCTTGACCTCGTAGATGTTGATCTGAACCTCCTTGCCGGTGAGCTTAACGAGCTCCTCCTTGAGTTTGTTGACCAGTTCGCCGTTCTTACCGATGATCAGGCCAGGCTTTGCCGTGAAGATGGTGACGGTGACGATCTTGAGCGTGCGCTCAATGATGATGCGGGAGAGGCTAGACTTGCTGTGACGCTCGTAGAGGTAGCTACGAATCTTCTTGTCCTCGACAATTTTCTCACCGAAGTTATTGCCGCCGTACCAAACGGAATCCCAGCCACGGGTGATGCCGAGCCTGTTGCTTATTGGATTAATCTTCTGTCCCATGACTTAATTTTCCTGGTTTTCGGTTGGTTTGCTGTCCACGTAGATGGTCACGTGGTTGGAGCGCTTGAGGATGCGGTGCGCGCGGCCCTGGGGAGCCGGGCGGAGACGCTTGAGCATGCGCGCCGAGTCAACGAAGATGGTCTTAACGTAGAGGTTAGCCTCCTCGACGTTCTTACCGTCGTTCTTTTGCTTCCAGTTGTCGATGGCCGAGAGAAGGAGCTTCTCGAGACGACCTGAAGCGTCTTGCTTGGAGAACTTCAGGATTCCGAGAGCATTGTTTACCTCCTTGCCGCGGATGAGGTCAGCAACGAGCTTCATCTTGCGGGGGGAAGTAGGGACGTTTCGCAGGGAAGCGAAATATTGAGTTTTCCTCGCTTCCTTGATGGCGTCCGCCATATTTCTTTTTCTTTTGCTCATTTTCGATTAATGAAAAGGGTTGTGACTAGCGGGTAACTACTTGCGGTTGCCGCTGTGACCACGGAACGTACGCGTCAAGGCGAACTCGCCGAGCTTGTGGCCCACCATGTTCTCGGTCACGTAGACCGGGACGAACTTGTTGCCGTTGTGGACAGCCAAGGTGTGACCAACGAAGTCGGGAGAGATCATGGAAGCCCTTGCCCATGTCTTGATGACTGACTTTTTGCCAGACTCGTTCATGGCGAGGATTTTCTTCTCGAGCTTGAGGTTGATGTACGGTCCTTTCTTTAAAGATCTGCTCATGATTGTTCTTAGTTACGCAGTTACTTTTTACGCCTCTCAATGATGTACTTGGACGATGTCTTCTTCGGAGCACGCGTCTTGTAGCCCTTAGCGAGGAGGCCCTTACGAGAGCGCGGGTGACCGCCGGAAGCGCGGCCCTCGCCACCACCCATCGGGTGATCGACAGGGTTCATGACAACGCCGCGAACTCGCGGACGACGACCGAGCCAACGTGAGCGTCCTGCCTTGCCAGACTTCTCGAGGGCGTGATCGGAGTTGCCGACAGCGCCGACGGTAGCCTTGCAGGTGGTAAGGATGAGACGGGTCTCACCAGAAGGCATCTTGATGACTGCGTAATTGCCATCACGAGCTGAAAGCTGAGCGAAAGAGCCGGCACTGCGAGCGATGATGCCACCCTGACCAGGGCGGAGCTCGATGTTGTGGATGACAGTGCCGAGCGGAATGGCGGAGAGGGGGAGCGCGTTGCCCACCTCAGGGGCCACGTCTGCGCCGGAGCCGAGGGTCTGACCGACCTGGAGGCCGTTTGGCGCGAGGATGTAGCGTTTCTCGCCGTCTTCATAGACGAGCAGCGCGATGCGAGCACTACGATTAGGGTCGTACTGGATCGAATCTACGACTGCAGGTACACCGTCTTTGTTTCTCTTAAAATCGATTACACGGTATTTCCTCTTGTGGCCACCGCCGATGTGGCGCATGGTCATCTTGCCGGTGTTGTTACGACCGCCGGTCTTCTTCAGAGGACGCAGCAAAGACTTCTCTGGCGTGCTTGACGTAATCGTATCAAACGTGCCAATAACTTTGTTTCTCTGCCCCGGTGTGACGGGCTTTAATTTCTTAACTGCCATTGTTTACTAGATGTTGCTGTAAAAGTCGATAGTGTTACCCTCTGCAAGTGTTACGATTGCTTTCTTGTAGGAGGGAGTGCTACCAGAGATGACGCCGGCCTTGGTGTACCTGTTCCTCTTCTTAGCGGGAGCTATGAGAGTGTTTACCTTGACAACCTTGACGTCATAGAGCTTCTCGACAGCCAGTTTGATGAGAGGCTTGTCAGCGCTCTTCGCAACCACAAAGCCGTAACGATTGCCGAGTTTCTCGGTGATCTTGGTCATCTTCTCAGTGACCAGAGGCCTGATTATGACACCGGTGGTATCGGGGTTAGAATTGCCGAGACCAAGGTTCTTCTTGATGAATCTTCTTCCCATTTTTGCTACTCATTAATCGTTGTTGGCCTCGAACTGCTTGAGCGCGCTCTCGAAGATGACAAGGGTCTTGGCCTTGAGGACACCGTAGGTGTTGATGTCGCGGGCGGAGATGAGCTCGGTCTTCTGGAGGTTGCGAGCGGAGAGGTAGATGTTCTTGTCCACGTCGGGGAGGACGAGGAGCGAGCGTACACCCTCAGCGATGTTGAGATTATTCTTGAATGCTACGTAATCCTTGGTCTTCGGGGTCTCGAAAGTGAAATCCTCGACTACGATGATTCCGTTCTCCAGAGCCTTGTAAGAGAGCGCAGAGTAGCGTGCGAGCTGCCTGAGCTTCTTGTTGAGCTTGAAGGAGTAGTTGCGAGGGCGCGGGCCGAACACGCGGCCACCACCCACGAAGAGCGGGGAGCGGAGAGCGCCTGCGCGTGCGCCGCCGGTGCCCTTCTGCTTCTTGATCTTGCGGGTAGAGCCGGAGACCTCGGAGCGCTCCTTGGCCTTGTGGGTACCCTGGCGCTGGTTGGCGAGGTACAGCTTAACGTCGAGGTAGATGGCGTGGTCGTTAGGCTTGATACCGAAAACAGACTCCGGGAGAGTGACAGTCCTGCCCGTCTCCTTACCTTCTTTGTTTAAAACCTTAAGTTCCATTTCTTCTACTGCTCAATGATTAAGTAAGAACCCTTGCAACCTGGGACGGAGCCCTTGACCACGAGGAGATTGTTCTCTGGGATGACCTTGATGATCTTGAGGTTCTCGATCTTCACGCGGTCGCAGCCTTTGTGGCCGGCCATGCGCATACCCTTGAAGACGCGGGAGGGGTAGGAAGATGCGCCGACAGAACCTGGCGCGCGGAGGCGGTCGTCCTGACCGTGGGTGCTCTGGCCTACGCCACCGAAGCCCCAGCGGCCTACCACGCCCTGGAAGCCCTTACCTTTGGAGGTGCCGACGATGTCAACGAAAGAGTCCTCACGGAACATCTCAACGGTGACAGTGTCGCCGAGGTTGAGCTCCTTGTCGAAACCGGAGAACTCAACGAGCTTGCGCTGCGGGGCGATGCCTGCCTTCTTGAAGTGACCCAGCATAGGAGCTGAGGTGTGCTTCTCGTTCTTTTCGTCATAGGCCAGCTGTACGGCCTCATAGCCATCGACCTCGACAGTCCTGATCTGCGAGACGAAGCATGGGCCAGCTTCGATAACAGTGCATGGGATGCTCTTCCCCTCGGCACTGAAAACGGAAGTCATTCCGATTTTTTTCCCAATTAATCCTGGCATTGATAAATTTGTTGATTAACAAACACTTAGTGAACCTGGTGTAGTCACTACACCTTGATCTCGACTTCTACGCCACTGGGCAGCTCGAGCTTCATCAGGGCATCGATAGTCTTCGAAGTGGAGCTATAGATGTCGATGAGCCTCTTGTAAGAGGAGAGCTGGAACTGCTCGCGTGACTTCTTGTTTACGAAAGTCGACCGCAAGATAGTAAAAATTCTCTTATCTGTGGGCAGGGGGATTGGGCCGCTGACCACAGCGTCGGTAGCTTTGACCGTCTTGACGATCTTCTCGGCAGACTTATCGACCAAATTGTGGTCGTAAGACTTCAGCTTGATTCTGATTTTCTGACTCATTAAAGAATAAAGTTATTGAATTAGAAGAAATGGGGCGGGCTAAGAGTCATTCGCTAACCCGCCCCACATTTAAGCTTATTTAAGCAGCTCGGCGTGGCCCTTGACCTCCTTGAGGACCTCTGTCGCGATGGACTTGGCGACTTCGGCATACTCGAGGAACTCCATAGACTGGGTGGCACGGCCGGAGGAGATGGTGCGCAGGATGGTCACGTAGCCGAAGAGCTCCGCAAGGGGCACCTTGGCCTTGATGATGCGCTGGCCATTCTTGTCTTCCATGCCCTCGACCTGACCGCGACGCTTGTTGAGGTCGCCGATGATGTCGCCCATGTACTCCTCTGGGGTGAGGACCTCGACCTTCATGATAGGCTCGAGGAGGATGGGGTTGGCCTTGGCGCAAGCCTCCTTGAAGGCCTGGCGGGCAGCGAGCTCGAACGAAAGCGCGTCGGAGTCAACAGGGTGGAAAGAACCATCGAGCAAGACGACCTTGAGGTTTTCCACTGTGTAGCCGGCGAGGACGCCGTTCTTCATGGCGTCGGCGAAGCCCTTCTCGACAGCAGGGATGAACTCCTTGGGGACGTTGCCGCCCTTGACCTCGTTGACGAACTGGAGGCCGGTCTTGCCTTCGTCGACGGGGCTGATGCGTACGATGATGTCGGCGAACTTGCCTCGACCACCAGTCTGCTTCTTGAAGACCTCGCGGTGCTCCACGGTGCCCTTGATGGCCTCGCGGTAAGATACCTGAGGACGGCCCTCGTTGCACTCGACCTTGAACTCGCGACGGAGACGGTCGATGATGATGTCGAGGTGGAGCTCGCCCATGCCCTCGATGACGGTCTGGCCGGTCTCCTCGTCAGTGCGGAAGCGGAAGGTAGGATCCTCCTCAGCGAGCTTGAGCAGCGCGTTGGTGAGCTTGTCCATATCCTTCTGGCTCTTAGGCTCGACAGAGATGCCGATGACAGGCTCCGGGAAGTCCATTGACTCGAGCGCGATGGGGTGAGCCTCGTCGCAGAGGGTGTCGCCTGTCTTGATGTCCTTGAAACCTACAGCTGCTCCGATGTCACCAGCGTCGATGAAATCGAGAGGTATCTGCTTGTTGGACTTCATCTGATAGAGACGAGCGATGCGCTCCTTCTTGTCGGTACGGGTGTTGAGGACGTAGGAACCTGCGTCGATCTTTCCGGAGTAGACACGGATGTAGGCGAGTCGGCCTACGAACGGGTCGGTAGCGATCTTGAACGCGAGGGTGGCCATAGGCTCATCGACAGAGTGCTTGCGGGTCTCGACCTCGCCAGTGTGGGGGTTGACGCCCTCAACGGGAGGCAAGTCGAGCGGGCTGGGCAAGAAGGTGACGATGGCGTCGAGAAGACGCTGCACACCCTTGTTGCGGAAAGAAGAGCCGCAGAGGACCGGGGTGAGGGTCTGCTCGATGGTGCCCTTGCGGAGACCGGCAATAATCTCCTCTTGGGTGAGGGAGTCAGGATCTTCGAAGAACTTCTCCATCACGGTCTCGTCTTGCTCGGCGACGGCCTCAAGCATCTTGGCGCGCCACTCATCTGCCTCTGCCTTGAGGCTCTCGCGGATGGGCTTGTGCTCGAAGGTGGAGCCGAGGACGTCGTGGTCGGTCCAGACGATCTCGGTCATAGTGATGAGATCTACCACGCCCTCGAAAGAGTCCTCTGCGCCGATGGGGATGACGACAGGCACAGGGTTGGCCTTGAGGACTTCGCGGATCTGGCGCACAACGTCGAAGAAGTTGGCACCGGAACGGTCCATCTTGTTGACGAAGGCGATGCGGGGGACGTTGTAGCGCGTGGCCTGATGCCAGACGGTCTCAGACTGGGGCTGAACGCCGCCAACGGCGCAGAAGAGCGCGACGGCGCCGTCGAGGATACGGAGCGAACGCTCAACCTCGACAGTGAAGTCGACGTGGCCCGGAGTGTCGATGATGTTGATCTTGTAGGGCTGGTCAGCGTACTTCCAGATGGTGGTCACGGCAGCGGAGGTGATGGTGATACCGCGCTCCTGCTCCTGCACCATCCAGTCCATTGTCGCAGCACCGTCATGGACCTCACCGAGTTTGTGCGTGATACCCGTGTAGAAGAGGATACGCTCGGTGGTAGTGGTCTTGCCGGCATCGATGTGGGCCATGATGCCGATGTTGCGAGTGTATTTAAGGTCAGACATTGATTGACTTTATTAAAGGTTAGAAACGGAAGTGAGCGAAAGCACGGTTGGCCTCGGCCATCTTGTGCATATCCTCTTTGCGCTTGAAAGCGCCGCCCTCAAGGTTGTAAGCGGCGCTGATCTCTGCTGCCAGTTTCTCGGCCATAGAGTGGCCACTACGCTTGCGGGCGTAGATGATCATGTTCTTGATGGAGAGGGTCACCTTGCGCTCGGGACGGATCTCGGTCGGCACCTGGAAGGTGGCGCCACCGACGCGGCGGCTCTTGACCTCGACGCCCGGGGTGATGTTCTCGAGGGCCTTCTTGAAGTACTCAAGAGGCTGCTTGCCCTCTTTCTCCGCCTTGGGAGCGATGGCGTCGATGGCGTTGTAGAAGATACCGAAAGCGGTAGACTTCTTGCCGTCGTACATGAGATTGTTGACGAACTGGGTCACGAGGGTGTCTCCGAACTTAGGATCTGGGAGGAGGACTCTCTTCTTTGGCTTAGACTTGCGCATTGTATTTCAGTCTGTTTATCAGCTTCTTCATCAGCTGTCATAGTGTAACGCGTCTTCAAACGCCGCATTCGGCGATTTACTCAACCGTAAGCAACAACCGACAAACAGAAGACTGGCTTTATTGAAAAAAACTTTGGCCTTTTGACTATTAGTGGCCGACTAATTACTTCTTCTTGGCACCTGCGGCTGCCTTGCCGGCCTTCGGACGCTTGGCTCCGTACTTAGAGCGGCGCTGGTTGCGGCCCTCGACACCGGAAGCGTCAAGAGTGCCACGGACGAGGTGGTAACGTACGCCAGGGAGATCCTTGACACGTCCGCCACGGACGAGGACGATGGAGTGTTCCTGGAGGTTGTGGCCCTCGCCGGGGATGTAGGCGTTGACCTCCTTGCCGTTGGTGAGGCGGACACGGGCCACCTTACGCATTGCCGAGTTAGGCTTCTTAGGGGTGGTGGTGTAGACACGCACGCAAACGCCTCGGCGCTGTGGGCAAGAGTCGAGCGCAGGGGACTTGCTGTTCGCCTTGATCACCGCGCGGCCCTTGCGGACGAGTTGTTGAATTGTTGGCATTTCTGATTTTAACCTTTAATAAATCAATACTTTAGGCACAACGATGCTCACAATGGGGCACAATTGCACACAATTACTCGCTGCAAAGTTAGTATTAATATCTTGGTTTTGTAGCAAAACAGGGACAAATAATCTTCGCGGCGACCATGAACACCAATGTGTTAAAGCCGCCGCGAGGAAAAAGAATGGCGAGGCGGCCAAACAGCCACCTCGCCAATATGACCAAAGCCCGAAGCGAGCTAAGACGCTACGCCTCCTTGGGGAGCGACCTGCGCCAAAAAGCGAAGAGAGTGAAAGCCGACGCCGCGGCGCAGCAGCCGACGACGGGAGCGAACCACCCGCAATCTGGCAACAGGTGCAGGCACTCAGGGGCCACAAAGACATAGGTGACGCAGACGGCGGTCATCCACAAAGCAGGGATGAGCGTGATGACGAAAGGCTTGCGCGACAAGACGAAATAGACCGTAATGGTCCATAGGGTGAAGACGGAGAGCGCCTGATTGCACCAAGCGAAGTATCGCCAGATGACGTTGAACCCGTTGGCATCGCTGAGGCTATAGACGAGCACCCCGAAGGTGAGCAGGAAGAGAGGCACGGAGATGAGCAGCCTCTTGGAGACGCTCCTCTGCTCAACATGGAGGGCATCCGCCACAATGAGCCTGGCCGAGCGCAAGGCTGTGTCTCCTGACGTGATGGGGGCGGCCACGATGCCCAGGATGGCCAAGAGGCTGCCAAAGCGCCCGAGCCACTCATGCGAGAGCGCGGTGGCCACGCCGGCGCCTGTGTAGGCCTTGCCCGTGACGTCATCCACCACGCCATGCTCGCCAAAGAAAGCCGTGGCCGCGGCCGCCCATATGAGGGCCACGACGCCCTCGGTGACCATGGCGCCATAGAAAACGGGGCGGCCGCGGCGCGCATTCTTGAGGCAACGCGCCATGAGCGGCGACTGCGTGGCGTGGAAACCACTGATGGCCCCGCAGGCTATGGAGACGAACATCATGGGGAAGATGGGGTTGGACTCATATTTTGTGCCGAAACCGTCCCACATCTCGGGCAACGACGGACGATAGATGAATATGCCGGCCAGGATGCCGACAGCCATAAAGATGAGGGCGATGGCGAAAATGGGATAGAAGCGGCCTATGATCTTGTCTATGGGGAGCATGGTGGCCGCGACATAATATAGGAATATTACGACAATCCAGAACAGGCCGTCGGCCCACGAGGGCGTCATGGACGCGAGCAACTCGGCGGGGCCGGAGACGAAGACGGCACCCACAAGAACCATCAGCACAACGGTGAAGACCCCGAAAACGGCCTTGGCGCGCCGCCCCAGATACCTGCCGATTATCTCAGGAAGTGACTCGCCATCATGGGCCAAAGACATCATCGCGGCGACAAAGTCGTGGACAGCTCCGGCGAAGATGGTGCCGAAGACAATCCACAGATAGCTGGCCGTGCCGAACTTGGCACCCATAATGGCCCCGAAGATGGGCCCCAGCCCCGCAATGTTGAGAAACTGGATCATATAGACCTTCCACGTCGGCATGGGCATATAGTCCACGCCGTCAGGATGGGCAATGGCGGGCGTGGGCTTGGAATAGTCATAGCCAACCACTTTCTCTATGAAACTGCCGTAGACGAAATAGCCAACCACAAGGGCGGCGAGAGCGATAATAAACGTAATCATTTCCTAAGCAACTGATTCGACGCTCAAAGATATGGAAAATAATACAAGAGTGAACAGAGGAGCTGCCAGAAGGCCAAACAGGCAGCATTATCAAATTATATTTCAATATCATAGCGAAAGAGATGATAATATCATGACATCGGCCATAGAGACCAAATTTGCACAAAACAAGGTCGTGGTGATAGATTTTTATACATAAATGTAATTAATATCCGCATAGAGATTCGCCGCCATGTGGCGCAACGGACGCAACAGGGAGGACGGGGCCAAAAATTTCGCTCCACACGCCTGATGGCCGCGGCCAGGCACGCAAGAGCCATGGGACGGAGCGGCGCGACGGGGCGGCCGTTCCATCAAGGTTTGTAAAAAAAAAATGAACGAACGCTAATTTATCGGACAAGCCGAGCCCCCCCATCGCCTGCGCCGCATCCGCAAGCAGAAACGCGGACCGCAGGAAAGACGTCTGGCGCAGGAAAGTTCGTAGCGGACATCGCTGCCGCCACCATCGTCATAGCCGGCACTTTCTTCCTTATCAACAGGAACGGAGACAACGGCGAAGCCACGCCGGGCAATGGCGCAGACAACACCACCCTTGTGGCGCAGAACGACGCGGCCACGCAGCCAGCGCAAGAGGCCGAGAGCGCCAGCGCACAGACAGAGAACGGTAACGACTCCGAAACGCCAGCCGCAACGGAGACCGAGCCCCTGGGGAGCGCGGCCACAAGCGAAGAGGAACCAAGCCCAAGCGCAGCCGTCAGCACCGAGCAAAGCACCCAACCCAAGGCTCAGCCACGGGAAGAGCGCAGGCAAGCGCAACAAACCGAGCCAAAGGCAACAAAAGCGAAATCGAAGCCAAGGCCCAGCAAGTGATCCGCGGCAATTTTGGCAACGGGCAGGAACGCAAAGACCGCCTTGGCGCCAATTACGCCGAGATCCAAGACAAGGTGAACGACATGTATGGCAAAGGACTAGTTCACTAACGCCACAAGTCGCGCCCAAAAACCATCGGACGTTGACACCACTAGACAATGAGCGGGTTCTAACAACCAGATTGTTAGAACCCGCCCCTTTTATGCACCGCGTTGCCGCCCCTACACGGCCACGTCTCCCTTTATGTGCGGCCACGCCACATAGTTCGCAAGCTCAAAATCTTCATAACGGAAGCTGAAGATGTCTTTGACCTCGGGGTTGAGCCTCATTGTGGGCAGAGGGTATGGCGTGCGCGTCAGTTGCTCCTTAATTTGTTCAATGTGGTTGAGATATATGTGCGCATCGCCCAAAGTGTGGACGAATTTGCCTGGCTTCAGCCCGCACACTTGCGCCATCATCATAGTCAGCAGCGCATAGGACGCTATGTTGAAAGGCACACCCAAGAAGACGTCGCCGCTGCGCTGGTAGAGTTGGCAGCTAAGCTCGCCATTTGCCACGTAGAACTGGAAGAGCGCATGGCAGGGCGGAAGCTTCATGTCGTCAATGTCCGCCACGTTCCATGCGCTCACAATGAGACGGCGCGACTCGGGGTTATGCTTTATCTGCTCCATAACATTGGCAATCTGGTCAATGGAGCCGCCATCGTGACTAGGCCACGACCTCCACTGATGGCCATAGACCGGGCCCAGATCCCCATTCTCGTCGGCCCACTCGTTCCATATCCTCACGCCATGTTCTTGCAGCCAATGCACGTTGGTGGAGCCTCGCAGAAACCACAGCAGCTCGTATATGATTGATTTGGTGTGCAGTTTCTTCGTCGTGAGCAACGGGAAGCCATCGGCCAGGTCAAACGTCATCTGATGGCCGAAGACGCTTATGGTGCCAGTGCCCGTACGGTCGCCGCGTTTGTTGCCCTCGTCCAAGATTCGCTTGGCCAACTCAAGATATTGTCTCATCCCTGTTTCGCTCTTTCTGTATTCATTTGTCTCCTAAAGCTCTTTGCCACCACGTGGCGGGCTTCAGCGCATGAGGCACAGCCTCAAGATCACGCAACATCTCTGCCGCCGTGGAGTATCGACCCTCAACGCCGCTCCTCAACGTCCGCTCCACCTCCTCTGCGCTCAGCCTGCGCGGCGGGAGGCGAAAAGAGGCCTTGTAGGCCGCCTTGCTCAGCACTCCGAAAAGCTCATCCGTCATGCGGGCGGGCTTCTTCATAGGATATGTGAGCTGCAAGTTAATCAGCACCTCAGGGTTGCAGTCGGTATAGGGCGTCTTGCCCATCACCATGTGGTATATGGTGGTGGCGAGGGCGAAAATGTCGGCTTGCGGGCCCACCAGCTCATTGTGTTTGAGCAGCATTTCGGGCGGAGAGTAGATGAGTGAGAACTGCGAGCGCGCTTGGCCGTCTGGGGGGAAGACCTGTCCCTGCTCAAAGTCGATCAGGGCCACTTGGCTCATGTCGCACTTTGTCAGGTCGGCGGCATCGGTGTGGCGTATGATTATGTTAGACGGCTTTATGTCTCGGTGTATCACTCCCGCGGCGTGCACGGCTTCCAAAGCTCTCAGCACGGCGCACCCCATCCGTAGGAACTGATCCTCATCAATTTTGCCGTAGACCTTCTTGTTGGCGAAAATCGTCTTCAAGTCGGTTCCGACAACCATTGAGCGGACCACATAGAGCCGTCCGTCGTCTCCCGTGAAGACGTCCCTCACCTCCGCCACATCGGGACGTTTTATGGCCTTGAGCCTTTTCAAAACGCCCAAGAGTCCCTCTCCATGTCGTTCAAGGGCTTTGACGGTCACTCGGCCGCCGACATCATCGGTGGCGGTCATCACGCCGCCGAACTTGCTGCCGCGACCCATCGACCCGTCTATCACATAGGTCCCGTGAGTGCCGTGGAGAGTCTCGCCCATAATTTTGAGAGACCGCGTTATTTGTTGTAGCCCAAGATTCTGAGCATATCCTCAGGCTTTTGCTCGTCGTTGAAGAGGTAGTCCACAATTTGGCCATTCTCGTCGCGGTCAATCACCACGTGCTTTGGGCTGGGTATGAGGCAATGCTTGATGCCGCCGTAGCCACTTATGGAGTCTTGGTAGGCGCCCGTGTGGAAGAAGCCTATGTAGAGCGGTTCCGGGTCCCCTTGCTCCACGCACGGCATAAACACCTGCTGGTTCAAGTCCTCGGTGTTATAATAGTCCGCATGGTCGCACGTGATGCCGCCAATGTTCACCCTCTGGTATGGCTTGTCCCACTTGTTGATGGGCAGCAGGATGAATTTCTCGGCAATGCCCCAGCTGTCTGGGATGGTGGTCATAAGGCTGTTGTCAATAAGATACCACAGCTCAGTATCATTTTGACGTTTCGCCTCCACAACTTTGAAAATCACCGCGCCTGTCTCGCCCACGGTATATTTGCCGAACTCCGTGACAATGTCGGGGTCGTCAATATCCTCGTTTTGGCACACCTCTTTGAGGCTCCTGACCAGCTCGTTGACCATATACTTATAGTCATAGTCAAAAGCCAGGTTGCTGCGGATTGGCAGTCCGCCACCGAGGTCGATAATGTGGAGCGACTCGCACTGTTTCTTCAGCTCGGCATAGAGCGATATGGCTTTTTGATACACTCCCCAGAAATAGAGTGTGTCTTTGATGCCAGAGTCTACGAAGAAGTGGAAGAGAGTGAGGCTGACAGAGGGATTGTCCTTTATCTTTGTGTTATAGAAGTTTATGATTTCCGAGGGGCGGATTCCGAGGCGGCTTGTATAGTAGGCAGCCTGTGGCTCCTCATCAATGGCCATGCGGATGCCGATGTTGACGTGCTTGCCGTCCATCACTGCAGTGAGGCGGTCAAGCTCCTCCATGCTGTCTAGCACCGTGATGCAGTTGTTGAACCCCATGTCCACGAGGCCCTTGATTTTCTGCAAATAGAGGTCGGACTTATAACCGTTGTTGATGATGATGATGTCGTTCGTGATGGCTCCCTCATTGTATAGCTCACGGACAATGTCAATGTCATAGGCCGACGAGGTCTCCAACTGTACGCCATATCGCAAAGCCTCCTTCACCACAAAACTGAAGTGGCAGCTCTTGGTGCAGTAGCAATACTTGTACTCGCCTCGGTAGCCGTTGCTCCTGATGGCTTTACTGAACAAGTTGCGGGCGCGCTTGATCTGGTCGCCTATCTTCGGCAGGTAGGTAATCTTGACGGGTGTACCGTATTTGCTGATTATGTACCGCAGAGAGATGTTGTTGAAGAACAGGTTGCCGTTCTCCAAATCGAAACCTTCTTGTGGAAAGTAGTAGGTCTGGTCAATCAGCTCAAAATAACTACCCCTTGTTTTCACCTCTTGATGTATTAATAAGGTAAGATGCGTAAAAAAGACCCGTCTTTCGCCACCGAGGGCCAAGACGGGCATCCATTGTTTCTTGTTTTTGCCTGGTCTCTAAACCGTCATTTGAGCCAGCCTATCACTGTCTGACTACCCGTCACCTTGTCTTTGAGCTTTACATCGATCTTGGTTCCGAGCGGCAGGTAGAGGTCTACTCTCGACCCGAATTTAATGAAGCCCATCTCGTCAGACTGCGTCACCGTCTGCCCCTCTTTGGCATAGGTGACCACGCGGCGGGCCATGGCGCCCGCCACCTGTCTGGCCAGCACTTTCTGCCCCTCTTTTGTGGTGATCAGGACAGAAGACCTCTCATTGTCGGTAGACGACTTGGGAAGGTAGGCGGCCATCTTGCGACCGTCGTGATGACGATAGTAATCAACAGTGCCACCCACTGGGAACCAGTTGATGTGGACGTTGAACACCGACATGAATATGGACACCTGGAGGGCCTGGCACTTCAGGACCTCCGGCTCATACGTCTCCTCAATGGCCACCACGGTGCCGTCGCAAGGCGACACGACCGAGCCTGCGAGCCTCACCTTGTGGCGTGCCGGACGGCGGAAGAAGTTGATGGCCACGCAAAGAGGGATGAGGGTCACGACGGTCACAATCTGCGCCAACGGACGCCCGAGGCCCCACCATGCGGCGGCGTTCACCACCACGAAAAGAACAAGCGAGAGTGCTATCGTGACTCTTCCTTCTTTGTGAAAGATCATTTTGGTTTTGAGGATGTTGGGTTAAATGAAGAAATAGTAGAGCAGGCTTACTATGGGGGCCGCGAATATCACCGCGTCAAAACGATCCAAGATTCCGCCGTGGCCTGGCAGCAGGCGGCCAGAGTCCTTGATGTGCACAGACCGCTTGAACATGGACTCGACAAGGTCGCCGCACGTGCCAATGACGGCCACGATGGCCGTTGTCAGCAGGGTGAACGGGAGACCCGCGTGAAAGAAGCAGTCGCCAAGGCAGACGTATGATATGCAGCCCACGGCCACGGTGAGCAGCACGCCGCCCACGAAACCCTCGATGGTCTTCTTAGGCGATATGCGCTCATAGAGCTTATGCTTGCCCATGGTCACGCCACAGAGATAGGCGCCCGTGTCATTGACCCACACCAAGGCGAAAATGCCAATGATGGGCCAAAAGTCGTAGCTGCCGTTCTTGAACGCCAAAAGGTTGAACAGAGAGAACGGCAGGCCAATGTAGACACAGCCGAGGATGGTGAGGGCGATGTTATTTAGCGGATTCTTATTCGCGCTGAAGAGCTCGACGAGGAACATGAGCCAAACGAGGCCCACCGTCACAAGGAGCAGGCGGACATCCCAACCATAGTTGCACACCATGAAGCCCAAGAAAAAGCCCGCCAAGTTGGTGCACAGCCCCGTACGGAAGTGCGGAGACATGCCTCCCGCTTGGAGCATGTGGTAATACTCGTGCGTGGCAATGGTTATTATCACAGCCATCATTATGGCGTAGCTCAGCGCATGGGTCTTTGCCCCGAGTATGAACATGGCCGCGACGACAAGCACAAACAATATGCCCGTCACCGCACGAGTGATGAAATTTTTTACTACACTGCTCATTTCATAAAAGCCAAGGGCGCAAGACACCTTCAACGTGGCAAAATTAGCAGGAAAAATCCCTTTTTCCAATTTACCGCGGAATAATATGCCCGCGGGCTGCGGGCTTAGTCGCCCGCGTCCAGGCCATGATTCTTTTTATACTCTTCGAGGTCACGCACGTACTGCTCTTTCTCCGCCTCGTAGTTTGTCACGCGCGAGGGGTCTATGGCCTGCCTCTCGGCCACGACCTCGACAGTCATGAGGGCGTAGCTTATCTGCAAGACAATCTCTTTGGTGCGGGCGTTGACGTAACCCGTCACTGTGGAGCCGTCGCCAGAGGCTGTCTCGTCCACCGCGGAGGAGGGTG
>CAKUYZ010000015.1 GCA_934717675.1 uncultured Bacteroidales bacterium
GGCCTTGACATTGGTGAGGGCCAACGCGCTGATGACCTCATTAGCCACGTTTATCTTCTTCCCGATGGAGTCTATGAGCGTAAACTCGCATTGGGGAAACATGATGGCCAAAGGGATGCCCGGGAAGCCGCCGCCCGTGCCCACATCGACAAGGCGCGTACCTGGTTGGAAGTGGATGAACTTGGCAATGGCCAGAGAGTGGAGGACATGGTGGGTCATGAGCTCACCAATGTCTTTGCGCGATATGACGTTAATCTTGGCGTTCCAGTCTTCGTAGAGAGGCTGGAGCTGGTCGAACTGGCTTTTCTGGGTGTCCGTCAGTTCGTGAAAATATGTCTCGACTATGCTCATTTGTCGGGTGCCGTTTCTGTGTTCTTTAAGATGTTATATAGCAGTTCTCTCGACCTGAAGAGCTGCGCCTTGACGGTGCCGAGCGGCATTTGGAGTTGCTCGGCAATCTCCTCGTAGCTCAACTCCTTAAAATAGCGCAACTCGACCAAGGTCTTGTAGCGCGGCTTGAGCTTGTCCACGACAGCCCGGACCGCATCCACGGTCTGGCTTGTTATCATGCTCTCGGAGGGGTCGGGGTCGTCGGCGCACACAGTTATCTGCCTCACGGAGCCGCCGTCGTCTTTGTCGTCGGCTTCCTGGTCTATGCTCACCAGTTTGCATCGTTTGCGCCTCAGGAAGTCGATACCGTTGTTTGACGCGATCTTGAACAGCCAAGTGGAGAACGCATAGGAGGGAGAGTAGAGCTCAATGTTGCGAAACGCCTTGCCGAAAGCCTCTATTGTCAGGTCCTCGGCATCCACCTTGTTGCCCACCATCTTGAGGAGCATGAAATAGATGGAGTCGCGATATCGGGAGAGCAACTTGGTGTAGGCCTTCTGGTCCCCGGCCTTGGCCCTCTCCACAAGTTCCATATCATATATGGCCTTGTCTGAGTGTGTGTTTTGGTTTACTTCCATGTGTTGCGGCTTTGGGTCACAACTCCCGTGAACCATGCGAGAGATTGCATACAAGGGATCACAATGTCCATCGGGAGGGCCAGAAGCCACATTTTGCTCTCACCCATGGCCCTTGCCGCCAGCCCCATGGCGACATATATCACAACGGTGCGCACGAGCAACGCCACCCCTGCCGCGAGCAGCAGCGCGTCAGCACCACACAACACGCCAAGCACCACAGCCGCCACCACAGACAGCCAGAAGAGGAGGCGCGAGGCGACTTCGGCGCCCAGCCAAAACTTGACGGAGGCGGGATAGAGTGACGCCGTGGTCAAGTGGCGGCTCTTCTGCGCGGAATATGAGAGCCACGTCCGCTGCGGCTCCGTGACCGTGTGGGCTGGAGCCTCATAGGCCACCGCGGTGTTGGCGCGCGTCCCCATCTCACTGACAAAGAGGTCGTCGTCGCCCGAAAGGATGTAGAGATGCTCCCTGAACTTTGAGCTTCGGTCGAAGAGGCTCTTGGAGTATGACAGGTTTCTCCCCACGCCCATAAAAGGCTTGAGGGCCTGCGCCATGCCAAAATATTGCACGGCATTCCAGAAAGCCTCGTAACGCAGCAGCAAGTTGAGCAGGCCGGGGCGTTTGGCGTATCGGCCATAGCCCAGCACCATCTCCTTGCCTTTTGTGGCGTAGCCCTCCATCATGAGGGTGAGCCAGTTGTCAGAAGCTGGGAGGCAGTCGGCGTCAGTGAAGACGATGTGGCCAAACTTTGCCGCCTTGATGCCCACGTTGAGGGCTAGTTTCTTGCCGTGCTTGAACTTGGCGTCGCCAGGGATGGTGGTGGTGTACACCTCAGGATATTTGGCTCGGAGCTGCGCCAAGACGAGCGGCGTGTCATCAGTGGAGCAGTCGTCCACAATGACAATCTGCTTTTCGGCAGCGTATTTTTGCCCAACAAGCGCGGGGATGAGTTTCTTCAGGTTCTCGTCTTCATTGCGCGCGCAGACGACAATGCTGACGGGCGGCAATGCGGCCGCCAGGTTGCGCGGCCTCTTGCGAATCCGGAACATAAAAAATGCCCAGTAGAAGAGCTGCCAGGCCAAGGCGAAGCCCATTATCGAAACCACGATAATCTCGGTCGTGTCCACTTTCTCGTTGTTAGTTGCCCTTTTCCAATCGTGTCCGCGTCTTGCGGGCGCAGTATGAGAATGTGGCAAATATAGTGAAAATATGCGGACTGCGGCTCCCTTGGAGGCGGAATAGGGCGGGGCCTGGGGAATAAAGAATCGCCAACCGCGGCAGGAGCGTCTAAGACCTCCCCGCCACAGTTGGCGACTGGCATTTGCTCGCCCTATCCTTTACGCTCCTCTTTGAGGAGGTCGCGGATCTCTGTGAGGAGTTTCTCCTCATTGCTGGACTCGGGAGCGGGGGCAGGGGCCGCGGGCTCCTCTTTTTTCTTGCGCGTGAGGGTGTTGATGCCCTTAACGAGCAGGAAGACGCAGAACGCGACAATGAGGAAATCGAAGACAACCTGGAGGAAGTTGCCATAGTTGAGCGTGACGGCCGGCGCGTCTCCCTGCGCCTCTTTGAGCGTTATGGCCAGGTCGGTGAAATTGACTCCGCCCACAAGAACGCCAATGGGCGGCATGATGACGTCGCTCACGAGCGATGAGACTATCTTGCCAAAAGCCGCGCCGATGATGACGCCCACGGCCATGTCCACCACATTGCCTTTCATGGCAAAGTCCTTGAACTCTTTTAAGAAACTCATAACTGTATTTTAATGTTTGACATTATTTGTGAATTTTCAGGCAATCCGCTTGACGTAGCACCACTTCTGCTTATGACGCTCCGAGTGAAACATCTTGACGAGGTTCGCGGCCCTGTCATTGCCATCAAGAATGGCTGTCGTCTCCACGGCCGTTATGCCTCTCTCATTAAAGGCGTTGATGATGGCCTCTACCATAAGAGACAGCGCGCCGCGCCTGCGCGCCTCGGGCAAGACGGCGGCGAGGAGAATCTCGGCCTCGTGGGCGTGGCGGCGTTCCATCCAGATGTTGCAGGCGTCTAGCAGCCCAACGGAACCTTTGGCCTTGCGCAACGCCTTGGTGACGGACGGGATGGCCACCAGGAACCCGACAAGCGGGCGCGACGCCACGAGACGATCTTCCACGGCCACGACAAGGCGCGGGTCTAGCATGGGCATAAAACGCTCCACGTAGAACGCTTTCATCTCGTCAGAGAAACGATACGTGCCGAAGAGAGGGTCGAACGCGGTGTTGAACAGCTCCATGACGGCCGGCGCGATGCGGCGCACATCGCCAGTGTCGCGGAGGCTGACCACCCCCAGGCCAAACTTGCCGCGCGCGGAGTCTGCCACGACAGAGACCTTCGGGGGCATCTGCCTTGGCACAGTGATGCGATATTCGTTCCACCCCTGCAACGGCTCATAGCCCTCGGCCTCGATGAGCCGCACATAATGCGGCAAGGTGAGTGATGAGCCCAGGGCGGCCTCGCGGTCATGGCCGAAGGTGGTGAAGCCCTGCTGATCAAGGTTGCTGAAGCCCAAGGGACCCGCCACGCGCTCCATGCCCCGCACGGCGAGCCAACGCTCGGCCTCGCGCAGCAAGACGTGCGCCACGGCCTGGCAGTCTGTACACTCAAAGCGCGAGAAACGCCCCGTCTTTCCGCCCGACTTCTCATTCCACAACGGGTTGACGATGGCCGCCACGCGCCCCACGCACTTGCCATCGGCCAAAGCCACCCACCTTGCCACGTCACAAAAGGCGAGAGCCGGGTTTCGCCCCTCATCGAAGAGGGCGCACTCGTCGGCCCGCAGCGGAGGCACCCAATATGGGTTGTCTGCGTAGAGGCGATATGGCAGCTCGGCGAAGAGACGTGCGTCGGCAGCAGTCTCAACAAGTCGGACTTCTAGCATTGGCAGATGGTTGGCGGGGCTTGCGTCTTCCGGTCAGTCGGCAATTTTTGTGGCCAACTCATAGTAGGCCACGTATTGGTGGTGGTCAAAAGCATCGTCAGACACTTGCGGGTGGCGGGAGAAATAGTCGGCATCTGGTTTCAAGACGTAGAATTGGCCTGCGCGGGCGTAGTTGACGCACTCCACATAGTCTGGCTGACGGAACCAAGGGTGCGCATCTTGGAGCATCCCGCCGAGCGTGCCGCCGAGATATTTGGTCCAGTTGGCCACCTCTTTCTCAGCAGGTCGGCTCAACTTGCTGAAGAGGAACTTAATCTTCATCTTCTGGCTCATCTTCACGCCCGCCGTGAGCCTGCCCATTTGCGCAAAAGGGTTCGTCGGGCGGAAGTCTGATGTGCGTTGGACGCTGAGCGGCGTCTCCGGCACCCAGTCTTCAGAGTTGACGACTGTGATGGACCACCCGGGCTGCGTCATCACCTCATAGTTGAGGGCGAAGATGTAATCTCCGGGCTTTGGTGCCGCGCTGGCGTAGGTCTTGAACCTTATGTCTTGTGGCACAGTCCCCGTCGCCTGCCCCCTGCGGAGCATGGCCGTGGCGAGGTAGGCCAACGCGCCGCCCTGGCTATGGCCGGCAATGATGAAGTCTCTCCTGCCGGCCTTGTGGCATGAGTCCACTTTGGCCAAGATGTCGTCCGCCATGGTCATGAGCCCCGCCACCCAGCCAGCATGGACGCAGGCCGTGGAGTCGGGACACAAGTCGTAGGCCACGTCGCGCCCCACGTGGCACGAGCCGACGGCTCGCACCATAGCGGCGTTGAAATTGGCGCCCCAACTGGTGGTGGTGGACACTGTGGCGCGGAGCATGATGGCCATGACACCGCGGTCTGACTGCCACAGCTCCCACGCATTGTCAAAGCCCACGCATGGCGACACGTAGACCTTGTGGAAATGCACCGGCGGCGGGCAGAGGTACTTATGATCCACCCGCAGGCTGTCCATATGCGCGGCCATGCCGAGGCACTCCAGATATTCCGACTTATCGAACCCGGGTTTGAGGGTCTGGGCGTAGGCCGTGGCGGCCAGAAACAGCGACGCCGCGGCTGCCAAAATTTTCTTGATTCCCATATCTAAGTGTTTTTAATTGGTTGACTGCGTTCAAGACCGCCCCAGCCCGCCAGGCAGGCCGACATCACTGGCCCTTTGCCACAAAGTCTCCATCGGGGCTTACCTCATCCTCGGGGTGCAACTCACGCTCGGCCTTGAGATATTTTTGGCTGAGGATGGCCATAAAATGGCTTATTCGCACCACGGCGTTGGTCGTGTCCGCCAAGACGGTCTTGCCCTGGAGCTTGAGCAAGTAGTAGTCATATATGGCGGTGAGAGCCAACAAGATGTGTTGCATCTTGTCTCCGTCTGGAATCTTGGTCATAAGTAGCGAGAGATCGGGCCAAGCCGTGCGGAAGGCGTTTTGATACGGGATCTCGCTCTGTTGCGTGAGGAGGTAGAGGTGAAAATTGTAGAGGTCGTTGGCGAGCATGGTGATGATTTGCAGATGCCCGCCTTCTTGCTTGCCCTCACGTTTCATCATCTCGCACAAGTTGTCCCACCAGTCATATACCTCTTGCCTCTTGGCAGGGTCCTCAATGGCGTATTTGTTGATGACGTTCTCGTCTATCCTCTTGATATCCAAACCGTTGGCACGGATAAGATCCTCTACATTCCACATATAGAGGATATACTCCACAATGTTTTGCTTGCGTTTCTGCTGCGCTATGATCATGCTATTCCTCCGCCTCTATTGCTCAAACTCATCATTGTCGTCTTCTTCATCGTCATCGCCAAACGAGATGTCGATGTCGTCCGCCGCCCCGTCAAAAAAGAAGTTGTCCAGGTCTCGCCTCTCCTTCTTCGTTGGTCGGCCAAGGCCTTTCTGCCTCTGCATCGACATCTGCATGCGATAGACGTCAATGAGCTCTTGCTGGTCTTTGGGCGTCACCTCCACAATGTGGTCTTTGACCAGTTTGGCGCCCATGCGGCTCTGCGCCAACTTTATGATCTCGAAAGATCGCGTGGCGGCCGGCACTTTGATGGATATGACGTCGCCCACCTTGACGTTGCGCGAGCTTTTGACCTGCGCACCGCCCATGGAGACTTTGCCTCTCTTGACCGCGTCGGCGGCGATGGAGCGCGTCTTGTATAGACGCACGGCCCAAAGGTATTTGTCTATTCGAACCGAATCTGGCATCGTGTCTTGTGTGAATGTGACAAAAAGCCCCGCCCCGTCCCGCGGGGCTACTTGTTATTGAACTGCGTCATGGTGAGCTGAAGCCCCGAGCAGACAAAGGTGCGGATGCACTCGGCCGCCACTTCCATGCGCTCGGCCACAAAGTCTTTCTCGCTGTCGTCCCACCGGCCCAGCACGAAGTCTATCTGACCGCCGCGCTTGAACTCGTTGCCTATGCCGAAGCGCAGGCGCGGGTAGGCGTCGGTTCCGAGCATCTCGGTGATATTTTTCAGTCCGTTATGGCCGCCCGCGCTTCCCTTGCCCTTGAGGCGTATGGCGCCAACGGGCAGAGCCAGGTCGTCCACAACCACCACTATGTTTTCTGGGGCCACCTTCTCTCGGTCGGCCCAGTAGCGGACAGCTTTCCCACTGAGATTCATATAGGTGTTTGGTCGGAGCAAGACAAGGTCACGGCCTTTGACCTTCATCTGCGCCACCTCGCCATATCTCTCGCCAGAGAATTCGACGCCGGCGTCGGCGGCCAGCCTGGCCACGATGTCGAAGCCTGTGTTGTGGCGCGTGTGGGCATACTCGTCACCTATGTTGCCCAGCCCTACAATGAGGAATTTCATCTTGTCAGTTTGCTAAAATGTCATCAATGACCTCGGAGAAGACATCGGCCTCTTTCATCCCCGCCGCTCTTATCTGCTGCGGGATGAAGCTTGTTGCCGTCTGGCCTGGCGTGGTGTTGACCTCCAGGACAAATGGCGTGCCGTCTTTTTTGACAATGAAGTCCACCCTCACTATTCCTTTCATGTTCATGAGGTCGTAGACCTCCGAGGCCACGCTCTTGACCCTCTGCGTCGCGCCATCGTCTAGCCTGGCGGGCGTTATCTCTTGCGTCTTGCCAGGCGTGTATTTGGCCTCGGTGTCAAAGAAGTCATTTTGCGTCACCACCTCAGTGAGTGGGAATATGACCGTGCGGCGGCTGGTCTTGTAGAGCCCGCACGTGAGCTCAGTGCCCTCCATAAGAGCCTCGATGATGACGTCGTTGCTCTCTTTCCGGGCCGCCTCGATGGCCGGCAGAATCTGCTCCTGCGTCTTGACCTTGGAGACCCCGAAGCTGGAGCCCGCCGCGGACGGCTTGATAAACATGGGGAGGCCGAACCTCTCCACAATCTCACTCGGGCTCACCTGCTGACCTGGGCGAACCCTTATGGAGTCGGCTACATGAATGCCGAATGCTCGCAGATAGCTGTTGCACACGAACTTGTCAAAGGTCATGGCGCCAGTGAGCGCGGGGCATGTGGAGTGCTTGAGGCCTATCATTTCAAAATAGGCTGGCATGAGCCCGTTTTCGCCCGGCACGCCGTGGATGGTGATATAGGCCAAGTCGAAGGCAATCTTGTGGCCGTCTGCGGAAAACGAGAAATCGTCTCGCAATATTGGATAGTCGCCGCCATTGTAATGGGCAGTCCAGCGGGTGCGCGTTATCTCGACGGGGATGAGGTCATAGCGCTCATGGTCCATCATGGCCATAAGACCATCTTTGCTGCGTGCGCTGACCTCGGCCTCTGACTGGTAGCCACCGTAGACGATTGCAACTCTCTTTTTCATGATAAGTTATGTGTGTATACTTTGCTGAGTAAAAGTGTCTTTACGCGACAGACATGTCCTCTATTGCCTGCCGCTGACATATGTCCGCCACCGCTCCACGCAGGCCGTCATGTCTGCCGCCACTTCTGAGTCGAACAGCATGCGCTCTCCGGATGCGGGGTGCGTGAAGCCAAGCGTCTTGGCGTGGAGCGCCTGCCTCGGCAACAGGGCCAGGCAGTTGGTCACAAACTGGCGGTATTTTGGGAATGTGGTGCCGCGGAGGATCTGGTCGCCGCCATAGTGCGCATCGCCAAAGAGCGGGTGGCCAATGTGGCGGAAGTGGGCTCTGATCTGGTGCGTGCGCCCCGTCTCCAGGCGGCAGCGGACCAGAGAGACATAGCCGAGCCGCTCCAGCACCTCGTAGTGCGTGACGGCGTGCTTGCCTATGCCACTGTCCTCGGGGTAGACGTCCATCACCTTTCGGTCTCGCTGGCTGCGGCCAATGTTGCCGCGGATGGTGCCGCAGTCAGCCTCCATCAGTCCCCACACCAAAGCTATGTATGACCTTTCGGTGGTCTTTTCAAAGAACTGGCGGGCCAAATCCATCTTGGCAGGCTCGGTCTTAGCCACGACGAGGAGGCCCGACGTGTCCTTATCGATCCTGTGGACGAGCCCAGGCCTCGGGTCATTGACGTCGGCGAACATGGGCAGCCCGCGCAGGTGCCACGCCAAGGCGTTGACCAGCGTGCCGTCATGATTTCCGACTCCAGGGTGGACGCACATGCCCGCTGGCTTATTGACCACTAGCAGGTCATCGTCTTCATACACAATGTCTAACGGGATGTCTTGCGGCACTATCTCGACCTCGTGCGGCGGATAGCTCATGACGATGCTTATCTGGTCGGCTGGCTTGACGCGATAGTTGGCCTTGACGGGCTTGCCGTTGACAAGTATGTTGCCGGCCTCAGCGGCAGCCTGCACCTTGGTGCGTGAAGCGTGGGCCACATGGTCCACCACGTATTTGTCTATCCTGACGAGGCCTTGATTACGATCTGCCTCAAAATGATAGTGTTCAAAAAGTTCTCCGCCCGCGGCGCCATCAGTTTGTCCGTCATCGTCGGCATCCAGCTCCTGCTCCTCGTCCCAGTCTTCCCCGTCCCTCATCTCCTCGTTACTCATCTTCCAACATATGCTCGGCAAGTTTGCCCATGTCTGTGGACAGCCACAGGTTTACTGGCGACCATGCGTCGACAGTCCCCGCCGAGCTATCGGGAGACTGACGGAAGACGATGGCCTGCGCCGAGTCTGAGGCCGTGCGCACAGAGGCGTCGAACGCCACTCCGCCAACGCTCAGGCGCGCCTCGGCTAGGGCGGATATGGCATCATCGTATTGCAGGCCAACAATGTTGGGGACGATGGCCGCGCCCTCCATGTCCCCTCGGCCCACCACCAGGTCCACGCTAGAGCCCTTGGGCAGCCGCTCCCCCGCGTTGACGGCCTTGCCGGCCACAGACTGCTTGAGCACCAGGCCATTGTATGGGCTTGGCACTGAGTCTACCCGCCCCAGGATCAGGCCCGCGTTTTGCAGGTTGACCTTGGCGTTGCGGAACGAGAAATTGACAAGCGCGGGCATGGCCGTCATCTCTTTTGAGAAAGCGTTTATGGTGATGTATATGGTGCGCCCTTTCTTGACTTTTTTGCCGGCCTCGGGGATCTGGTCCACAATGGCGCCAGGCCTCACGTCTGCCCGGTAGATGGAGTCGATGAGCCTCAGATCCAGGTCGCCGTTGCGCACCTCGTCTTGCACCTCGGCCTGTAGCTGGCCAACGAGCTGCGGCACCACCACGGTGCGCCCGGAGTTGGTGTATATGCCCAGGAGCCAACTGGTGAGAGAGAGCAGCACGACGATGGCCACGACGGCCAAGGCCACCTGAATCCAGAAAACCCTAGACTTCAAGAAATTGATGAAACTCATTTTTTAAAACGATTAGAGGCGCGCCGCAGGCGCGCACGGAAACCAAAAATAGCAAAACAAACGATACAAAAAAAGCCCCGAATCTCTTCGGAGCTGTCTTTTGCCAGTCTCAAAGACTAGTAAGCCTTGCCCTTTGCCTCGTCGGAAACAGTGAGTTTCTTACGACCCTTGGCGCGGCGAGCGGCCAGAACCCTGCGGCCATTCTTGGTAGACATCCTCTGACGGAAGCCATGCTTATTGACGCGCTTACGGTTCGAAGGTTGAAATGTCCTCTTCATCGTACGATTACTTTAATGGATTGAATTCAAATCGGGCGTAAAGTTAACGCTTTAGCTCGAAAGAAACAAAGGGTGCCGCGTTTTTTGCCCTCACAGCTTCCCGTCCTTCACGCTATTGCTTTGTCTTATAGCGTTTTATGACGTTATATGCCTTAAACATGCCCAACTCTCCCGCTCGGCTAAGATCTGCCACGCCATCATCTTCCATGCCCTCGTGAATCTTTATTATGCCGCGGTTGAAGTAGGCCTCGGCGAACTGGTCATAGATCCCTATGGCCTTGTCTAGCAGTTCGAGGGCCCGCTTGAACTCTTTGCGTTGGCAGAAGACAAGGCTCATGTTGTAATAAGCGAACTCGTTGTCAGGCTCCAGCTCCACCACTTTTTGCAGGTCTTGCATCACCAGGTCATAGTCCATCACTGTGACCTCGCCGCGGATGTTTCGGGCTCCGCCCATAAGGTCGCCATCCATGGCCTGGTATCCGTCAGAGTCCATATCTCGGATGGTCTCGACCATCTTGTATCGCGCTGCCGCCCTGTTGAAGAGCGCGACGACATTGTCCGGCTCTTTGATGAGGCATGCGGAGAAGTCGGTCAGCGCGCTGTTGTAGTTCATGACGATGGCGTAGAGCGTACCGCGCAGCAGGTAGAGCGACGCGTCCCACGGGTCTTGCTCCAACCTCTTGTTGACGGAGCCGATCATAGTGAACACCTTGGCAGAGACCTCATCACTGGCCACGTCGCGGTTTGTCACCACCATCTTACGCTCGGCCAGCCCCAAGGCGTTGAACTTGACCACGGAGGGGCTATAATATGGGGCGTTTGGGAGGAGCGTGTCGGCCGAGAAGAACGAGAGGCTGAAGGCTGGCTCCAGGTCTATGGCAATGTCTCGGTCTTGCACACGGCCTCGGATGGTCTCTTTGTTCTCTTGCCGCAGCTTGTCATCAGTGTCTCCGAAGTCGGCCACGACGACCATCTGGTCATATTTTTTCATGTCGTCGTCGTTTTTGCCGCGGCTGCCCTTCTTCTTGTCGGCCGCGTCGGAGCCAGGCTTGTCGGCGTTTGCAGAAGCCTCGAGCGCCCTCTTGGTCTTCTCCTGCTCAAAGGTGACGGCGGTCATATAGTCCACCTCGGAACCTTTGACGTCTCCCATCTGCCTCTTGGCCACAGCCCTCTGCGCATAGGCGGGGCCGAAGTCTGGGTGCTTGGCAATGATGATGTTGAGGTCTTGCAGGGCGTTGTAGCTTTGGCCGAGCTGGCCGTATATGATGGCGCGGTTGAAGAGGACAATGTCATCTGACGGGTCGATGGCCAAGGCCTTGGAGAAATCGTCCGCCGCGCGGTTGAGGTCGCCGGCCTCGGCTCGGAGCATGCCCCGGTTCTGATAGGCCATCTTGTTTTTGGGGTCGAGCCTCAGAGCCTCGTCGAGGTCGGCCTCGCAGCCTCGCATATCGTCGAGGTTATATTTCGTTATGGCCCTGTTGACGTAAACAAACGGGTCTTTGGGCCTCAGCTCTGCCAGGCGGTCATAGCACTCCAGAGCCTTGGTGAACTCTCTCTGCTGGTAGTGCAGCATGCCCAGATATGTGAAGGCCTCTGGCGAGTAGGCGTTTATCTTGGCCGCCCTCTCGAACTCGCCCATGGCTGTGGCCGTGTCTCCCTTCTCCACGTAGGCTATGCCGCGATAGAGGATGGCGGCCACATTGTTTTTGTCTATTTTGAGCAGCTTGTCATATTGCGCTATCGCGTTGCTATATTCCTTGAGGTTGATGCTGGCGATGCCTGAGTTGAGGAGCATGTTGACGTTTTCCGGCTCATAGGAGAGGCCCTTGTCAAAGTCTTCTCGCGCGGCGGCGGGCCTGTCCATCCTGAGGCGGGCTATGCCCCTGAGGTTGTAGGCCCCGACGAGGAACGGGTTGATGTCTAACGCCACGTTGCAGTCAGCCTCGCAGCCGGTGAGGTCGTCAAGATAGAACTTGGCCACGGCGCGATAGTAGTAGGGGTCGGCGAGGTATGGCTTGACTATGATGACACGGTTAAAATATTGAATGGAGAGCACATAGTCCTCAAAATATAAGGCGTTTCGCCCCACCTGCATCATGCGGTTGGTGTTGACCTGCGCCGATGCGTTACTGCAAGCCAAGAGCGCGGCCACCAGGGCCAGGAGGAGCCTCAGGGCCCTATTCGTCGTCTTCATCATTCTCATCAAATTGATCGGCCAGACGCTCATATCTGTCGGCCTCTTTTTCTTCACCCATCTTCCGGCAGACCTTGGCCAAGGCCTCCAATGTCTCGCGGTCCACACCCATGGCCAAGACATCGCACAGGTCGGCCTTGGCCTTTTCCCAGCGGCCAAGCCCCATCAAGGCCTTGGCGCGCAGCCTCAGCGCCACCCCTCTTCTGCGTTTTTTCTTCAGCGCGCCGGGTCGCAGGGCCACGTCAAGATCCTCCACCGCCTGCTCCAAGTCTCCCGCCTCCACATCCACCTCGGCGCGGAGCATACGCGCGTCGGCATAGTCGGGAGCCAGGGTCAGAGCCTTGGCCAGATTGGCCTTGGCCGCGCGGGCGTCGTCATATTTATGTAGGCACTCGCTTGCCATGAGATAATACTCGTAGGCGAACTCGAAGTTCTTCTCCATCATGCGCCTCTGCTTGTCTAGCAAGGCGTCTATCTGCGCCTGGAGTTTGTCTATGACCGCCAGGCGGCGAGCCATATACCTCATCACCACAGGGTTGGTCAACGCCTGCGGCGAGAGGGTGAAAGACTCCATCAGCGAAGCCACCGCGGAGCGGAAGTCATGGCGCGCGAAAGCGTCGGAGGCGTCGGAGGCCAAAGCCCTGGCCCTGGCTCCGTCCAACTCGCCACTGATGACGGCCTCGTTGTTGGCCCCATAGGAGAAGTCGCGGACAATGGAGTTTGTCTTAATATCCGCCAACGTGACGGGTTTGCGCAAGACAATGCCCGCCAAGGTCCGGCAGCGGCTCAGAGCCACATAGACCTGCCCGCAGGCGAAAGCCCCGCGCCCAAGGTCGATGATGACATGGTCAAACGTGAGGCCCTGGCTCTTGTGGATGGTGATGGCCCAGGCCAGCTTCAGAGGCAACTGACGGAAAGAGCCGAGAAGCTCAGACACCACCTTATGCGCCTTCTCGTCATAGCGATAGCGGACGTTTTCCCACACTTCGTTCTCAACGAAATAGGAATCGTGAGTGGTTTCTCCCTCGGCGCTCTCCCTGGCCACGCGAACCCACACGCCATCGTCTTCCAAGCCCTCCACCACGCCAACTGTGCCGTTGAACCACCGGCCTTCCTCGGTATCGTTACGGACAAAGACCACCTGAGCGTCTTCTTTGAGCATCAGAGACTTGAGCGTTGGGAGCGAGGTCTCGGGGAAGTCACCCTCCACCACGCCCACATAGGTGCGCTCCGGAGTGTCTAGCTCCTTTAGGCGAGTGTCATTGATGAGGTCGCACGTGGCCCTTGTGGCCGTGAGGGTGATGTACATCTGATCTTCTGCCGGCTCAAAAGACGGATCGACACGCGTGTTGACCCGCGCCATGTCTTGTTCCGAGACCTGCCCCACCCTGACGCGGTCTAGGAGCGAGAGGAAGTCGGCCTCGCGCTGCCTGTAAACTTTGCGCAGCTCCACCTGCACAAGCCTGATGGAGCCGAAGACAGCCGCGCCAAAGAAATAGGGCGTAGTGTAAAAGCGGCGCAAGATGTCCCAATCTTGCCCTTTCACCACGGGCTCCAACTGAAAAGCGTCTCCCACGAGAAGCATCTGCTTGCCGCCGAAAGGCTCGGTGCGCCGCCCTTTGACATAGGTTCGCAGCACCCTGTCAATAAAGTCAAGGACATCGGCCCTGACCATTGAGACCTCGTCAATGATGATGAGCTCCACCTCTTGAAGGAGCTTGATTTTGTCAGAGTTGAACCTCTGCATCTCTCGCACGCGCGAAGGCGTAGAGTAGTTCACGTCGTCGAGGGCGAACGGCTGGAGCGGTATCTTGAAGAAAGAGTGGAGAGTGACGCCACCCGCATTGACCGCCGCCACGCCCGTAGGGGCCAAGACGACGGTTTTCTTCTTGACATTCTGCACAATATAGCGCAAAAAGGTGGACTTGCCCGTGCCGGCGCGTCCCGTCATGAAGACGGAGGACGACGTTTCCGCCACGAGTTTCCAGATGTTTTGGAACTCCTTATTGTCCAGCTCAATGTCCATATAACGCTTGGCAGGTGGGTGAAAAGACAGCCGGAGAGCCTAGCCCCCGACGCCGCGTCAGAGGTTGGAACCGCGATATACCCCGCGTTTGAAGAGCGAGGAGCGGCCCGCGGTGGATCTCTTGCCGAAATAGTATGACACATCGACAATGGGCCATATGGCGGCGTGGCTGTCGATGTCGCGATAATGTGCGAAACTGGTGAGGAAGCCTAGTTTGGCACTCCATCGGCCGGTGAAGAAATATTCGCCCTCGGCCTGAATTTCCACGGCGTGGTGGCTGCTGAACGTGCCCACGTGGTAGGCTATGCCGCCGTGCAGGTTGATGCGGTTGGTGATGCGCCCATCCGCCCACAGTTTGAGCCTGGCTCGGAAGCCCGACCCCGTGAGCGTCTCGCCGCGGTTTGCCAAAAAGTGGAAACGGACTTGGCGCAAGTCATCGGCACCGGAGAAATTGCCGCCGCCATAGAGGCCCAGGCCGGCAGTGAGGATGAGATAGGCCGAGCCGTCGGAGCAGTTGGGGTCGGTGAACCATGCGCGCGAGAGCAGCATCTCGTGGCCCAGCTCGAAGACGAGCGGGATGTCTGCCTCTGGCTCTATGACGCGCTCCACCTTGGCCCCTTGCGCTAGGCTCATGCCCGGATAGGCATTGGCAATGTTGAAACGCGAAGACAAGAACCATCTCTTTTGGAAGACGCGCCACAGCGCCTTGACGTAGACCGATGGGCGCAGCACGTCTTGCGCCATGTAGGTTGACAGCTCCAAGCGGCCAGTCAGCCCCCAGCGCGAGGCCGAGAGCAGGCTGACGTTGCCCGCCTTCTCATAGACCACGCCCGCCGACTCGGCGTGCCACAGCACATCGTCTCGGCGGCCATGGCGGTTGCTGTCCAGAATCCCTTTTTTCTGCTCGCCGTGGTCATCCGCCTTGCGCGGGTTGTAGCGTATGACGCCCGAATACCAGTCGCCACCCTCAATCTGCGCCCAAGCGCACTGGTGCGCGGCGAGAGCCGCGCCCAGAGCCAAAACAGCGAGAAAGCGCCTTGCGGGAAATGAGAGCATCTGCGAGTTTTTACTTTACTATGCGCGCCATGCCCGCATAGCGGCTGGCTCTGTTTTTAGGGACGTAGATAACCAGCTTCTGGCCAATGCGGATCATGTTTCTGCGAATGTTGTTCCAATAGGCCAAATCGCTGACCCTGACTCCGAAGCGCCTTGCTATGGAACCTGGCACGTCGCCACTCCTGACGGTGTAGACAAGCTTGACCTTGCCGTCTGGCGTGCGGCCGGCATAGGCCACCCCGCGGGCGTCTGTTATCTTGACAATCTTGTTGTCGGGGAAATATTTGAGCCTGTCGCGGGCATAGACCGAGTCTTCGTGCGCAGCGAAGGAGAACGTGGCCTCGACAGGCAAGACGAGCTGATAGGTCTTGCCCTCAATGGCCGGCACCACGTCATGCTTATACTGCGGGTTGAGCTGGCGGATGAGATCAGTCGGGACTCCCAAGACGGACGTGACCTGACTGAAGTGGAGAGGCTGGTAGATTGTGACGGTGTCGGTAGACGGCAGCGCCTCGGTCTCGCTGGCGTAGATCTGATGTTCCTGGGCGTAGTTCATGGCATAGGCCGCGGCAATGAAGGCCGGCACATAGCCACGGGTCTCGCGGGGCAGGTTGTAATATATTTTCCAGAAGTCTTTCTGCCCCCCGGAGCGCGCTATGGCCCTGTTGACGTTGCCCGGGCCGCAGTTGTAGGCGGCTATGGCCAGATGCCAGTCACCATACATGGTGTAGAGGTCATGCAAGAACTCGGCCGCGGCGTTGGAGGCCTTGACGGGGTCGCGCCGCTCATCGACGTAGCTTGTCACGTCTAGCCCGTAGCGTTTGCCTGTGTAATACATGAACTGCCACAAGCCCGAGGCTCCCACTCGGCTGAGCGCGCTGGGGTTGAGCGCGCTCTCAATGACGGCCATATATTTGAGTTCCTGTGGCATGCCGTGAGCTTCCAAGACCTCTTCAAAGAGCGGGAAGTAATAGTTCGAGAGGCCGAGCATCCGCTGCACGAGGTAGCGGCGACGCACCACGTAGAGCTCAATGAAGCGGCGCACCTGATCATTGAACACCATGGGGATGGGCGACATCATGGCCTGGAGCCTCTCCACGAAGACGGAGTCCGGCACGCCGGCAATGATGCTGTCCGCCACGGCCACAGAGTCTGGCACAAAGTCGTTGACCACGGGGCGCGTGCGGGTGTACCAAGCGGAGATGAGGCTATCCACCTCGTAGCGCGGGATCTCGTTATTGTAGACAATAGAGTCGGCTTCGGCCTCAAAGACCGCGGCAGTGTCGGCGGCCAGCTCGTCTTGCGCCATAAGCGTGACGGAAGACGCCACGATGGCCATGAGGACTGTCGCCAGATGTTTCGTAATGGTCACTTTCGGTATGCTTTTTTCAGTGGGTTTGTGTTTGGATCGGGGGCGTTGGCATGGTGGCTCAGACATTAAAGAGCCTCTCCTGCACCACGTCTTTATATGATTTGCCTATGGGGATGTATGGCTCCACGCCATCTATCTTGAGCTGCGCCCCATAGAGCGCCTTTATCTTGTCTATGCGGACGATGTAGGACTTATGCACCCTCATGAAGAGCGAGGGCGGCAGGGTGTCTTCCAGGTTGCGGAGCGACTCCAGGGTGACTATCTTCTCTGCCTTGCAATGTATGGTGACGTATTCGCGCAGGCCCTCGATATAGAGCACGTCATCCAGCCTTATGCGATGAATCTTGTGGTCGGCCTTGACAATCAGCACGCCATCGTTAGGGTCGGCGGGCTCCGCCGCGTCGGGGGCGGGCACAGGCTGAGACGTCCTCTGGCGGCTCTCGCCCACCCTCTGCATGGCTTTGCCCACGCACTGCATGAAACGGTCGAAAGAGAAAGGCTTGAGCAGATAGTCCAAGACGTCGAGCTGATAGCTCTCTATGGCGTAGTCAGAATAGGCCGTGGTGAATACAACGAGCGGGCGCACTGGCAACATCTTCAAGAAATTGAGCCCCGTGATGTCCGGCATCTGGATGTCTAGGAACATGAGATCTACTCCGCCGCCCTGAATTATGGGCAACGCCTCAAGCCCCGACTTGCAACTGCCCACAAGCTCAAGGTTTGGCACTTTGTCAATGAACTCCTTGAGCAAGATCCTAGCTGGGAATTCATCGTCTACGATCAGGCAACGAATCTTATTTTGAGCGTCCATGGTTAATGCAAAAATAGTAAAAAAGGGGTCATGCGACAAAGGTGTCTATTTTGAGGAAGACGCCGAACTCCGTCTCCGTCTTGTCAATCTTCATCTCGTAGCGTCCTGGGTATAGAATGTCGAGCCTCTTGCGGACGTTCTCCACCCCAATCCCGCCGACGACGTCTTTGTTTATGGCAATGGGCGGCAACGAGTTTCGGACCTGGAAGACAAGGATGGGGCCCAAGGTCTTGATGCTGACCTGAAGCCAGCCTTTCTTGGGATTGTCAATGTTGCCGTGTTTGAAACTGTTCTCAATGAAAGGGATGAGGAGCATGGGCTCTATCATGAATTCTTCATTGCACCCCGAGGCCTCGACCCTGATGTTTAGATCGGAGTCTGTTTTAAGTTTTTGAAACTCAATATAGTTTGTTATATACTCCACCTCACGTTTGAGCTTTACTTTCTTGCTCTCGCTGTCATAGAGCGTGAAACGGAGCATGTCAGAGAGTTTCAAGATCATATCCGGTGTCTTCTCGCTCTTGATGATGGAGAGGGCGTAGATGTTGTTGAGGGCGTTGAAGAGAAAGTGAGGGTTTATTTGGGTTTTGAGAAATTTCATCTCAAACTCAATGTTCTGGTGCGTCATGTCAATCTCCCTCTTCTTGTTGTCTCGCTCACGGCGATAGAAAGAGTAGAGCGAGCTGACGAACAGCATCCCGACGAGCGGCAGCAGCCAACGGAAAGGGAGCGACAGCCACCCAGGCTGCTCCGGCGCCACCTGCACCGCGGGAATCACCTCTCGCCACGACATGAGCGGCACCATGACCAACAGGGTGAGGGCCATAAGGGCAAGGATGCCCACGGCATAGGCCACATAGCGGCTTCGGAACATATAGCGCGGCATGAGGAAGTGTACGTTGACCCCAAAGGCGGCCGCGCAGACGAGCGACGTCTTGACAAGGAGTGGAATGAACACCGCACCCTCTTTGAGGAGCGATGGCGCGGCAAAGATGAGCGCAAAGCCCACCACAATGGCCACCTCCAGCCACGTCCGCCTTACAGATTTGGACTTTTCAGCTTTCATTTTCAGGATGAGGGAGAGAAGAAAAAGAAGAGAGAACCCCCCGCCCAGACACAAGGTAGGGCAAAGGAGGTTCTCTCGTATGGTTACGCCTTGGCCGCCCCAAGAGGGCGACAACAGCCTAGGCTAGTCGCGCCCCTCGGGGTAGGCCGAGGTCTGGAAGAGCCAAGTGTCGGCAAAGAAGGTGCCGCCAGAGGCCGTCACATAGAGGTCGGAAGTACCGCCGGTGGTGACATATGGCATCTGCTGCACGCCACGCCCGTCAAAGTCGCCTTCAAGCACAAACGCGACAGAAAACTTTCGAGCCATATTCTCGAACTGGGAGCGTGGCACCCAATAGTCGTACATAGGGTTATACTCCCATGTTACCTTATTCAACCCTGCGGCAGTAGACCCCAAAGCAACGTAGGCGCGGCAGTCTGGTTGGCCATCGTAGAGGACGAACGAAGTAGCGCCATAGCGCGCAAGGCCAGTGTATTGGTCATCGAAAGACTTGTGAGACTGGTCTTTGAGGTTTCGAAGGTCTTCCCAAGTATTGGTATTGGGGTTGTAACGCTGGAACGCGTCAACAGGGTCGCCGTTCTTGCCGCCGAAGACGTAGCCATACCCGTTGCATACGAAAGAGGTGGCCTGCGAGCGAGGCACACCGATGCTCTGGATGGAGGTCCAGGTGTTGCCATCGAAGCGATAGAAGTCTCCCAAGATGTTATTGTCATAGTCTTCGCCGCAGCCCACATAGGCGACATTGTCAATGACGAAAGCCGTGGCATATCGGACAGCGTCTCCCGGGTAGGTGGGGGCTTGAGACCATGAGTTGGTCTCGGGGTCGTAGCACCAGAAGTCGTTGAGGAAGTTGGTGCCGTCATAGCCGAGGCCGACGTAGCCCTTGCCGTTGATGGAGAATCCTACGGCACCGTTGCGCGCAGCGGCCTCCATGGGCATGGAAGCCACGGCCACGTTGTATGGCACGTTCTCCTTGTAATACTTTTGCGTGGTCTCGGCCTTGGCGGAGTCTTTCTCTGAATAGAGTTTCTCGTAGCGGGCGGTCCAATGCGGGCGCGCCTGCGAGTTGAGCGACACCATATAGAAGTCGCGGAAACGCTCCTGCTCCTCGGTCTTGTTGGTGTTGGCGCCGGTGCCGACAAAGGCTCTGACAGTGTCGCCTACCGTAATCTGAAAACAGACGGCGCCGCCGCGCGGCGTGCCGGGGAAGTAGCTGTAGGTGTTATACCAGTTGCCCATCGTCTTCTGATCCGTCTGATCCTCGCAGCCGAGAGCCAAAGCGGCCAGCGCGATGACAGACAGTGCCATAAGAGGGTTGGCGTATTGTCTCGTCATATTCTCTTGATAATTTACGTGCAAAGATAAAAAGATTGTCTGTTACTCTACTTTCAAATCAACGAAAGGGGACTTTGCCCGCGGCATCGGCCGTGGCAGCTCAACGAACGTGGCCTAGTCTCGTTCCTCCCAGGCCTCGTCTGGCAAGAAGGCCCAAGTGTCGGCGTAATACAAGCCGCCAGAGCCTGAGACGAGGAGGTCGCTGGTGCCGCCCGTGGTGACGAAACCCGTCTGCCTCCACCCGTGGTTGTTGACATTGGCGTTGAGGACGAAAGAGACCGCGAACTTGCGCGCCCCGCCCTCGAAGGACGTCTTCTGAATCCAAGTGTCGTTGAACGGGTTATACTCCCAAGTGAGCTGCCCATTTCCGTTGGGGCCGCCCGTGGTGACGTAGGCGCGGCAATCTGTCGTGTTGTCATTGAGGACGAAAGCCGTGGCGCCGTAGCCTGCCAACTGGCCATACTGGTCGTCAAAAGTCTCCTCTGTGGCGTCTTTCAAGTGATGCAGCTGCTCCCAGTCGGCGGCATTGGGGTCGTAGCACTCGAATGCCACCACCTTGCCGCCGTTGGTGCCACCATAGACGTAGCCCTTGCCGTTGCAGACAAAGGCCGAGGCCTGTGAGCGCGGAACGCCAATGTTTTGCAGTGGTTCCCACACCTGGCCGTCGAAACGGTAGAAATCTCCAATTATGTTATTGTCGGCATCCTCGCCACCTCCCACGTAGGCCACATTGTCTATGACGAACGCGAACGCATTCCTCACGGCATCGCCCGGATAGGATGGGGCTTGCGACCACGAATTAGTCACTGGGTCGTAGCACCAGAAGTCGTTGAGGCAGTCGGAGCCGTCGAAGCCGAGCCCCACGTAGCCTTTGCCATTGAGGGCGAAGCCCACGCCGCCGTTGCGCGGCTTGGCGCCACTGGCGACGGGGAGCGACGCCACCGCCTTGGTGCACGGCACGCCGCCCTGCCTCTCGGCCTCGGAGAGGCGGTCATAGCGCACAGTCTCAGTGAGGCCGGTGGGGGTGTAGGTGAACATATAGAAGTCGGCGAAACGCTCCTGCGCCTTGGTGTTCGTCATATTGGCCCCCGTGCCAACAAAAGCCCGGAGGGTGTCTCCAACCATGAGCTGAAACCCCACCGCGCCACCTCGTGGAGTGCCGAGGAAATATTTGTACGTATTCTTCCAGTTGCCCTGGAGGTTGTCGTTGTCCTCATCCTCGCACCCCACGGCCACAGCGGCGAGAGCCGCCAAGGAGATGAGTTTAAGAGTGTGGGAGAAATGCCTATTCATATATGGAGCAGAAATATGTGCTGTTGCAAAAGTAGAGTTAGTCAAACTTGGAGCGCATGAACCACGTCTCCCTGATGTTGAGGCCGATCTTGAAGTTGTTGAAATTCTCCTTGATCATGCCGTTGGAGAGAGTGCCTCGGTTTTGCCTCTCGTAAGATATGCTGATGGAGTTGCGCGACCTGCCGAGCGGCACGGATATGCCGAGGGTGAATCCGCTCTGCATGAGATTGGCCGTCGTGAGGTCGAGGTAGTCTCGGCCATAGAAGCCGCCCACACGGTAGCGCATCCTTTTGTAGAACGGGTCATCGGGCTTTCCGGGCGAGTATTGGAGGCCTCCGGAGATTGTGTACGTGTCTCGGAAGTTGACCTTCTCCTTGAACTTGGTGTTCTTGATGTCTCCCCACTCGCTGACCTTATACTCAATGGTGCCGACAAGAGCCTTGCGGCTGTATGTGAAGCCGGCTCCGTAGTAGCGCGGGATGTAGAATCGGTTTGGCGTGGAGTCGTCGGACTCGAGCTCGGTTACGCTGTTGTATATGGTCTGGTCGTAAGATGTGTGAAGCCAAATCTTTGGCGCATAGACCGCACCGAAGCGGAAATTATTCTGCCCGATGTTGAAATCGAACTGTGTGCCTACCTCCCAATAGATGTTGTTGACCGCATAGTTGCGTTTGTTATATATGTCCTCACCTCCGATGGTCTCGGAGAAGTAGGAGACCTCAAGGTTCTCGATGTTGCCCCAAATGACGGAGAAGTTTCCGCCGATGGTCCAATGGTTGAAAAGAGTGAACGCCGAGTTGATGAACGCCTGGCTGAGTCCGCCGCTGCCCTTGTGCTGGATGCGGTAGTTGTCCGTGGTGCCCACAATGTTCTTTGTCTCGCTCATGTTGTAGCCCACGGTGGAGTATGGCGCATAGCCCAGGGCGAAGGCTAGCCATTTGCGCCCCCGGAAAGCCATGGTGATGCCGTCGATATTGGCGGAGTAGACGCTTGCCGTCTCATATCCGCATTTCTCGCGGGCGTAGAAGGCTCTGAGTTGGAAGTTGAAATAGAACGTCAGCGAGTCGAGGTTGGCGATGCCGGCGGGGTTGGATATGTTGACCCACTCGCTCGGCGACATGGCGATGCCGGAGTGTCCCAGAGCCGCGGCGGCCACATCCTCTTTGGGCGTTATGATGCCCACGCCATACATGGAGTATGGCGACGAAGTGCTGTTCTGAGCCTTGGCGGAGCATACGGCGAGCAAGGCGCAGAGGGCCAAGGCCAGCAGGCGACTATCTTTCTTCACGGTCGAAGTTATAGAAAGTTACTTCGAGCACCGACCTGTGCAAATCGACACCGTGCCCGTTGAAAATCATAAAATTATAGTTGGTGGGCTGCATAGAGCTTCCCCACGTCATGACGAGGCCAGCGTTCTCGTCCACCATGTCTTGGGAGAGTATGGTGTTGAGGTAGTAGGTGATGTCGGCGTAGTAGTACATCTGCGTGCGGTCATACGAGTCGTAGACCAGTTGGGCGTAGACCCTTTGGCCGCTCGCGTTGATGAGCGTGCTTGTGACGACGTTGCCCTTGTTGACCTCGGAGAGGTAGAACGAGGTGGGGATCCTGCGTTTGTCATAGCTTCCCACTTCGGGATATATCTTGAGCGTGGCCTTAACGATGTGCTGGTATCGGCTCATGTTTTTGAGGCTCTCGATGGAGGGGAAGTTGATGCGCGTGTAGTAGCCCAAGCCCTCATAGAGGACGGAATGGAGGCCCGCGGAGTCTTCCGCCACCTGGACGTAGCGGTGCGTGAGGTTGGCGAAAGGCTCGTCCATGCCCTCGTTCCAGACATTGTTGAACTGCAAGTTACTCCCTGTCATATAGAGCGCCCTCTCCTTCTTCTCGGCCACCATGCCGCGCCTGTGGCTGTGGAGGCATATTTTGGTGGAGTCCGCTATAAAGGCCAGGAGGGCTTTGGTGTCATGCTTCTTGTCTGAGCAGGTGATCTTGATGCCCTTCATAAAGTTCTCAAAGTTTTGCGAGATGTCTCCTGAGTTCAGTCCCGTCTGGGCCATGATGAAATCTCGCAAATGCCTGCCAAAGGTGTCGTTGAGCCTGAAGCGCAGCCTGGGGCGAGTGATGGGCTTCGGCTTGAAGACGAAGGAGCCGATGACGGAGTCGGACTCAAAGGAGCGGACGTTATAGAAGTCGGACTCGTTTTCATCTGCGAACTCGACCCTCTGTTTTAGGGCCTCCACCTGGATGTCGAAGAGCTGGAGCGTGTCTCCCTCATACTGCCCGGAGTGCAGAAGGACGATGGTGCAAGAGTCGTAGACCTCCTTGCCGCTTTGCTTCCAATCGTAGCCGGAGGTGCGCGTGGGCATGAAGACAGGCTCGGCGAGCCTCATGTAAGAGTCGCTATGAATGATGCCGATGACGGGCTTCTGCGCCTTCCCGACCCACACGCGGTTTTGGCTGGAGGTCTGCACAGAGTCCAACCGGAAAGTGGACAGCTCGAGCGGCGTGGTGGTGGACATCTCGGCATAGCTGTTGCTCTTGATGACGCTGTCGTTTAGCTTGAAATCCTCGTCGCTGCAGGCGGCGAGGCCGATCATCAGAGCCGCCAGGAGAGCCGCGGCAGCGGAAAGGTGGCCGCCGCAAGCGCCGAGACGCTTAGTTTTCTTGAGAGTCATTCGTGTGCTTAGGAATAGACATATTTTCGGGACTACAAAGAAACGAAATTGGCCGCACAAAGCGGGCATCATTTCAACGAAAGTAGCGCAGACGATCGCAAAAGTAGGCAAAATTTCAATACGCCGCGAGCTGCTACCTCAGAGCCCTGCTGTCAACATATGCCAAGAAACGCTCCTTATAGTTGTCTGACACTGGCACCAGCTTGCCGGCTATGGATATGCGCAACCGGCTGACGCTCTCAATGCGCGCCATGTTGACAATCCAGGAGCGATGGACGCGGAGGAAGACTGACGACGGCAGCGCGGCCTCCACCCTCTTCATGGTCAGCAGCGTGATCAGAGGCTTAGCCTCGCCCTGGGCGTAGATGCGGACATACTCGCTCATGCCCTCGACAAGCAGAATGTCCCCCACCCTGACGCGAGCCATGCTCGAGTCGGTCTTCACAAAGATGTAGTCGTCTTCGCCAAGCTCGGCTGAAGCGGGAGCCTGGGCGGCCTCGAGGGCCCTGCGCTCCTCAAAACGGAGGCGCGCCTTCTCCGCCGCGGCCACCACGTCGGCCAGTCCAAAAGGCTTCAGAAGATAGTCTACGGCATTGACCTTGTAGCCATCGATGGCATAGGATGGGTGGGCCGTGGTGAAGACGACAAGGCACTGGGGCCCAACCTGCCGCGCCAGCTCGAGGCCGCTCATATCCGGCATGCTGATGTCCGCAAAGATGAGATCCACCCCGCCCCTTCGGACAACGTCCAACGCCTGCAAGGCGTCGCAGCACTGGCCCACGAGGTTAAGGAATGGCACGCGGCCCACATATGTTGCCAACTGCTCAAGGGCCAGAGGCTCATCGTCTATGACCAGGCAGTTTATCTTATCACTCATGGCGATTATGCTTTGCGGGTTGAGGGACTGCCGCTCAGCGGCAAGAGAAGCTTCAGCGCGACGACGTAGCGCCCCTGGAGCGGCATTGACGTGAACTCGTAACGGCCAGGGCATATGAGCTCAAGCCTCTTGCGCACATTCTGCTCCCCTATGCCGTGTTGGCTGTCTGACGGAGCGGCTGGCGCTATGGTGTTGGAGCAACAGAAGTTGACCTCGTCATGCGCCGCGGATATTGACATGGAGACGTCGACGGCCGAGGGGCGCGAATATGACACCCCGTGCTTGAAAGCGTTCTCCACCATATTGACGAAAATGAGCGGCGGCACCTCGATGCCAAACGTCCGCTCCGGGAGCGAGACCGAGATGGAGACGCTGGAGGTGTAGCGCAACCGCATGAGGTCCACATAGTCACGGAGAAAGGTCACCTCGGCCTCCAGTGGCGTGAGGTTGGATGAGCAGTCGTAGAGCATATGCCTCATGAGGCGGCTGAGGCGGAGTATGGTCTCCTTTGCCCTCTCGGCGTCGATGTCTACGAGCGCATGGATGTTGTTGAGCGTATTCATGAGGAAGTGCGGGCTGAGCTGGTAGCGCAGCTGGGCGAGTTCGGCTCGCGTCCGCTCTTGAGACAAGCCACGAAGCCTCTCCTTGTCTCGATCCGCGATGAGGTAGACCTTGACGAGCACGCCGAGCGTCATCATGAGCAAGGCCAAGATGAAACGGCTGACGACACGCGGCACGGGCGGCTCACCGTCACGCCCAACGGGCTGACGCTGACGCGGGTCACGTGGCTCTCCAAGACGGGGCGGCACAAGGTGACCGCCACCCGCCGGCTCAAAGGCGCGCCCGCGGTCAGGCTGTGGAATGAAGCCTCCCTCATCTTGCCCGCCCGGCTGCACGAAGCCAGAGGCGACTGACAACGCAGCGGCCGAGACCAAGGCGCAAAGCACGTAGGGCAGAACCTTGCGGCGGCGCACCAGCAGGCGGGCGAAAAAAATGTCGTTGACGAGGAACAGGGCGAAGAAAGGCAGCACAGCCAAGAAGTCGGAGGCCAACCCTGACCACGAGACAACGCCCGAGACGGAGTAGCGCGGGTCTACAAGCCGGCGCAACGGCACCGAGAGAAGCACCACGCCCCAGATGACGGCGCAGCCAACCACCTCGCGGCGGTCATGCCCACTGCGAAAAGCCGCCGCCACACGGGCAAGGAAGCCGCCCGCCATTACGCCACGCCGAGACTCCATAAGCTAAGGGAAGGGTACAAAAAAACAGGGTAGCCACCCGAGCCCGTTGGCTTCAGCTACCCTGCACCAATTCAAACACATCTATGAAAAAAGTTCTTTACATCATGCCTATGTTCTTCGGACTTGGAGACACAACGCCAGCCGCCTCTTTCGAACGCCCAAATATAAACTTCTTTTCGCAATTTGCGACCGATTTTGCCATATATAAATCGCAAAATGCCAATTATCGGCGTAATTTGGACGTATTATAGCCACATCTGGAACAGCAGACCCCGCAGTGGGCAAAACAAAAGGCCTCCCGCCATGCATGGCGGGAGGCCTATATTGCGCCTACGCGGCGTAAACTTAGCTACGCGAGTAGTTGGGAGCCTCTTGAGTGATGGCCACATCGTGGGGGTGGCTCTCGTTCATGCCGCTCGCCGTGATGCGGACGAACTTGGCGCCGTGGAGCGCCTCGATGTCTTTCGCTCCGCAATATCCCATGCCGGAACGGATGCCGCCAAGAAGCTGATAAACGACCTCATAAAGGGAACCCTTGTATGGCACGCGGGCCGAGATGCCCTCCGGGACGAGTTTCTTGACATCGCTCTCATTATCCTGGAAGTAGCGATCTTTCGAGCCGTGCTGCATGGCCTCTAGCGAGCCCATGCCTCGGTAGGACTTGAACTTACGGCCGTTGAAGATGATGGTTTCGCCAGGCGACTCCTCCACGCCTGCGAAGAGGCTGCCGGCCATGGTGCAGCTGGCGCCAGCCGCCAACGCCTTGACGAAGTCGCCAGAGTAGCGCAGACCACCGTCGCCAATGATGGGCACATCGCCGTAGCCGGCCTCGTTGAGAGCCTTGTAGACCTCGTAGATGGCGGAGAGCTGCGGGTAGCCCACTCCGGCTATGATGCGCGTGGTGCAGATGGAACCCGGGCCGATGCCCACCTTGACAGCGTCGGCTCCGGCCTCCGCGAGAGCCACGGCAGCAGCGCCAGTGCAGATGTTGCCCACGACGATGTCGATACCAGAGTAGCGGCGACGGGCTTCTTTGAGGACCTCGATGACGCCACGGCTGTGGCCATGCGCCGTGTCAATCACAATGGCGTCTACATTGGCGGCCACGAGGGCATCTATGCGCTCAAAAGTGTTTGACGTGACACCCACGCCTCCGGCCACGCGGAGGCGACCCTTGTCATCCTTACAAGCCAAGGGCTTATCCTTGGCCTTGGTGATGTCTTTATATGTGACGAGCCCGACGAGCTTGCCGTCATTGTCCACCACCGGGAGCTTCTCGATCTTATAGTGCTGAAGGATCTCCGCGGCCTCGCGGAGATCTGTCTTCTGATTGGTCGTGATGAGGTTGTCCTTCGTCATGACATAGGATATGGGCTTATCCATATCCTGCTCAAAGCGGAGGTCTCGGTTGGTGACGATGCCGACGAGCTTGTTTGTCTCATCGACCACGGGGATGCCGCCAATCTTGTACTCCTTCATCATGTTGAGGGCGTCGCCAACGGTCTTGCGGTGCCCGATGGAGACTGGGTCGTAAATCATGCCGTTCTCTGCCCTCTTGACGGTCTCAACCTGGCGAGCCTGCTGCTCAATCGTCATGTTCTTGTGGATGACGCCGATGCCGCCCTCTCGGGCGATGGCTATGGCCATTCGGCTCTCCGTGACGGTGTCCATGGCGGCCGTGACCACGGGGGCGTTCAAGGCGATGTGGCGCGAGAACTTGGTGGCCAGACTGACCTCTCTCGGCAGCACCTCGGAGTAGGCCGGGATGAGGAGGACGTCGTCAAACGTGAGGCCGTTTGAAACAATCTTATCTTCTACGAACGACATGTGTAGACTTTTATGTTGAACTTAAAATGTTTGACTTTGCACAAAGATAATGCAAGGGCGCGGAGGAGGAAACTGTTTTAATGTTTTTTGTTATTCCTCTGCCCCCTCTATCATGTCGCGGAAGCCGGCCGTCATTTGCTCGCACTGCTTGCCGTCGGCATCGCGATATATCATATAGGCCTCCACGCCTGGCAGCGAGTCTATCTTCTGGAGGGCGGAGTCTGGCCCCATGACCATGAGGGCGGTGCACAGGGCGTCGGTGGTCATGGTGTTAGGCCCTGTGACGGTGACGCTCTCCATGGAATGGGAGACGGGCATGCCGGTGCGCGGGTCGATGGTGTGCTGCACGCGCCGTCCATCGGCCACATGGTAGCACTGGCGGTAGCTGCCGGAGGTGGAGACGGCCCCGTCGGAGAGGGCTATGACGCGCTGCATCTGCCTGTTGAGCAGCCCGGAGCCCTCTATGGGCTTGTCTATGCCGATGCGCCACTTCTGCCCTTTGGGGTTGAGCCCGCGGCAATGAATCTCGCCGCCTATCTCGACCATATAGTCTTCCACCCCGTGCTCTTCCAGCACGCCGGCGGCCACGTCGATACCGAAGCCCTCGGCCAAGGCGTTGGCGTTGATCTTCATGCGCCTGTCGGCCTTGCGCACCACGTTGCCGTCTATGGCGATCTTGTCAAGGCCAATGAGCGGCATGACGGTGTCCAGCCCCTGCACAAGGCTCTGCCACTGCTCCGTGGAGATGGTGTCATCGACAAGGTCGCGGGTGAAACGCCAGTGCCTGCTGAGCGGCTCGACGGTGATGTCGAAGGCCCCGCCAGAGAAGCGGTGGAAGCGTTTGGCCTCCCGGAAGACGCTGAGCATCATGGTGTCCGCCACAACGCTGTCTCCCTCATTGAGTTGGCTGAGGAGCGAGTGCGGATTGTATACCGAGAGTGAGTTGTCATATTTCGCCAGTCGGTCCAGCACGGCCTGGCAGAGGTCGGAGTCGGAGCGATAGACAAGATTGTAGTTGGTGCCAAAGACGAAACCTGAGTTTCGCCGATATGCCGTCTGCGGCGCCGTGGGGTGGCACGCCGCGAGGCAAGAGACCGCGATGACGGCCAAAAGCATGTTGCGAATTTTCATCTGTGCCGTTATTGATGATGCGAGACCAAAGGTAAGACATTTTGTGAAGCTGCGGACGCCGGCGCGGGGTTATGCAGCCAGTGAATATTTATGCGTCAAGAGGCCGCACGCGGCAAACACTCGGCGGCTCCACCGCGGCCGCAACGGGGGAGAGGCCACATGAAAGCGGCCTATGCAGAACCATAAGAAGCCAGGGATTTAATTTTAAGAGTGATGTATACTATTTCACTTTTCTTATAACGTCGTCATTAAGGAAAAAGCAACTGTAATTATAACTGATGAACATGAAACACCTATTGCTATTGTTGACACTGG
>CAKUYZ010000016.1 GCA_934717675.1 uncultured Bacteroidales bacterium
CGGGGGGCTGTTGTGATTAGCTTTCATCTTTTTATCTTTGCATCTGCAATCACAGCCCATTATCTTGTTGGTGAATATTAGCCCCGGTTGTGATTAGCTTTCATCTTTTTATCTTTGCATCTGCAATCACAGCCTTGTATGGCTCAATGTCCCTCCCGTATATGTTGTGATTAGCTTTCATCTTTTTATCTTTGCATCTGCAATCACAGCTTAAATCTGTGATAAGATGAGTTGTGAGTAGTTGTGATTAGCTTTCATCTTTTTATCTTTGCATCTGCAATCACAGCGCCGACCACTGCATAGACGCGACGCGGTACGGTTGTGATTAGCTTTCATCTTTTTATCTTTGCATCTGCAATCACAGCTGTACCGCTCCAGCATATCGTTTTTTTCTCGTTGTGATTAGCTTTCATCTTTTTATCTTTGCATCTGCAATCACAGCAGTGGTTTTCATTGTCTTGTTTGTTTTGTTGTTGTGATTAGCTTTCATCTTTTTATCTTTGCATCTGCAATCACAGCTATTGGTGTCGTCTGAAGCTAGCGACTGGTGTTGTGATTAGCTTTCATCTTTTTATCTTTGCATCTGCAATCACAGCACAATGCCAGTAACGATATGTGTTCTATGTTGTTACAGTGATTTGATGGCAAGAAAAAATTGCAGCGAAAAAGGGGAAAGGCCTCATCTTTTTGAGCCTTTCCCCTTTTCTGTTTCTCTAAAACTCATCGAAAAGCTGTGTGGGCTCTGGCGGCGGTGTGCGACGCTTGCCATACATAACTTCAATCTCACCAAATTGTTTGTCCGTTATCCGCATCATGCTCACCATGCCTACGTCCGGCGCGAAGTTACGCACGCGCTCCATGTGTACATCTGCGTGTTCACGGCTGCCACAGTGGCGGATATAGACGGAGTATTGGAACATCCTGAAACCATCGCCAAGCAGGTCTTTCCTAAACTGGGTGGCGGATGCCCTGCTGTGCTTATCGCACGTGGGGATGTCAAAAGATACCATAATCCACATGACTCTGTATGCGCTTAATGCCAATCTGCTCAACATATCATTTCGGGATATAAGATTCGTCTCGCCTCGCCGCAGAAACAGGCGGCCACTGATGCCGTTGTGACGGCCACTGCGTTCATCAGCGGACTTGTCTTGCCGTCCATCCTCACGTCGGCTTGCGGCAGTAGGAGTAATTCGCGCTTTGCCTCCTTTGTAAGTTCTCCTTTGCAGTCCTCTCGCGCCATTAGTTTCACCACCAGCGCATCCACCACGGGGCGATAAGGCTCCATGATGTCGTCCGCCAGGCAGTAGGCGTTGTACTTGTTGCGGTGGAAGATTCCTAGCGTTGGCGACAACCCGCTGCCTACCAGGGCGCGGGCCACCAGGGCGCGGACAATGGCATACCCGTAGTTGAGCGGCGGGTTGGGCCACTCTCCGTCAGGGTCGCGGCGGAAGCCGTCAATGCGCTTGGCGAAGAGACATTTCCAATAGTAGGCGGCTGCTCGCCCCTCTATGTTGTCAGGGTCGCCGCTGCGCACGGCAGCGACCCATTCTGCCATGCATTGGTGGTTGTCTGCCGTGGCATCGTTCAACACCGCTCCTTGGTTTGCGATCTTGGCCCGCACGGTCTGTTGCCACATCTGTTTTTTTAGTGGCAATGTCGCCTCCGTCTGTTTGCGCATCCGCTCTGTTAGTGTGGTGTTTGCGCAGAGGGGCAACATCAGTCCCGTGGGCATCATGTGGTCGTCGCATACCGCAACGGCGCAGTCGGTTTCCGCCAGACTGGCCATAAGCCCCGCCGTCATGGTCACTTGGCGGTTCTCCACCATCAGCAGGCCAAGGTCTTCTATTGGCACTGTGCGCTCACACTGCCGTTTAAAGGCCTCGTCAACTTTGTCGCACCGCTCCACCTCCGCCATCTTCACCACCATCTGACCGTTGCGCAATGAGAGGTAGCTCGGCGTGCTTATCAAAATTGTCCGCTTAATCATCCTCATCAATCTTTTTGAGTGAGACATTCCCAAGGCGGTCAACTTCGAGGGGGAGGCAGATGCTCTTGATTGCGATGCCGTCGAGTGACGTGATTTTGTTGTGCCTACCCAATTCTCCTTGTCCTATGAACTTTCCTCCATCAACGATAACCTTGGAAACTGATGCAGGGGTGAAGTCGGCCCCTGTTCCACTGCACGACACAAACTTGTATATTCTGTTCTTGTCCTCTATGGTTTTCTCTCCATTCTTCGGAACGTAGACAAGGTCATTGGGAGATAGGACGAAGAGCAGTTTGTTGCCGTTCTTGTCGGTCTCGGGTGCAGGCGAAAGCCCTTGCAGACGGCGGTCTATGACCGTACGGAGCGGCACGGTGAAGCCGTTGCGCCCTCCTTTGCCATCGTTGTAAATGGCGAAGAAGAGATTTGTCCCTTTGGCTGCCTCAACGAATTTGCTGCCCTTGTTGCCTGATAGGCCGACCTGTTGCTTGCCCAATGGTGACGACTCCGTCCTCCTTACCTTGTATATCGGCTTATGCGGCTTACCGTCATTGAGCGTCACGATGTTCTCATTCAACCATTTGATGCCGTCTGCGCTGAACGCCGTACTGGTTCCGTTGGGCCACAGGTGCAAGTGGTTGGTCAGGATCTTCCTGATGCCCGTGTCGGATATGGAATCGATCTTTTTCTTTATGGCGTCTGTGTCGGTTAGTTTTCCAAAGATGTCAGATAGGCTGCTTAGGAATCGCGTTGCGTAAACTTGATCCTTCCCGTCTTTGCTCCAAGTGAACACGTCCACTTTGTCTCCCTTTATCTCCTCTTGCCAAACGTCGCCATCTGCCTTTAGCGATGCTACAATCTCCTTGTCCGTCAGGCCGCTCTCCATGAGTTTGGTCACCTTGCGGCGCAACGGCTTGCTCGCAATCTGCATCTTGGGTGTGGCCTTGGCTTCATCATTTTGTGCCGTCAAGCGATCGCGCAGAGCCTTGACGGCTTCTGTTAGCGTCACGCTCTCTTTCGTCTGGAGGTTCACTAGTCCCCACACCGTGTCTTTGTGAAGAGACTGGCGTATGGCGTACGTGGTCTGTTTGTCTGGCATGCGCTTGCCGTTCACTGTCTTTGTGTAGTGGTTCGTGGTCCTGGTCACAATCCGCTCACGGTGCTTTATGCTCACTGTGATGCCCTCCAGGGTCTTCTTGAGGTCCGATGGGAATGTTGGCCACGGCAGTTTCACTACCCAGCCGTTCTGACTGTCTTTTTGGCAAACTGATTGTTTCAGACGGTCGAACTCGCCGACGCTGAACTTGCCGTCTTCCCCTGCCGCGTTGTTGGATATGTAATTCACCATTGCGAGATTGGCGCAGGCAATGACGATGGCGTCCATGGCGTGGTGCCTGTGGTCTATCCTCTTCTTGTTGAAGCCCTTCAGCATGTCGGTCGGCACGGTGGGAATCTCGTGGCCGTTGCTCGTGGCAATGAAATGCTTGTCTCGGTCGCCCTTGTCTTCCACCTTGTCGTCCAAGGCCTTGAAGCGCGGCATTATAATCTCGTTCCACTTGTCGTTCACGCCCCAGTCGTGTTTCAGTTTGTCTGTCACAGCGCCGGTGCATACAACCACGTTTTTCGAGACCGCTCCGCCGTCTTTCTCTGCGCCTCTCACAATGCTGGATAGCAACGACTTCACCAGCACCGCAATGTGGCGCGTGTCATTCATCTGGCGGCTGCTGAAGCCTTGTGGCAGTTCGGTGCGCAGCAGGTTCTCCCTCTTGCGGGGGGTGCGTGCGTATGTCTTTTCCACGTGCTGCCTATACTCTTCGGGCGTGAACACTCTCGCCTTGCGCCCGCCGCCAAGCTCAATCTCTCGGCCCTGCGCGCTCTCGATGTAGTCCATGGCCATCTTGTTGCCCTTGTCTTTGTTCACGGCGGCTTCGCATATCACTTTGTTGTTGAACGAGTCGTCGTAATAGAGCGAGCGGGGGATTATGTGCTCTATCTCGTAGTCCTTTGTAAAAAGACGGGCCAGGCTAATGTATTCGCCCGTGTATGGTGACTGGTAGCTTTGCTCAATCCAGTGCCTGTAGGCCTCAATGTCTTCCATCGATGGCTCTGGCTCTAAGGCGACAGCCCTTACGGCCTCCAAACAGATTTTTAGTTTTGTCTGTTGGATTGGGGAGAACGGCTGGACGTCGTCACATTTCCCGGCCAACTCGCGCAGCAACTGGCGTATCCGTTCGTTATCTTCCTCGCGCTTGGCCAGGTCTTTGGTCATCTGTTGCCGCTCCGCATTGGTTTTCTTCAGCTCGCGGGCCATCTCTATGTGGATTTCGTCAATCTTGCCAAACCGTCTCCACACGTCGGCCACCACCCTCATTGTCTCCAGCACCACCTGCTCCACAATCGGGTTTCGCAGCGAGCCATGACGGAATTTTTTGAGCCATGCGTCAATGTCCTTTGGCTTCTCCATGGTCTCTTTCTCCATCCCGACCGTTTTGCCATACACGGCCATGCAGGCCATCCAAGGCCTGAGGCCCTGAAAGTCCTCTTCGTGGTGGAAGCCCGCCCAAACTTCGCGCTCCTCATTGCTTATCGTCGGGTCGTCCTCGCCATCCATTATGTGGCTAAGCCTCTCTCGCGTCTTGGCGTCTATGTTGTCCCAACTCCATGCGCCGCCTCGCCTCATAAGAGGCAGAAGCCGTTTTATGGCGCGGAGTGAGTATGCGGCGTAGTCTTTTGTGGGTTTCAGTGAGCGGAACGCTTGCGCCGTCTCATCGGGTGGCAAGCCGTTGGCCGCGGCCCATTTCTTCATCGCTTTGTCAAACTCTTTCTGGTCTGTCACGGAGTAAGATATGTGCCACAGCATCTCCTCGTTCGTCAGCTCGCTGTTGTGCCTTTGCTTCAGCAGCTCCAGGGCCGCGCCTTTCTCCTTGAGGCTGGGGGCGGCCTTTTTCAGGCATTTTATGAGTTCGGCGCGTGTCTCGTAGCAGGGGTAGTTCTTGCCTTCCACCATGTTCACTCTGAAAGGTTCGCGGCCTTCTCCCTCCGCGTCTTTTCTCTTTCCTTTGCCTTTCTTGAGGCCCAGGAGCTCCAGCACCTTGTCAGAGTCTATGCTTCCCCTCTCCGTCAGCGCGTTGAATAGCTTCTCCCGCTCTTTGTCCGTCAAGATGTCGTTGTCTCCGACCATCCTTGTGTCGGTCACTTTCAAGTCGTTGACAAACTGCCAAAGGCGAAACTCCTGGAATGCGGGGTGTGAGCGTGGCGCGCATTTGATTTTCTTCTCAACCTTCTGGCCGTCACTGCTCACGTAGGTGCGGCCTCCCTCTAGTGGGCAATCCGCTATGGTTGATTTTTTGCTCTTCAGCGGACGTTGGTAGAGGATTATGTCGTCAATGATCAGGCGTGCCAACCCGCGGCGCGTCAGCTCGTTGCGGTGAGCGGGGTTGTTGGGGTATAGCTCGGCTGCGCATCTGTTGAGAATGTCGTTGTCGGTCAGCTCTTTATGATATTTGGCCTGCGTGGCCAATATTGTCTCCAGCTCTTGTCTGTAGAAGTCGCGGTCCACCACTGTCACCTTGCCGCCAATGAGCTTGTCGTCTGGCTTTTCCATCAGGCTGTCGTAGAGATATTCGCCCACAGTCTTGTGGCTGCCTTTGATTCTCTGTTCGGTCTTCAGTTTCAAGAGCGTCCAGTCGTTTTCGTTAGGGGATGCGTAGGTCGGCTCTTTCCCATCTTTTGTCGTCTTGATGCACTCCATTTGAGTGCCAATCAGCGTGTTGGTGTCGCCGTTGTATGCATATGCCATCGTTCCGCCGTCGTCAAACAGCAGGGTCACCATTCGTCTACCTCGCTTGCTTGCGCCATCGGCTGGCGTGACCCCCATCACGGTCACGTCCACGGCCTCTTTCTTCTCACCCTCTTTTTCTGTGGGGATGTTCGTGTCTGTTCTAGACGCTTTGTAACCTCTCTTTTGGTTGAAGCTCATCAGCACCCACGCCAGCTCTGTGCCGCTGATTGCCTCCCGCGTTGCCTTTTGGCGGAGGTAATATATTGTCCAGTCGTGAGATATGTTTTTGATCTCTGGGTGCTTGGCGGCGAAGTCGGCGCGCATCTCCTCAAACGCTTGCGGGAAGACGAATTGGCCGTTGTCCCACTCCATCTTCGGCTCCATTCCTTTTCTGATGTTGCCATAGTCGTCTATTGCCGCCTCCATATGGGTGGGTAGCCAACCAAGCGTGCGGAGGGTGCGCAGCAATCTGGCCCTGCGCAACTTCTTTCGCTCGTTTCTGCGGCGTGCGGTGCGTGCGGTGCGCCGTGTGGCTGTTTGCGATACGCTGTTGCCTTGCTCAAATTTGCTCAGCAAGTCACCGTCCATCGGCAATATGCGGCTGCCCGCCGCCTCAATGCCCGTAAGGTTCAACTTCTCGCCTGCCTCTTCCGCTTTCACAATGGCCCAGCCGATGCTGTTTGATCCCAAATCTAGTCCTAGAATTGTCTTGCTCATAGTTTTGCTGTACTCTTTTGTGGTGAATGGTTATTTATAGATGCAATTTATGAATATATTTTCACATTTTCCTTGCGGGTGAGGATTTTATTCTTAAATTTGCCGCAGTAAAGAGTGAAAGCTAATCACAATAAGGATTATTCCGTTGTGAGTCATTAAGGGGGTGACCCTTTGGTGATAACTATTGAGGCGGGCTTCCTGCGGAGGCTCGCTTTTTTGTGTCCGCTATTTTGAGCTGCAGGTAATCTGTTATGGGTATTAATAAAAAGAACAAAGAGCGGCAGTTGGTGAGCATATCGTTGTCTTATAGTTATTTGCTGTGATATATATTGTTTCTTTAGAATGATTTAAATTACCTACTTTGTTGTATTGTGTCTAAATAGCCGAGAGCCTAACTTTGCCTCCGTAAGTCAAACAAATCAAGATTTTTCACATCATGAGCAAAGTTATAGTTGTCTACGGTTCCACCACAGGAACCACGGAAGACGTGGCCGGACGCATTGCCTCGGCCCTTGGCGCGGAGTCCATCCCGGTATCCAACCTCACGGCCGATGTCATTGCCGCCAACGACGTCCTGGTGTTGGGCTCCTCCACGTGGGGCTGCGGCGAGCTGCAAGATGATTGGTACGATGGCGTGGAGAAGCTCAAGGCCGCCGATCTCAAGGGCAAGAAGGTGGCCGTCTTCGGGTGCGGCGACTCGGCCTCTTATTCCGACACGTTTTGCGATGCCATGTCCATCATCGCCAAGGCCGCTGTCGATGCAGGCGCGCAACTGATAGGCAAGGTCTCGACAGACGGCTACACGTTCGACAGCTCCGCCTCGGCCGATGGAGGCGAGTTCGTGGGCCTGGCCATAGACGAGATGAACGAGAGCGACAAGACCGATGGGCGCATTGCCGCATGGGTCAAGGCTTTGGCTCTGTAACTGCCCAATCCGGGACGACACACTTTTTAAAAGGGCAAAGAGGGTAGAGGGCGATGGCAAACGAGGCGGCGGCTCATATGGTTCTCAGCAACCATATCTACGAGTATCAGAAAGGAGTGAGAAACCTTGTCCTTTTCACCATCCGCAAGGAGCTTGCGGCGCAGGCCGTGGAGAGGCTCTCGCGGCTGGGCATAGACCACTTGGTGCAAGATGTTGGCGACTGCAACGTCAACATCTATTTCGGCCGCCCGCAGTGCGTCAAAGCCGTGAGGCCGTTCGTCTCCCGCCCGCTCTACGACCTTACGCCCGAGGAGGATTTTATCCTTGGCGCCCTGCTCGGCTATGACATCTGCCTCCAGTGCGAGAGATATTGCAGCCGCAGGGGAGCGGCCAGCTGACGCTTGTTTTCTTGAGTAGAGATGAACCCCGCCCCCGTCGGGCCGCCTCCGCGCGGTCTGGCGGGGGCGGTCGGCTTGCGGCTCTGGCTGGCGTGATATGTGCCGCGCCGGGAGCCTCGCAAAAAGGAGAAAAAGAGTTATCTTCGCTGACAAACAGACACGATGGAGAAGAATTTTAAGGAGCTGCTGCCAGGCATCAGGGCTTTCGCGTTCGATGTGGACGGAGTCCTTTCCACGCAGCTTGTGCCCATGTCGGCTGATGGTGTGCCCATGCGCACTGCCAACATCAAAGACGGCTACGCCCTCCAGTTGGCGGTGAAGCTTGGTTTCAAGATCGCCATCATCACGGGCGGCGACAGTCAGGCCGTGCGCCGACGCTACGAGGGGCTGGGCATCACAGACATATATATGGGCCAGTCTACCAAGATGGGCGCCTATCAAGATTGGAAGTCCAAAAACGGACTGTCAGACAGCGAGATAATGTATATGGGCGATGACATTCCGGACTTGCCGCTGCTCAAGGTGGTGGGGGCTGCGGTGTGCCCCATCGACGCTTGCACCGATGTTAAGCAAGTGTGCCGATACATATCGCCCTTCAAGGGCGGCGAGTGCTGCGTGCGCGACGTTGTGGAGCAGGTGCTGCGCTCACAAGGTCTGTGGGGCAACGACCACTCATGGTAGGCGCAGTAAACGAGAGGCGAAGAAGATGAGCATTGGCAGCGCGGCTCGGCTGGTCAGGCTTCCCAACCTGTTGGCCATCATTGCGTTTCAAACGCTTTTGCAATATGGGCTTATCGTGCCGCGCCTGGAGGCCATGGGCGCGGAAGGGTGGTTGTGCGGCCCTCTTTTCGCCATGCTTGTCGCGGCCACGGTGCTCATTGCCGCGGGTGGCAACGCCATAAATGACTATTTTGACATCGCCGCCGACCGTGTCAACCGCCCCGGCCGCGTCGTGGTGGGTGGCGCGGTGGACCGCCGTTCCGCGCTGCTTGTCCATGTGCTGCTGTCCCTCGTTGGGGTCTTTGCCGGCATATATGTCTCTTTTGTCTTGCGGCGCGCGGCTTTTATGCTCCTCTTTGTGAGCGTCCCCGTGCTGCTGTGGTTCTATTCCACCCATTTCAAGCGTCAGATTCTGGTTGGCAACATCCTCGTGGCGTTGCTCGTGGCCCTGACGGGCTATATCGTTGTCTCGGCGGACTATGCCGCGTTAGACCGTCAGCCTGGCGGCCCGGACACGGGCTGTGGCGCACTCTCCACATTGTGGTATGAGGTGTGCGCCTATTGCATTTTCGCTTTTTTGAGCAATCTGGGCCGCGAGGTCATAAAAGATATGGAGGATGCCGATGGCGACAGGTCGTCGGGCTGCCACACCCTGGCCGTGGAGCTTGGCTGCCCCTATGCGAAGGCCGTGGCTCTGCTCATTGAGTTCTTCATGTGCGCCATGCTCGTTGTGGCTGTGGCTCATCTTGGCCCTTGCTGGTTGTCGGCCTATGTGGCTCTCGCTCTCATCGCTCCTAGCGCGGCCTTGTGCGTCATGGTGTGGAGGGCGGGTTCGCCCGCGGCTTTCCATGCGGCGTCGGTCGTGAGCAAGCTCATCATGATGGCCGGGGTGGCGTCAATATTGTTACTTTGAACCAAAACTTTTGCACCAATGTCAATCAACTCTCTCTTCTCGCATCGTAGCATCCGCAAGTATGAGGCTCGCCCCATAGCCCAAGATGTAATAGACAGAATTGTCGAGGCCGCCATCCGCGGCTCCAACACGGGCAATATGCAGCTATACAGCATCATACTGACACAAGATCCCGCCATCAAGGCCAAGCTCGCCCCGGCGCATTTCAACCAGCCTATGGTCATGTCCGCGCCGCTCGTGGCCACGGTGTGCGCCGACGTCAACAGGATGAACAAATGGTGCGCCGCTCGCCACGCCGACGCGGGGTTCGACAATGTGGAGACCCTCCTCACGGCAACCATCGATGCCACCATAGCTGCCCAGTGCATGGCCTTGGCGGCAGAGGAGGCCGGGCTGGGTGTCTGCTTCCTTGGCACCACGACGTATAACCCCGAAGTCATAATAGAGGCCTTGGGGCTGCCGCTGGGCGTGATGCCCGTCACCACCGTCACCATAGGCTACCCGGCCGAAGAACCCGGCCTCACGGAGCGCCTGCCAGCCGAGGCCGTGGCGCACAGCGAGACGTATCATGACTTCTCCGAGGCCGACATTGAGAGGCTATACGCCGAGAAGGAGGCTCTGCCTGCCAACCGCAAGTTTGTTGAGGAGAACGCCAAGGACAACCTGGCGCAGGTTTTCGCCGAGGTGCGATACCCGCGGGCCAACAGTGAGGCTTTTAGCCAAAAGTTGATGGACGTGGTCCGTAAGCAAGGATTTCTGAAATAGACGTTATGGAAGAAGTGGAGATTATAGCCCCCTGCGCCATCAATGCCGAGGGTGTCAAGGTGACTGTCCGCCCCGACATTTTCAGTGTCAAGGGCATGGCCGACGCCTTGCGTCAAGCCGAGTCTGACGTCGTGGCCCTCTCGCCTTGCGTCAGGCCTTTTAGCGCGTTGGCTGGGAGCGTGAGCTTTATGGTGGACTGCCTTGAGGGGCAGGAGGCCGTCATGGTGTATGCCGACTATGTGATTGATGACGGAGGCGCCAAGGAGCTGCGCCGGCTCAACGACACCGAGACCCATGTGGTGCGCGACTCTTTTGACTTTGGCCCGCTCCTCGTTATGCGCCGGGCCGATGCCCTCAAGGCTCTCGCCGACGCTAGTGAGGAGTGGGTCAGCTCGGCTTTCTACGCCCTTACGCTCGGTTTGCAGAGGCTCGGCCTGTTTTACCACACTGGCGTGCCGGTCGGTTTCATCTCCAGCGCCGACGGCAGCGGCGGCGAGAGGCAGTTTGACTATGTCGACCCGCGCAACGCCGCGGTGCAGAAAGAGTTGGAGCAAGTGTGCACGGCCCATCTGCGCTCCATTGGGGCCTATGTGGGGGCTGATGGCAGGGTTGAGTGTAAGTCTCACTCCACTTTCCAAAGGCGCGCGTCGGTGGTCATCCCCGTGCGCAACAGGGCCAAGACGGTGGCCGACGCCATACGCTCCGCGCTCGGCCAGCGAACCTCGTTCGACTTCAACGTCATTGTGGTCGATAACCATAGTGACGACGGCACGTCAGACGTGGTGGCGGCCTTGGCGCGAGAGACCGAGCAGGTGGTGCACATCAGGCCGAAGGAGACGGACTTGGGCATCGGCGGGTGCTGGAACGCCGCCGTGCGGTCCGCCGAGTGTGGCAAATATGCCGTGCAGCTGGATAGTGACGACCTCTATGCGTCAGACAACGCCTTGCAGGCCATTGTGGACAAGTTCGCCGAGCGGCCATATGCTTTGGTCGTGGGGGCCTACAGGTTGGTGGACTTCAACCTTGAGGAGATCCCGCCAGGCGTGATTGACCACCGCGAGTGGACCGACGCCAATGGGGCTAACAACATATTGCGCGTCAACGGAATGGGCGCGCCTCGCGCTTTCGCCACAGACTGGCTTCGCAAGCACCCGTTCCCCAACGTGAGCTATGGCGAGGACTACGCCGCCGTGCTTGCCGCCACAAGACGATATTTGGTGGGGCGCGTCTTCTGTGTGCTATATCTCTGCCGCCGGTGGGGCGGCAACTCCGACGCCGGCCTAACGCCAATGGCGCAAGCCGCCCACGACGCTTATAAAGACAAGCTGCGCTCCGATGAGATTGAGGCGCGCATAGCCTTGAACAAGAAGAAGTAAGGTGGCCTATGGACGTTCAGCCCCTGTTTGACGACCTGCTTCTCTGGCCCATGGCCAGGCGGAACTATGAGGCTCTCCAAGACGTGGCCATGCGCCAGTTGGAGGATGGCATCACGCTCATGTTCAATCCCGCCCGTGTGCGCTCCACGGCCGCGGCGGTAGACGTGGAGTCGGTCAGGCGCCGCCCGTGCTTCCTCTGCCGCGCCAATAGGCCTCCAGAGCAGCGTGCCTTGCCTTGGCGAGACTATGACGTCTTGGTCAACCCGTTTCCCATTTTCCGTCACCACCTCACCATAGTATCCACAGCCCACACGCCACAGACGCCGCAAGGACGCATGGCCGACCTTTTCGCCTTGGCTCTGGAGTTGCCGTCATACACGGTCTTTTTCAATGGGGCGCAGTGCGGGGCCTCGGCGCCCGACCATGCGCACTTTCAGGCCGCGGCCGACCTTCTCGCCCGTCCGCCGTTTGTCAGTGCCGTGTTGAGAGACGGAGGCGAGCAGCTGGAGGAGGTTGATGGCGGGCGCGCCATAATATCCGAGGGGACTGGCCGATTGGCCTACCGCATCGAGGCCACGAGGCCCGAGGCCGCCGAGCTGCTCTTCGAGAGGCTTTTTGTGTTGCGCAGCCTGAGGGCCGATATGGTCAACGTGTTGGCGCGGGCGCGACCTGACGCGCGGGCGGTGGATATGGTGGTCGTCCCGCGCCGTCTCTTCCGCCCGTGGCAGTTTTTTGCCGATGGCGAAGAGAAGATCTTGGTGAGCCCCGCGGCTGTGGAGGTGGCCGGGTTCTTCGTCTTGCCAAGGCGCGAAGATTTTGACAAGATGACGGCGGCCGACGCCGAAGACATCCTTAGGCAGGTGTGCTACGCGTCAGACTCCGAATTGCGTCGGGAAAGCTGAAGATTATGAAATAAGTTGCAGAAATATGGCACAGATGGCAGAAGAGCCGAGAGTGAGCGTCGGCATTGTCCGCTCCCCGCGTGTCGTCATTGATCTGAGAGGGGTCTATGTTCGCCGCGGTGCCGGGCAGCTCACCGGCCGGCTGGTGGTTGAGGAGCATGACGGCCACGCTATGGTGAGTGACGAGGTGGCGGACGATTGGCTCTTGGAGCCGGCCGATGATGGTTGCAGATTTGACATCCACGATGTGGAGATTGGCATAGGCTTCCATTGGGACAGGCGCGAGAGGCAGACTTTCGGCGGGGCGTTGCGCTTCGCCATTGAGGGTGACGAGGTGTGGGCCGTCAACGTGATTGGCGTGGAGGCATACCTCACGTCCGTCATATCGTCCGAGATGAGCGCCACGTCTGACCTCGAGCTCCTCAAGGCTCACGCCATCACCTCGCGCAGTTGGCTCATGGCCCAGGTGTGGGGCAAGGGCAAGTTTCGGGGGGAGCAGAAATATGTCTTGCCATCGGAGGTGCTCACGTGGCGAGACAGGGAAGATCACAAACTCTTTGACGTGTGCGCTGACGACCATTGCCAACGCTACCAGGGCCTCACCCGCGTCAGCAACGCCCGCGTGGCCAAGGCCGTGGAGGCCACCCGTGGGCTGCTGCTCACCTATGAGGGTGAGGTCTGCGACGCGCGTTTCTCAAAGTGCTGTGGCGGCATGACAGAACGTTTTGAGACCTGTTGGGCGGAAGACGAGCACCCGTATCTCCGTTCTTTCGCCGATGCCATAATGCCGCCGCGCGGGTTGCCACAAGACCTCACGGCGGAGGCCAACGCCCGCCAGTGGATAGAGGCGCGGCCCGATGTCTTCTGCAACACGGCCGATGAGGCCACGCTCCGCCAAGTGCTCAATGACTATGACCAGAAGACGACTGACTTTTTCCGCTGGTCCGTCACTGCCACGGGCGAGGAGCTTGGTCGGCTTATGCTCAGCAAGGGAGGCCACAACATTGGGGTCGTCACGGCATTGGAGCCTTTGCGCCGCGGGCCGTCGGGCCGCATCATGAGGCTGCGCGTGGTGGGGCGGAGAGGCCAAGTGGTCATTGGCAAAGAGCTGGAGATCAGGCGGCTCCTCAGTCCAACGCACCTATACAGCTCGGCGTTCACCGTCAGCGTGTCAGATGGGGTGTTCACTCTTCGCGGGGCGGGGTGGGGGCATGGCGTGGGCTTGTGCCAGATTGGCGCGGCGGTTATGGCCAGCAAAGGCTTTAGCCACCGGAGCATCCTTTACCACTATTTTCGCCGCGCCCTCATAGAGAAGTATTGGGCGTGACGATCTAAAAGATGACCTGCGGCCACCGTAATCTCGATTTGTTTGTTTAAATTTGTTTCGATTGTATCGTAAGGCTAAAATATGATGTTAGGGTACAGAATATCGTTGCTCGCCGCTCTGGCGTTGGCAATGCTGACCGCTTGCCAGCAAGACAAATCATACGTTGTGGAGGGTTCCATTTACGGAGGCCGCAATTTTGAGGATCAGACCATATACTTGGTGCCATTCTCCGGCTCCACGGCCGGCAAAGTTGACTCCGCCACCATCCATGACGGCCGCTTCCGTTTTGACGGCTCCGCGCCCAAGAGCGACATCTGCATCTTGCGGATGCGCCCCATGATGAGGCTCTTCATCGAAGAGCTGATCATTGTCAGGGAGCCTGGCCGCGTCAGGGTCAAGCTGAGCGACGTCAGCTCGGCGGCAGGCACGCCGCTCAACGATTCGCTGCAAAGCTGGAGAGACTACAAACGAGGCCTTGACGAGCAGATGACGGAGCTGAAAAGGAAAATGCGCAAGGCTCCCCCAGCCGAGCAGCGGGAGCTCAGCGCGGCGCAAGACTCGCTAAAACGACTCTTCGACATCCGCAACAGGGCCTCTGTGGCGGCCAATGACAACAATGCCTTTGGCGAATTTTTGGAAAGTTGGATTGTAAGGTGAAACCTGCACGTTGCGTACCAGGATAAAAAAACCGCAAGACGGGGAGCCGCCTCTTCAAGGGCGGCTTTTTTTGTGCCCCTTGTCAGCTAGCGCGAGTGCCGTGGTCTGAATATGTTTTCATAACTTCGCAATCCGTCTGGCCCTCCTCTCTGGCGGGTCGGCGGAAGACTAACAACACACATCTCTAGACATTCGGATGTTTGACGAACTACAAGATTTGTCCCTCAACCATACTGGCTGGATCGAGGTCATAACCGGCTCCATGTTCTCAGGCAAGACGGAGGAGCTTATGAGGCGAATGAGGCGGGCCGTCATAGCCAAAAAGGTGGTGAAGATCTTCAAGCCGCTCATTGACACCCGCTATGCCACAGACAGTGTGGTCTCTCACGATGCCAATCAGATCCATTGTGTGCAGGTGGCCTCGGCGCGTCAGATCCTCAACGAGGTCGGCGTGGCCGACGTGGTGGGGGTTGACGAGGCCCAATTTTTCGGCCCAGAGCTGCCCGACGTATGCCGCGAGCTGGCCGAGGGCGGAGTGAGGGTCGTGGTGGCAGGTCTGGACATGGACTTCCAAGGAAAGCCCTTCGGAGCGATGCCGCAGCTCATGGCCACCGCCGAGTTCGTCACCAAGGTTCACGCCGTGTGCGCCTGTTGCGGCGCGCAGGCGCACTTCTCGCATAGGATAACGGACAGCAGGCAGCTCTACGTCATTGGCGAAAAGGACGTGTATGAGCCGTTGTGCAGGGCGTGCTATATGAAAAAAATGGCGGCGGACCAAAGCGGGCGGCACATTGACCAGCGTCGCCTGGCTTGCGCCGCAAAATGACACATACTCACGAACATAAAGCTGGATTGTGATATGACTGCTTCTTTAGCCGACGTGGCGCACATATGCCACGCCGATATTGTCGGCAATCCCGACCTCTCTTTTTCTGACGTTGTCACCGATAGCCGAAGGCTCTTTGTGCCGGGCAAATCGATATTCATAGCCCTGCGTGGCGAGCGCCACGATGGGGCCAACTATGTGGCGGAGCTCTATGCCCGCGGCATGAGGGCTTTCGTATGCCACAGAGGTTTCGCCACGGGGGCGTTTCCCGAGGCCTCATTCGCCTTGGTCGATGACACCCTGGCGGCTCTCCAGGCCTTGGCTGCGGCGCATCGCAGAGCTATGGGGGCCAGGGTCTTGGCCCTATGTGGCAGCAATGGCAAGACCATTGTCAAGGAATGGCTGAGCCAGCTCATTGCCGGAGACATCCCCACAATACGCTCTCCGCGCAGCTACAACAGCCAGGTCGGAGTGCCGCTCTCTGTGCTTAAGATTGAGCCGGAGACGAAACTCGCCATCATAGAGGCCGGAATCTCAAAACCCGGAGAGATGGCAAGGCTGGAGAGCGTCGTCAGGCCAGATGACGTCTTGTTCACCAACATCGGCCAGGCTCATCAGGAGTCTTTCCCGTCATTCGAGGCCAAACTGTCTGAAAAACTGAACATGGCGGCATTGGCCAGCCGCGTGTTTTTCTGCGCCGACCAGCGGGAGATGGCGGCGGCCATACGCTCACGCTGCCATGCCGCGCGGCTCATAAGCTGGGGGCGCGACGCCTCGGCCACATATCATGTGGAGACGGCCTTCTCGGCGAGCGGGCTGAGGCTAGACGTGACGAAAGACGGCCAGACGCTCACCTTCACGTCGCGGCTCTCAGACGCCATGTCCGCCGAGAATCTCACCCACGCCATTGTCTACGCGCTGGAGTCCGGCATTGCGCCGGAGGCGTTGCGCCAAAGGGTCGAGACGCTCGACAGCGTGGGCATGCGCATGGAGCAGAAAGAGGGGCACAACGGGTGCCTGATAATTGACGATGCCTATAATGCGGACATCACCTCGCTAGAGGTGGCTCTGGACATGCTCCACGTCATGGGAGACAAGAGGCGGCTCACCCGCACCATCATCTTGTCCGACCTTCAGCAAACGGGCTTGCCCGACGCCTTGCTCTATTTGCGCGTGGGCCGTCTGTTAGACGAGAAGAAAGTGGATCGCCTCATAGGCATAGGCCGCCGCATCACGGCAAACATGTCTGGCCGCAGGGGGGCGCAGTTCTTTGAGTCAACAGACGATTTCTTGCGCCACATGTCCACGGCCGATTTTCACAACGAGGCCATACTCCTCAAAGGCCAACGCTCCTTCGCTTTCGAGAAGATAACCACCATGCTCGAGTGCCTGCGAAACCGCACCGTGATGGAGGTCAACATGACGGCCTTGGCGCACAACATCGCATACTTCCGCCACTTCCTGAAGCCCGAGACCAAGCTCCTTGCCATGGTCAAGGCCTACTCCTATGGCACAGGCTCTTTCGAGATTGCCAAGCTCATGCAGCAGCAGGGGGTGGACTACCTCGGCGTGGCCTTCGCCGATGAGGGGTATGACCTGCGCGAGGCGGGCATCTCACTGCCCATCATCGTCATGAACCCCGAGGCCCACAGCTTCGACCTCATGCTCAAATATGACTTGGAGCCGCAGATCTATGGGTGGGACGTCCTCCTGTCGTTCTCCGAGGCTGTGGCTAAAGCCGGCATAAGCCATTATGGCGTGCACATTAAGTTCAACACTGGTATGAACCGCTCCGGCTTCGAGACTTCTGAGGCCGAGGCCGTGGCGGAGAAGCTGCGCCAGCTTGGCAACCTTGACGTGGTCTCAGCATTCTCGCACCTTGTGGAGAGTGAAGACCCGTCAAAGGACCAAGGCACCCTCCGCCAGATAGCGGATTTCAAGGCCGCTTGCCAGACGCTGAGCGATGGCATCGGGCACACCTTCTTGCGCCACATTCTCAACTCGGCCGGCATCGAGCGCTTCTCCGAGCATCAGATGGAGATGGTTCGCCTGGGCATTGGCCTCTATGGAGTCTCGGCCATAGACAACGCGCGCCTCTGCAACGTGACCACGCTCAAGTCTTATGTGGCCATGGTGCGCAGCGTCAGGGCGGGGCAGACCGTGGGCTACAACCGCCGCACAGTGCTGAAGCGAGACTCGCTGGTGGCCGTCGTGCCAATAGGCTATGCCGATGGCGTAGACCGCAGGCTAAGCAATGGCGTGGGGCGGGTCTTGATAAACGGCTGTTTTGCCCCTGTGGCGGGCAATGTCTGTATGGACATCTGCATGGTGGATGTCACAGACGTGCCGGGTGTCAAGGCGGGCGACACCGTGGAGCTCTTTGGCGACTCCGACCCGGTGTGGAATATGTCCGACCGCATCGGCACCATCCCCTACGAGATTCTCACAGGCATAGGCCGCCGCGTCAAGAGGGTCTATTTTGTCGAGTAGAAAGGTCTTATGAAGACAGTCCTCCTGACCATAGGAAAAACTGACGCAGCATATTTGCAAACAGGCATTGCCGACTATGTGGCCCGATTGGCGCACTATGTGCCTTTTGAGCTGACGCAGTTGCCAGACGTCAAGAATGTCAAGAGCATGACAGAGGAGCAGCAGAAGGTTGCCGAGGGCAAGCTCATCTTGGCGCAGGTGGAGGCGGGAGACTTGCTGGTGCTGCTTGATGAGGGCGGGCGTCAGTTCTCATCGAGGCAGTTCGCCCAATATTTTGTAAAGGTGGCAACGTCTGGCGTCAAGAGGCTCGTCTTCGTCATCGGTGGCCCCTACGGTTTCTCTCCCGAGGTCTATTCGCGCGCCAATGCCAAAATATCGTTGTCGCCGATGACGTTCTCGCATCAGATGGTGCGCCTCATATTCGTTGAGCAACTTTATCGCGCCCAGACAATAATAAAAGGCGAGCCTTATCATCACGACTGAGCCGAGGGCCCGCATATGAGAAACATAAGCCGCCGTCCCGCATGCGCATGCGGTGCGGCGGCTTTTCTTGCGCTATGGCCGTCAGTCAAACGTGATGACGAACGTTGTCTTCATCCGTCCCGTGGCCGAGCGCCGCAGTGCGATGTTGCCGTGTGAGAGCCTCATTATTTGGCGCGAGACGCTCAGGCCTATGCCGGAGCCGTTGGCCTTGGTTGTGAAGAACGGTACGAAAATCTGCTCCGCCACGTCGTCTGGTATCGCAGGCCCGTCATTTGCAACCTCTATCGTCACAGTGTCTCCCGCCGTGAAGGCGTCCACCGCCACCAGCGTGCCCTCGCCCGATTGCGTAATGGCTTGGCGGGCGTTTTTTATCACGTTGGTCAGTACTTGGCGGATTAGCGCGGGGTCGGCATACAGCATCAGGTCGGCAGGGCGCACTGTCACCCTCACTTCAGGGCCTGGCTCGCCCTCGGCCAGGGTGCGCACGTCTGCCAACATCTGCGCCACGCCCACAAGTCTTGGCGCGGGCTTGGGCAGGGCTGTGAAGCGGCGAAAGGCCTCAACAAAGCTCATAAGTCCGCTGGCTGAGGAGTGGATGGCCGTGAGGCCGTCTCGTGTCCGTGCCGATAGTTCGCCAGAGCGTAAGAGGGTGTCTGAGAGAGACATCATTGGCGCCATGGCATTCATAATCTCGTGTGTCAAGACGCGGGTGAGGCGCATCCACGACTCCAGCTCCTTGGCATCGAGGGCCGAGCGTATGTCGTCAAAGGCGAAAAGGCGCAAGTCCTTTTGTCTGAGTTGAGCCGACGATGCCCTCACGAGCAGTTGCGCCTCTTGCCCGGCCCTCGTGAACGAGACGTGCCGGCTCTCGCCATCGGCCATGCCCATGAGCTCCTCGTCTAGCCCTGGCAATACGGCCGCAAGCTGACGCACATGCGTCAAGACGCTTAATCCTAGTGTTTTAAGAGCTTCGGCATTCACCTGTTGCACAAAGCCATCGGCCGATACGGCCACAATTCCCGTGCGCACCGTGTTGACTAGCACGGAGTAATAAAGTTCCTGCTGCGCCAGGCTCACCTTCTCTCTGCGCAAGATGTCAGACAGTCGGGCCAAGGCGGCGTTGAAAGCTCGCTCCTCGGCTGGCAGCCATCGCCCGCCAAAGCGGAGCGAGAAGTCGTTATTGTCCACCGCCTCCACCGTCATCTCCAACTTGTCTGTCAATTTGCGCCCTGCGCGCAGCGTCATCCACGCTCCGTAGGCTGCCATGCCGGCCCCTGCCGCGGCCCACCACCAAGCCCCGTGGGCGACGCCCAACGTGGCGCACACTGAGCCGGCCGCCACCATGGTCACGCACGTCACGGGCCTGCGCAGCACAGACGTCAGGAGGCTATATGCCATAGCGTTTCATCTTGTTATACAGTGTCTGGCGCGAGATGCCGAGCCTTTGCGCCACCAGGCTCATGTTGCCACCCGAGGACTCCACGGCTCGGCGGATGGCGTCGGCCTCAAGCTCGTCTAGGGTGACCAGAGGTTGGCCCTGGGGCTGTGGCTTCGTACCCGCGTGCGTCTGGCTCAGGTCCATGGCGTCTGGCCCCACCATTGTGCCGTCTGCCATTATCACGGCTTTCTCCATTGCGTGTTCCAGTTCCCGCACGTTGCCGGGCCATGCATATTGCGCCACGGCGTCTCGCGCCTCCGGTGTCAGGCCCGTCACGTCGCGCCCGTAGCGCAAGGCGAATTTTCTAACGAAGGCCTCCGCCAAGGCCACGGCGTCGGCCGCTCGCTCTCGCAGGGGCGGTATGTCTAGTCTGATGGTGTTGATGCGGTAGAGCAGGTCTTCGCGAAACGTGCCTTCGGCTACCATCTGCCACAGCTTCTTGTTCGTGGCGCAGATGAGGCGTATGTCCACGTCAATAGGGGTGTTGGTGCCAATCCTTGTCACTTGCCTCCTTTGCAAGGCTGTCAGCAATTTGGCCTGGAGGTGGAGCGGCAGGTTGCCAATCTCGTCAAGGAAGAGCGTGGCGCCGTTTGCGGCCTCAAAATATCCGGCTCTGTCAGAGTCCGCGCCCGTGAAGGCTCCTTTCTTGTGCCCGAAAAGCTCGCTCTCAAAAAGCGTCTCAGACACAGCCCCGAGATCCACGCTCACCAAGGGGCTAGACGCCCTGGCCGAGTGGGCGTGGACGTAATGCGCCAAGACGTCTTTGCCTGTGCCGTTCTCTCCCGTTATCAAGACGTTGGCGTCGGTCTTGGCCACCCTGTCTGCCGCTTTGAGCAGGGTGCGCATGGCGTCGCTGTCGCCCCAATAAACGCCGCCGGCCATCTTTTCTCCCGCGTCAGCCTTTTGTCCCTCGTCGCCCTGACCTGTCAGCAGGGCCTCTTTCAGTCGGTCGTTGTCCCATGGCTTCACCACAAAGTCGTCCGCCCCCTCTTTCAGTCCCCTTACAGCAAGCTCCACATCGGCATAGGCCGTGAAGAGTACCATGCGGGCGTTCGGCCATCGGGCCTTGAATTTGCCTAGCCAGAAGAGACCCTCGTTGCCGTTGTTCACGCCGGCGTGGAAGTTCATGTCTAGCAATATGACGTCGGGAGTCTCGCCACCCAGCGTGGCGTCGGCCGCGTCAGGGTTGGGGGCGCAAAAAATGTGCGCAAAGTCATGCTCCATGAGCATTCTGACGCTTTGGAGGATGGCCTTGTTGTCATCCACAACCAGCAGGTTGCCTGAGCGGCGCGGGTTTCTGTCTCTCATTGTCTCAAAATGGCTTGTTTGCGCTATGTGTGTGGGGGGCTGTATTTCTTCGCGAGCGCATCTACGCCATACCATAGTGCCAACACTGGCTCATAATAACGTGCGCCACAGTAATACAACCCAGTCTCAGAATCCAACTCTTTTTCATTAAACTTCCATGGAGATTCAAAACTCGTCGCGTGTTCATCCACTAAAGCCTCACCGTATGGTTTATAGCATACAAATTGTGTAGCATTGCCGTCTTTGTCTGTGATGTAGCTTGTGCTGCCGAGGTGGTCAGAATGATATAAGAAAACATCTTTCTCTTCTATTCCTTAAGCGTTGTTATAACCAGACCCAGCATTCTCATCTTCTGGGTCGCTTGGCTTTTCATACATCACAGGTGCGCCAGGCGTGCCGCCATAAGGCCTCTTGTATGGCTTCATTGGCCAGCCGGTGGGAACACTATAATCACCTAATGGCTCTATAACGTACTCTCCGTACTTTCCGCTATACTCCGCCTCGCCATAAATACCTTTTGCTGTCGGAGGCCCAGGCGGTATGCCGAGTGCTGCATAGTAGTCGTTTCTTGATTGAGTTATCAAGTTCAATCTTTCCGCATAATCCTTCTGTCCTGCCGTTACGCAAGACATTTGCACGCACAGAAACACACGACCATAGAAGTATGGTCAAGAGCAATATTATATGTTTCTGAACGTTGCGCATTTACTACTAAGTTATTTTCCATTCACAATACAAACTTAAGGTGCGCCGAACGATGGAGCATTAGAAGCTGTTTTGAATTATGTGGAAAGAAATGCTATGTGATGACGTAAACAACTAAAGGTCAGTTGATTAAGAGGGGAAATTTTCGTAACTTTAAGATAGACAAACAATTAAAGTTGTGAAAACTGCCTGCCCGACCAATCTGACCCGATACTTGAAGTTATGGAAAAAGCCATAGACTGCAAAAATAGGAAGCGGAAAAGGAGCGTGCGGGAGACGCTCCGAGCCCTCTTTTACGTGCTGCGCACGGGCGCGCAATGGAGGTCGCTCCCCGCGGAATACGGGCCCTGGCAGACCGTCTATTATTATTTTCGCAAGTGGCGTGACGAGGGTGTTATCGAGCAGCTGTCCGCGCTTCTGGTCGGCGAGGCCCGCAGGAGGCTCGGCAGGCGGACGGAGCCAAGCCTGGGCGTCATCGACTCGCGCAGCGTGAGGACGTCGCACCACGTGGACGCGGACCGCGGCATAGACGGGAACAAGAAGGTGAAGGGGCGCAAGCAACACGTTGTCACTGACAGTCTTGGACTTATCATAGGCGCGGCGGTGCACCCCGCCAACGTCCACGACAGCAAGGGCGCCAGGCTCGTCCTCGACGGGTTGCGCGGGGCGTCCCGCCGCCTCACGAGGATCTTGGCGGACGGCGGGCGCGGGGGAGGCCTGGCCGACAGGGTGATGGAGAGGCTGGGCGCGCGGCTCGAGGTCACGGCGCAGCCCGTGCTGCCGGGGAGGGATTTCGTGCCGGCCGGGCGGGTGGAGCGCACTTTCGCGTGGATGGAGAACTTCAGGAGGCTGACGATCGACTACGAGTTCCGCTCCGACTCGACCGTCGCGATGATATACCTTGCCAACTGCTACATAGCCTTGAACAAGGTTCTCAAACACGCTCCTTGAATAAATTCAAAACAGCTTCTATATATAGATTTTACGTTACAGTCTCCTTGTGTACGGGGAATATTTCTATCTTTCCTATTTTGTGCATCTTATTTTGCCAACTTTATATCCAACCGCTGGTAACGTGTCAACTCTTAATACGTCGTCCTCATAATTGCGAGAATATTTGACATATATAACTGTGTCAGAAAATGTTAAATGCGAGATGGTCATAAAGCAGGATAACGAATCTATGTATATTGTTTCATAAGTGTCCATTCCGTCCTTTATTAATCTATATGTCATGATGCCATTGACATATGTAGATTCATCTGAATAAGTCATATGCGGCAGAATAAAAAAGTTCGCAAAGAAAACCAAAATACACCGAAGGTAAACTATATGATTTTGACGGAATCTGTCTATCGAAAGTGTAAAAAACAAACGCCTAAAGTATGTATAAAATATTATCAAAAACGCTGATGAAATTATTATTACAAATCCAATTCTACCGAATAGTTGTAAATGACAAGGAAACATCATTGCAACTGCGCAAAAAAAGAAATATCCTATAGAACCAAATAAACTTAGTTTATTTTCCCAGCTATCATGACATTCCTGTTTTATCCTAATCCAATGAGGTAACTTGTTTGCCGTTAATAAAATGTACAATGACATTAATATCAGATTCATTACGACAAGACATACCTTGTTGTTAACCAACAGACTAATAGTGACGCTCGAAATAACAATACTACCACTTATAACTATTTCTGATATTCTCATTTTTCTAAAGTTGTAAACATGTTTTTAAATCTGTTCCAGATAGCAACTAAGGTGTTTTCTGATGTCCAATCGTAATTCAGCTCACCTTCAACCCCCAAAATGCACATAACGCCTATATTTATTTTAGTTGCATCGACATCCAATGAAACGTGTGGCTCTTGGATAGTTTTAGCAACTCCGTAGCCTTTTGTTGTGAAAGCTTGTTCGTATCCAGCTTTGGCATCACCAACGACAGGTATGCCTACTGAAACACTAACTTCTTGATCAACTCGAACTTGTCCTTCTTTACCAACATAATTGATAGTAGCTGTATTATGTATGTCATCATTTACGTCAACAGATTCAATTGAAAATAATTCTATTGAACCCAGATTGACGTCAAGTGAAACTACGCCCATTTCAAAACCGAATTGAACACCCAATGTAACCTTTAATGTTCCTGTCGCAGTTACTGGTTCATCATCAGACATCCCATTAATGTCAATCCTTATTATTGGATTATTGTGACAATACACATACCCTCCTACACTTGTATACTTCTCCGCCAGCGCGTCCACCCCATACCACAAAGCTAAAATTGGCTCATAATACCTCGTCCCATAATAATATAGCCCTGTCTCAGCATCTAACTCTTTTCCATTAAACTTCCATGGTTGTTCAAATGTTGTATTATGTTCGTCAACTAAAGCTTCCCCATACGGCTTATAACTCACAAACTGCGTGGCATTACCATACAAATCCGTGATGTAGCTTGCGCTACCTAAGTGGTCGGAGTGATAGAAAAAAACATCTTTCTCTTTTATCTGTTCTGCGTTGCTATAACCATACCCTGCACTTTCATCTTCCGGATCGCTTGGTTTCTCATACATCACAGGCGGTCCTGGCGTGCCGCCGTACGGACGTTTGTATGGCTTCATTGGCCAGCCAGTGGGAACACTATAATCACCTAATGGCTCTATAACGTACTCTCCGTACTTTCCGCTATACTCTGGCTCGCCATAAATGCCTTTTGCTGTTGGCGGTCCGGGCGGAATGCCGAGTGCAGCGTAGTAGTCGTTGCGAGATTGCGTAATGAGGTTTAGGCGCTCTGCATAGTCCTTTTGCCCTGCCGTCACACAAGCTTTAGAGGCATCGTAAAGGTTGTTGAACTCGCCTGCGCCTATCTTGCTCGCAATGCGTTGGCTGCCTGCATAGTAGTGTTTTGTGAAGCGGTCGGCGTTAACTACCATATACGGGCTCACGTACATCGTCCAGTTGTCCTTGTCGTGCCACAAAATGCCTTGCGGTGCGCCGTTTACGAAAGCAACTGTCGTTGGTCCGTGGCTCTTGACGACGCGTTCGCCAGCGTGGTTGTAAGTATATCTTGAAACGTAGCCATCATCGCCAAGCGTCTGCAAGCGATTCTCCTCGTCCCACTGCATCACGCGGAGCGTGTTGGCTGTGGTGTCCTCTACTGAAATGGGGTTGCCGTTGGCGTCGTAAGTGAAGAGTTTGCCGCCTGCGCTACTTACTGCGTTCGGGTGGTTTGGCGTGTTGTATTCGTATGTTACCGAGTCTTTCTGCAACGGGTTACTCATCACGTCGTAGCGCATAAGCAACTCGTAATTCTTGTCCTTGACTTTCCCGCTTGCGCTGATCAGGCGGTTGAGTTCATCGTATGCGTATGTGTGGCTGTATGCGCCTCCAATCTCACCCGTTGGAGCGGCAGCGTTAGAGATGCCGAGTATGTTGTCGACATTGTCGTATTTGTAGACGTTCTCCATCATCTTCATGCCATTGCTTGTGAGGCTCATGGTGTTCAGATGGAGGCGTTTCTCATCGTAATCGTACTTCGTTTCTGTGCCGTTGCCCATCTTGCGCCAGGTCAAGTTGCCGTATTTGTCGTAGCGTTGCTCGGCTATGAGAGTCTGCACGTCACCCTCTTTTTCTGTGGTGATGGAGTTGAGGTTTCCGCCTTTGTCGTACGCATAACTTACCACCTCTCCGTCTGGATAGGTCATCGTGTTGATGCGGTTCCAGCTGTCGTAATCAGCCTCCCAGATATATGTGCGGATATTTGTCTCAGCAAGGATAATCGACTTGATAGTCTTGGTCACCTCGCCAAGTTTGCCATAGTAGTACGCCTCGCCGCCGCTGCCATCCTCGACAAGCTTGAGGCGTCCTGCGCGGTTATATTTCGTCTCGCTCGCGTCGCCGTAGGTGTATGTGACGCGGTTGTAGATGTTCTTCGGGTAGATTATCTCGCTCAGGCGCTCGTAGTCGTAGGTGTACTGTATCTTGCCGTTAGCGGTGCGCAAGTTCGGCGTCTGCTTGGCTGTCATATTGCCTGCCGCGTCGTACTCAAAAGTAGTCAGTCCCGCGTCAGGGTGGTTCACTGAGGTCTTGCGTCCTAAGCCATCGTACTCATAGGTCGTTACCTCTTTGTTCGGGTGGATTACGGAGAGCAGTTCACCAATAGCGTTATAGTAGAAGATCGTCTCAAACTCTTGTCCGTCGGCATGTTGCACGGTCTTGCGGTCCTTGCCGCGAATGTCTTTATAGCTATCCGTTACGTGTCCGTTTGCATCCGTTTGAACAGTCTTCAGGTACCCCTCAACAATCGAGTAAGAAGCAGTCGAAGCCGTGCCATCAGGCAACGTCACCTTCACTGGGCGATCTTGAGTGTCGTACTCTGTAATGGTCGGATTGAGAATGTCGCTCGTGTTGAGTGCGGTCGTGTTGTCAGTCACAGGCTGTACTTCGGCTATTTTGCGTCCGAAAGCATCGAACTCCGCCACGCCCGAAGCTATCATCACCTCCTTGCCATCAACCACACCGCTCTTCTTGGTCTGTATGGCCCGCCCTAGGTTGTCGGTGAAGAGGTAAGTAACTATCGAGTTCTTTGTCTTGGCGTCATAATTTGTTGTCTTGGCAATGTGGTTTTTGTCGTCGTACTCAATGCCTATTGTCGGCAGTCCGCCCGCTTCAATCTCGTATGGCGCAGCAACGCTTGTCAAGCGCCCGCGGCTGTCGTAGGTGTAGCGCATCTCATTGCCGTTGATGTCAGTGTGTTTGGTGGGTGCGCACCACTTCAAATCGTATTCAGTGCTTGAGCTATAGCCGAAAGCATCCGCCACGCTCGTTACGAGGGTGTGGTGCGTATCGTCGTAGGTGTACGAGCGGAAGAAACGCTGTCCACCCGCATTCTGCGGACGAGTGAGTTTGGTCACGTTGCCATACTCGTCGCGCTCCATGTCGAAGGTTGCCTTCACGCCGTCAGCAAGCTGGGCAATTTGCGTGAGGTCGCCAACGCCGTTCACCTGCGAAGTGGTGTGGCGAAGCGTCTTGCCGTCCGCGCTTACATTGACATCACACGGGCGTGTGTAGATGTTCTTGTCGCTTAGCGAATGGTATTTTATCTCCGTCGTGTAGCTGTCGAGAGGCGTCGTGCTGGTGTAGCTCGCGACGTTGCCACGCTCGTCGTAGGCGTAGCTTTCCGATATGCTTAGGCTCTCCGTGCCTTCGTAGGTGGTCGTCTTTGTTTGGCTCGGGGCGACAAAAAGCGATTTGCCGTCGTGAACGGATTTCTTAGCGTAGGTGTTCTCTGTCTTGCTTATCAAGCTGCTGTCCGCCGAAGTGACCGTGGTCTCCTTGACGAGGTCGCGTGTCTCGTATGCGCGGTTGTCGTAGACCTGAGCCGTGGTGCGATATGGCTTGTCGCCATTCTCTGTGTCGAGCTGTGTGCTTTTCACCTCTCCGAAACCGAAGAAGTCGCGCTCACGGCGGTCGTAGTAGCCATCGTTATACTCAAAGGCTGTCGCAAAACGTGTCGCGCCGTTGCGCTTGTCACCGCCCTCGGTGGTCACGCGGCCCATCACCCAGCGGCTCTGCGGCTGGTCATAGGTGTTGCCCGTGCGGGCGTAGTCGATAGTCGCCCTTGCGCCGAGAGGCGATGTGATGCTGCGCAGAAGGTTGGTGCGTGATGCTTGATTCCTACGAACTATAATGTCACCTGAAGTTCCCGCTTCAACCATATCAATATAGCCATCGCCATCAATATCTAATAGTTGGTGTTCTGTGCGGCTGAAACTGTTTGACAAGGAACCCGTGACATTTGGTGTTACGTAAACACTAAATCCGAATATAGGACCAATTTTTACTGGTACAGCTGTGTTGACATAAGTCGTATTGGCAACAGATGTACTTGCGCTGGCTGTCAAAGCGAGGTCTGCATAGTCATCGAAACCTATTCCGTTGTTAAATGCGACTTGACTACCATTAATTTTATCAGGCAAACCATCACCATCAACGTCTTGCATGATATAGCTGTCCTTATTGTCACTCGATGTAGTATTTGTGCCAAAGCCTATCGAAGCATATCCCACAATAGGTATACTAACGCCACCTCCTGCTGCCTTATTCTTGGATGAACTCTTGCGAATAGCTTCCTGACCATAAACAGTAGCTTCAGTAAACGCTCCTCCTTTACCAAAACGAACAGTCCCGTCAGAGTAGACAATATCAGGCAGACCATCACCATTGATGTCCATCATGTCACGCACAGCCTCATCTTCGCTTTTTGAGAAGTTGCCACTTATACTAACAGCACTTTCCGATGCACCTGCGAGTTCAACAGAACAGTCTTGCAAACCCTTAGTTCCTGTGCTTTTGTTGTTTTTCGCGGGAGCCTTCGATTTTGTAGATCCGCTGTTTCCTTCCTCATCATCAGTTGGCGATGTTGACGCAGAGGCTCCTGCTGATGTGGATTTAGCGCTACCATTGGCACTATTCAAGCCATTAGGCATTGTGCATTGCTCATCATTAGTTCGCCCGATCATGTTCGTAATGCGACCCGTCATTTCACCTCCTGACGCATAGAGCCAATCAGGGAAACGGTCACCATTAATGTCCATGACTGCTACTTGGGTCAACGTCTCGGATTTGCTTCGTGATTGTCCACCATTAACACCAAGTCCTGCCACACTAAAGCTGCCATTGAAAGATGTACCATGATTCTCGCTCTTTGTGTATGGAGTGACTGACGCCAAACTACCAATGCCATAGGGATGAGTATCCGTTTCTACAACAATCTCTGCCTCGCCCATACGCGACGTGCACAGACCAAAGGCCGTTATAAAAATATTGTCATTCTCGCCACGCCAACGACAGTGTTCAGCATCGTAAGCCATAGCCTTTAGCGGATTACCTGCAGTAAGACTACTAATGGCATCGCGATCCTTGAGGGTGCTTTCATCGACGTTGTATTCTTCAGGATTATACGTCAACTTCTCGGCGTCAATTTTTTCTACCTCCCCGTCCCATGCAAATTGCCCCCAACCGCGGTAAAGAGCACCTAATTCTGTGTGGGCATATTTAGAACTGACACCAGCCGCTATTTTATCGATGTCCACGTTATAGTGAACTGTCCATTTTACGTTGTGATGTATGGTGTCGCCACTAACTGTTTTCTCTAAATATGTATCGTCATGATGCTCATACATATCACG
>CAKUYZ010000017.1 GCA_934717675.1 uncultured Bacteroidales bacterium
CCAGTGTCAACAATAGCAATAGGTGTTTCATGTTCATCAGTTATAATTACAGTTGCTTTTTCCTTAATGACGACGTTGTGGGAATAAAGAAAGGGGGCAAGGCCGCGGACCTTGCGCCGAAACCCGCCGCCTGCGCCGCGGGAACCACCTCTTTTCCTACACTCGCAAAGATAGAAACAATGAATATAGGCGTATCACAACAAATCTTAAAGTTTCAATCACCCCGCCACAACGCCGCATGCGGTTACGAAAACTACCATTCTTATGGTACATGACTTTCAGATTGAAATATATTATATGCATACACTGAATAAAAATGCGGCACGAAACCTAGTTACACTGCATATTGTTACAAATTCGCAATATTTTCGCCATACGGGGAAACGGGTATCCGCATATAAATTTCAACCCCTCAACGCAACAAAAGCGCGCAAAACTGCGTAAAGCGGGACACAAAAGACATTAATTTTTCATCGCTATGTCATTTTGGCGGCACATTGTTCCATAAAGCACACTTCGTTTAGCCCGCCACGCCCGCTGTTAAAACGGCGTGGTTGTTAAAAAGCCTTTAATCACGGTAGGTGATACACCCACAGGCACGCGGCGCGCCACCTCGGAGTGGGAGTTGGGGCGGCCATTTGAGCCTCGGCAAGAATCGGATAAATCAAATAATTACGGTAAATTTGTCTCATACAACGCCGCCAGGCGCGACCTCGGCGGCGGACGGAGACACGATGCTCACAAAAGAAACATTTTTGGCCGCGGCGGCGGCCCTGTATGACGAGACCGTGGCCATGCGCCGCCGTCTGCACCGCCACCCCGAACTGTCTTTTCACGAGACGCAGACGGGCGCCTACGTGGCCGAGCGGCTGAGCGGGCTGGGGCTGAGCGTGAAGACGGGCTACGCCATAGGCGCGGGCTGCGTGGCGCTGATTGAGGGAGGCAAGCCCGGACACGACATTGGGCTGAGGGCGGACATGGACGCGCTGCCCATAACGGAGGCCGCGGACCACGAGGTGAGGTCGGAGACGGAGGGCGTGATGCACGCCTGCGGCCATGACATGCACACGGCGTCGCTGCTGACGGTGGCCAAGATATTGCAACAAAACAGGGCCGAACTCCACGGCCGATACCTATTAATATTCCAACCCGGCGAAGAGTGCTGGCCCGGCGGCGCGAGCCTGATGCTGAAAGAGGGCGCGACATCGGCTTTCGGCTTTGAACCAGAGGCCATGATAGGCGCCCACGTGCTGGCAGAGATGCCCACGGGCCACGCCGGCTTCCGCAGCGGGGCCTACATGGCCAGCGGAGATGAGATCCACATCCACATAAAAGGGCGCGGAGGCCACGGCGGGATGCCCCACTTGCTGACGGACAACGTCTTGATTGGCTGCGAGACAGTTGTGGCCATGCAACACCTGGTGGCGCGCGAGGTGCCGGCCACGGTGCCCATGGTGCTGTCTTTTGGCAAATTTGAGGCCGACGGGGCCACAAACGTGATACCGGACACTGTATACATTGCCGGCACGATGCGCACGATGGACGAGGCGTGGCGCGCCAAGATGAAAGAGCGCATAGTGGCCGTGGCGGAGTCCGTGGCGGGAGCCTACGGGGCGTGCGCCGAGGTGGAGATACGCCACGGCTACCCCTGTGTGCGAAATGACGAGACGCTGACGCCCCTGGCAGCCGAGCTGACGCGCCAACTGCTGGGAGCTGACAACGTGGAGGAGATGCCCCTGCGCATGACGGCCGAGGACTTTGGATATTACACCCGACGCTACCCGTCGGTGTTCTATCGTTTTGGCGTCAGCTCGCCGTGCGGGGCGCACACGCCAGGCTTCGAGCCAGACGAGGAGGCCCTGCGCACCTCGCCCGCCATAATGGCGTGGATGGCGGCAAGCATGGGGCGGAGCCTGCCGATGAAAAAATAAGTGAGGGCGAAGGAGATGAGCAACAAGCGCAAAGAGAGGCTGATACTCTACGGCATTGCCGTATGCTGCTTCACACTGTGGGGCATAAACAGCGAGATGACGGAGCCCATGAGCAGGGCATACGGCAAGGTGTTCATAAAAGACGCGTCTCTCAGCCCGGCCCTCCATGTGTTTTACTACGCCGCCTACGCCCTCATGACCATCCCGGCCATAATAATGTCTCGCCGCCTCGGGCTGCGCGCAAGCATGCTGACGGGCCTGAGCCTCTTCGCCGCCGGCGCGCTGAGCCACCTGCCAGCCTCGCAGATAGGCTCCTACGCGCCATTTATGGTGGGGCTGTTCGCCATGACATGCGGCGTGGCGTTTCTGGAGACGTCGGCCAACCCGTTCGTCATCACCATGGGCAGCCGCAACATGGCCTTGAACAGGCTCTTCCTGGCGCAGACGTTCAACGTGGCTGGCTGGATTGGCGGTTACCTGATAATGACCAAGTTCATAGACCGCAGGCTCTTCGTGCTCAGCGCAGAGCAGCGCATACACCTTGACCCCATATATTTCGAGGCCGCGCAGAAGACGGACTTGCTGACCATAGCCACCCCGTTTGTGTGGATTGGCGCGGCGGCTTGCGCCCTTGCCATCGCCACGGCCATGATGGAGATATACAGCACGGACACCGACGCCCCGCGGCAGCGCACGGCGGGTCAGATGATCCGCACTTTGGCGCGGGACAAGGCCTACGTGGCGGGCGTGGCGTGCCTCTTCCTCTACGTCGGGGCGCAGACCATTGGGTGGTCCAGCATAGTGGGATATGGCACTGCCACGCTCATGGCCAGCCCTGGCGGCGGGACATTGATACAGGCGGCGGACGTGGCCAAGGGGATGCTGCTGCCTGGCCTCCTGGCCTTCGGGGCGGGCAGACTCCTGGCTTTCTTCTTGACTCGGAATGACCGCGTCCGTCCCACCCTGATGCTGGGTCTGGCTGCGGCCCTGGCGGCCGCGCTGACGGTGACGGGCGTATGCCTCTCAAACGAGGCGGGGCTGTGGTGCATGATAGGGGTGTCTGGCTGCATGTCCGTCATGTACCCGACCATATTCCACCTGGCCACCAAAGACTTGGACAGCGAGACGCTCAACGTGGCGGCCGCCGGGCTGGTCATGGCCGGCAGCGGCGGCCTGGCCGCCAACTTCGTGAGCTGGGAGATGGACGACAGCGGCACAGCGGGGCTGCTGATGGTCGCCGCGGCGTTTGCCATAATTGTGGTCTATGCCGCATGGTGCGCCAAGCGAGACAAAGAAAAAGCCAAAGCGAAAGAGCCTGACGAGGTCCTGGACATTGAGACAGAAAATATTGATGGATAACGAGAAGAACGAACAAGAGCCAGACTATCAGATAGTCTACTCAAAAAACGTGATAGAGTTCGCCACCGTGGCGCGCGAATATTGCGTCTTTGCCGAAAATGCGCCAAAATATTCCAAGGCCGACTACCTGCGCGTGGCCAGCCGCCTGTTGCCCCTGCTCTACATGAAAGGCGCGCTGCTGCCCGACGTGAAGGCTCAGTCTGACGAAGACCTGCCAGAGATTGTGGATTATGAGACATATGAGACCGTCCGCCGCGGAATTCACGAGCGGCTCACGAGCCACGATGACTACCTGACCGTCTTCAAAGAGGACTTTAAATATAGCGAGACCCCAGTAGCCGCCAGCATATCGGAAGACATGGCGGACATATATCAAGACATACGCAACTTTTGTGAACAGTATCACAGCGGTGACGACGCGGTGATGAACGACGCCGTTGCCTGCATTGGGGACAAATTCAAAGAATATTGGGGGCAAAAAGTCTGCAATGCCATGGGCGCAATAAACAACGCCCTGTATTGCGGAGACGACCTGGCGGACGAGAAGCCCGCCCCGCGGGAAGAGGAGGAGGCCGAAGAAGAAGACGCCCCACAGCAAGAAGACGGGACCCCATATTTCATGCGTCAGATGGGCATGAGGCTGGTGGACAACAAGAAGAAGCGATGAAAGTAAGCAACGAAGAGATAGACCTCCTGCCCCTGTGCCAATATGACCAGGAGATAGCGCTGATTGACAAGGCGGAAGACATTGAGGCTGCGGTGGCGGAGATGAGCCAGCACCCGGCCCTTGGCTTTGACACGGAGACGCGCCCCGCCTTCACGCGCGGCTGCAACTACAAGGTGGCATTGCTTCAGCTCTCAGCCGAGCACAAGACGTGGCTAATCCGCCTGTGCAAGACGGGCATGACGGAAGCTCTGGCCCACTTTTTGGAGAACAAAGAAATAGTGAAGCCTGGCCTGGCCATCCGCGACGACCTGCGCGGCCTGCGCAAGCTGCGCGACTTCACCCCCGGCGGCTTCATCGACATGCAGAGCATTGCCGAAGCCAAGGGCGTGGAAGACTTGAGCCTCAAGAAGATGGCGGCTCACGTGCTGGGCGTGAGGGTGTCAAAGAGGCAACGGCTGACAAACTGGGAGGGCGAGACGCTGACCCCGGGGCAGCTGACATATGCCGCAACGGACTCGTGGGTGTCTCTCCAACTATACAAAGCCCTCAGCGCAGGCGTGACAGACAGTGAGCGCGTGGCCGACGTGAGGCGACAGCTAGAGAGCCAGCGCGCAATGGAGGCAGACGACAAAGCACAGACACAAAACAAGTAACAGACACACAAATGATAACACTCAAACAGGGCAAGGAGCAGAGCCTGCTGCGCTTCCACCCGTGGGTATTCTCGGGCGCCATAGCCCACATGGACGAGGCCGAAGAGGGCGACGTGGTGGACGTGGTGTCATCTCACGGCGAGTTCTTGGCCAGAGGGCATTACCAGATAGGGTCGATAGCGGTGCGCATATTGACATTCGACGCCGATGAGCGCATAGACCAGAGTTTCTACACCAACAGAATCCGTCAGGCTTACGAGCTGAGGAAAGACGTGGGGCTAGTGGGGAACCCCGACACGACGGCCTATCGCCTGGTGTTTGGCGAGGGGGACTGCCTGCCCGGCCTGGTGGTGGACGTGTATGACACGACGGCCGTGATGCAGCTGCACTCGGTGGGCATGTATCGAGACCGCGCCATGGTGGAGCAAGCCTTGCGCGACGTGATGGGCGAGGACTTGAAAGCCATATATAACAAGAGCGAGGGCACATTGCCGTTCAAGGCGGGCCTGAACCCAATAAACAGCTATGTGTGGGGACACGCAGGCGCGAAAGAGGCCAAAGAGAACGGCATAGTCTTCGCCCCCGACTGGGAGAAGGGGCAGAAGACCGGCTTCTTCGTGGACCAGCGCGAAAACAGGGCCTTGCTGGAGCGTTACAGTCTGGGCAAGAGGGTGTGCAACATGTTTTGCTACACAGGCGGTTTTTCACTCTTCGCGCTGCGCGGCGGCGCAGAACTGGTGCACTCGGTGGACAGCTCGGAACGCGCCATTGAGCTGACGCGCCAAAACGTGGAGCGCAACTTCCCCGGCGACACAAGGCATGAGGCTTTCGCAGAAGACGCGTTCCATTATATGGAGCACACGCAGCAGAAATATAACCTCATGGTGCTAGACCCTCCCGCCTTCGCCAAGCACGTCAGCGTGTTGCGAAACGCGCTCAAAGGCTATCGCCGCCTCAACGCCAAGGCCATGGAGATAATAGAGCCGGGCGGGATATTGTTCACCTTCTCATGCTCGCAGGTGGTGAGCAAAGAGGATTTCCGCACCATGGTCTTCACCGCCGCCACAATGGCGCACAAACGCGTGGCCATCTTGCACCAACTGACGCAGCCGGCCGACCACCCAATAAACATCTACCACCCCGAGGGCGAATATCTCAAAGGTCTGGTGCTGAAAGTGTATTAAAAAACATAGCTAGCGAATGCAATTCTACGATTTCGACTTTACCGACGAGCTGCTAGACAGCCTGGAGGCCATGCGCTTCAGCCAGCCCACGCCCATTCAGGAGCAGGCCATACCCGTGGTGATGGAGGGCAAAGACCTGATAGCTTGCGCCCAGACAGGCACGGGCAAGACGGCGGCCTACTTGCTGCCCATAATTGACGACATTGTGCGCCACCCCAACGACGGGGTGGACACGATAATATTGGTGCCGACACGCGAGCTGGCCATACAGATTGACCAACAGATGAGCGGCTTCGGCTACTTTGTGAACATATCTTCCACAGCCGTCTACGGCGGCAGCGACAGCGGCGAGTGGAGCCGTCAGCGCACCGCACTGAGCGAGGGTGCGGACATTGTCATTGCCACGCCCGGACGAATGCTGCAACACATCAGCATGGGCTATGTCGACTTCAGCAAAGTGCGCCACCTGGTGCTGGACGAGGCCGACAGGATGCTGGACATGGGTTTTTATGACGACATTATGCAGGTGGTGAAGCTGTTGCCCACCGAGACGCGGCAGACGCTCATGTTCTCGGCCACCATGCCGCCCAAGATTCGCGACCTGGCCAAGACAATCCTCCGCGACCCGGCAGAGATCTCAATTGCCATAGCCAAGCCCGCCGCCGGCATACGGCAGGCCGCCTACCCTGTCTACGAGGCGCAAAAGGGAGCGTTGGTGATGGACATCTTGAAGGCTCACGCAGGCATGAGCATAATAATCTTCGGCTCGCGCAAACAGAGCGTCAAGGAGTTGGGGCACACGCTAAAAAGGCGCGGCTTCAACGCTGGCGTGATACACTCGGACCTTGAGCAGACGGAGCGCGAGGAGGTGCTGCGCCAGTTCAGGAGCCGCAACATTGAGGTGCTGGTGGCCACGGACATCATTGCCCGCGGCATTGACATCCCCGACGTTGACGTGGTGATAAACTTCGACGTCCCGCGAGACGCGGAGGACTATGTGCACCGCATTGGCCGCACGGCCCGCGCCCAGAGCAAGGGTGAGGCTTTCACGCTCATTGTGCCAGACGAGATGTACTCCTTTGGCAAGATTGAGAAACTGATTGAGCAGACTGTGGAGAAACTGCCACTGCCCGAGGAACTTGGCGAGCAACCCAAGTATGACCCCAACACCCGCGCCAAAGGTGGCCAACGAGGCGGCGACCACAGAGGCGGCAACAGCTGGGGGCAGAGGCCCTCATCCGGCGGCAGACCAAGGCCAGACGGCGGACGGGGCAACCGCGGCGACAAGCCACAGCGGAAGCGCGAGCAAGGCGAACAAGCGACCCCCAACGGCACGACGGCAGAGAAGCGCGCCAACAGCCACAAGAGGCGGAACTTCAAACCCAAAGGGCCGAAGCCACAGCCAAAGGGCGAGAATTGACAACGCACACTAAGGTGAGTGGCGGCAGGAATCCTTTCCCTGCCGCCACTTTTATTTTTCACAAAAAAGAGACGCTGAAGAGAAGCGAGGCGCAGACGTCTTGACTATCGAGCCTCCACGTGGCGCGACAACCGATGTTGACCGGGAACGGGAGCAAGAAGAAACGCGCGTCGGCCCACAACTCGGCCGAGGCCGTCTTGCGGCGCAGAGTAGCAGCCGGGCTCATGCCATTCCACAGGCGGTCAATGGCATAGTCCGCCACAAGGCGCAGATTGACACGCTTCACATAGGCCACGGGGCCAAGCTGCCAGTCGGGATTTAGGAGCGGCATGGCATATGCCATACGGAAAAAGGCCGACTTGTCACACGCCACAGTAGCCAAGCCATAGGGGACGGCGATGCGGCCCGAGAGCATCCGCCGATAGAAATGGCCGGAGGCGGAACGCAGCCTGCCACCAGGCCACTTGGACTGCGCCGAGGCCATGAGAGAGAACTGATGGTGACGGCCAACGCCAGGGAGATAGAAGCGCGAGGTGAGGCAGAGCAGGCTGCCATAGTCACCAAAGGAGCGGGCATCATCATAGACCGCGCTGACCGACGCGCCAAGGCGATAGCCTATGTCTCGCTCGGCCATACGCCGCAAGAGGTGGGCCGAAAGGCCATAGGTTGCGCACAGATATTCGTTGCCGGGCAAACGAGACACACTAAAGGATGACGCGCCAAGGGACGAGACGCACTCAACAGACGCCTGTAGGCCTGTTGACTTTCGGTGGTCCACCGCCACGGAGGGCGTGACGGCGCGGAGCCATGCTCCAGAGTTGAAGACGAGCGGCACAGAGGCTCCAAACGTGAGGCGGGAAAGCCGCGAGCGGTCATTGACGCGGGTGATGACCATCTCCTTATCGCCCGACGCAGACTCTTGAGCCTGCGAGACGGAATAAGAATAGTCGGCATGGCCCCATTTGCCAGAGAATGTTAGGCACGGCCATAGCCAATCCCAAGAGACTGAGGCGAAGAGCCGCTCATCGGCATAGTCCGGCAAGAGGTTTAGCCCCGCTTGAAAAGAGACGGTGCCGTGGGTGTTTTGGCTCGCCAAGCCAAGCCCCGGCCTGACAGACTGCGCGGCGGCATCCACCACCACTGGACCCCAACTGTGGACATTGGGCAAGAGATGGGTCTCAAACGGCCCTACACGCCGAAAAGAGCCGCAAAGAGTGTCGGCCGGGACAGCGAACGCCACCGGAAGCGAAACGCCACAGCTGTCTGACACCATTGCCGACACGGCCACAGGACGATAACCGCTTGCGCCATAGGAACAGACAACAAGCCCGGAGCCATCGGCTAGCGGGTGAGGGCTACGCACGCCCTGCCTGCCGACAGCACGGCGGAGCAAAAGTCCGTCGGCAAGACGGAGCGAATAGACATCGGAATAGCCACACGAATCCATTGAGAAAAAGACCTCGCCACGGCAAGCGACCACGTCGCGAACTGAAGAATGAAGAGGCCCAAGGAGCGAGACAAGCCCAGAACCATCGGCACAAAGCCGCACGAGCCGAGAACCATCGGGACTGACGATGACTGCCAACAGAGAATCGGCCGACAGCCACGTGACCTCGGGAGCCTGCCACCCTACGGGGAAGGTTCGCACTGGCGCAAGCTCCCCTCCCACCCTGCCAACCACAATGGAATGAGCCAAATCGGGACCCGACAAGACGGCCACAAGCGAATCTGCGCAAGCACTGAGCGAGGGACTGTGATAATTGCCTCCACGGGTGAGCCGCGCCGCCGCCCCGCCAGACAGGCGAGCCATCATGACGACACTCTCTGACGCATTGACCCAGCGCGGGTGCTGCCGCCGCTCACTCCACACAAGAGTGTCGCCGCGCAGGCAAAAACGCTCCTCGTTGCGAACTGAAGGCGTCAGCCTCCACACCTCGCGCCCCATGGAGTCAATGACGGCGAAATGCGCCACGGATGCCGGCGAGGAGACATAAGCCAACCATCCGCCAGCGCAAGGCGTGGGATGAAGAACCTCCTCATAGTCCGTGCGGCGCGGCCATATAGGACGGCACGGAGTGTCGGCCCGGCGCGCAGACTCCGTCTTCCAGGCTTCCGCCCAACGCTCCATGGCCCAAGAGTATAGGGCCATGGGACGCATAGACGTCTGCTGCCGCAAAGAGCGCGGGAAGGGGACGAAAGTGAACGGTTTGCGCCCTACGGCCTCCAAGGCTCGCCCCCACACAGCATTGCCGAGAGTGTCAGAAACGGCGGAGACCATGAGATAGCCCATATGGTAATAGTCTGGCACACGGCGACCATAGGAACCGAAATAGGCCTGCGAATATGACGGCGCGGAGCCGCCTGCCACAAGAGCCCTCATCTGCTGAAGAAACAAGGCGTCTCGGCCACGGCCGCCGAAAGTGTATTGCGTCTCGGCCCACACGGCGTCGCCCTCCAACGCCCAACGCGGGGCAAAAAGACCCAAGACCAACCCCACGGACTGCTCACCGAAGAGGGCGTATAGCCCACGGGAAAAGCCGCAGATGGTGGACTGGGTCTGGAGGACATGCCGATACTCATGCGTCATGAGGTGGCGCACCCACGGCACACAATCGTCAGCACCAACGTCATAGGCGAAAGCCTCGAGCCTCTTAGGGGCCCAGCTGACAAGACCGTTGGAATAGGCATGGCGCGAATGGACAACGATGGAGACGGCTCGGCGACGCAGGGCGGGAGAGAAGTCAGAATATAGGAGCGGAGCCACGCGACTGAGCTCGCTATTGGCGCACAAAGCCCAACGGGCGGCGGCAGTGTCGGCATCGATGCTCCACAAGTCGCCACTCAGACGTTGCCAATGGAGCGCAAGGGGGTCAGAGCCAGTGGAATAGAACTGCCCACGCGCGGTGAACGGCAAAAACAGCGCGAGGCACGCCCAAAGGCACCGCAACATCATAATATTCAACGGCTTCGTTCTTGCCCCTCATCAAAAGCCAGGCGAGTGAGCCGCAGATAGACAAGCACCCACAGCAAATTCCACACAACAAAAGTGAGCGCGCCAGCCAGGCCAAAGGCCATGACAAAGAGACCCGCCAGACCTATCTGTGAAGCCGCATAGACATGGAAGCCAAGGCGACGGCCCAAAAGGAGGAAGACAAGCCCCACAATCTCCACCACATTAAAAAAAGAGAAATAGACTCCAAGCCCTGCCATGGCGAAAACGCCACCCACAATATCTGACGAGGCTTCAACACCTTGCGCTGTAAGGATGTCTGAGACCTCAGAATGGCTAAACTGGCTTATGGCCGAAAGCCCGAAACCATATAAGATGCCGCCAACAGAACCTATGAGGCTGAAGATGCAGGTGACGACTAACGGCAGATGAGCATTGCGCAATGTATTAGACATTTAAGATGATGTTTGTTATGAAGACGTAAGCCTCAAACTATCTGAAAGCTGACGGGATGAGCAGAATGTCGAAACCTCCCGCCTTTCGCGTCAGCACGACAAGGTCAAAACGGGCATCGCCGCGGAAATTGCTTTGCCGGATATAAGCCTCGGCGGCCGTCTCCAGGTATCTCACCTTGGCAAACGACACAAGGTCTGAAGGCGCCATGGCCGCCGAGCGCGTCTTGACCTCAACAAAGACAAGCACATCGCCATCCATTGCCACAATGTCAACCTCCTTATGCCGATGGCGCCAGTTTCGGCAAATGATATTGTAGCCCCTCTCGACCAAATAGGCCGCCGCGACATCCTCGCCCAAACGGCCGAGGTCGTTATGCTCCGCCATGGCGCAAAGACCTATTGACCGTTTGACAGGACGGACTTCACCACATCCTCCCCCACGCCAAGCGTGGCTGCTATGGCGGGGACGGCCATGCCCGCTTTTGACAAGGCGATGGCGGACGAGCGGACGAGCCGGAGGCTCTCCTCTCGGCTCTTAACAAGCTCATCGCGATTCTTTTCTAACTCTTTCTTGTTGGCATCCAACTCTTTCTTGTTGGCATCCAACTCTTTCTTGTTGGCATCCAACTCTTTCTTGTTGGCATCCAACTCTTTCTGGCTGGTCGCGAGCTCTTTCTGGCTAGCCTCTAGCTCTTTCTTGTTGGTCGCTAGCTCTTTCTGGCTAGCCTCTAGCTCTTTCTGGCTAGCCTCTAGCTCTTTCTGGCTGGTCACTAGCTCTTTCTGGCTGGTCACTAGCTCTTTCTGGCTGGTCGCGAGCTCTTTCTGGCTAGCCTCTAGCTCTTTCTTGTTGGTCGCTAGCTCTTTTTTGTTGGCCTCCAACATCGCCTTGGCCTGGCGGAGCTCGGCGCTGCGAGTCTCAAGCTCCTGCTGAAACTCCATCTCTATGTCCATCTTGGCGCGCACGCTCCTGTCCGCCAAGCCTATGCGGAGGCGCATGGTCAGGGCGTCATCGCTCACCTGGCAGTCGTCGGGCACCTCGATGACGTGATAGTCGCTAGGGCTCATGCGGCGCTGGTCGAACACCGACAGGATGCGTTCCGCGGCGTTGCGGGGGCGGGCTGGCAGGCGTGGGATCTGGACTATGACGACGTCGTGCGTGAGACTGCGGACGAACTTGCCGCCGCCATAGCCGCCGTGCGACCCGCCCGCGGCTATGGGGCGGCCGTCATAGTCGGTCAGGGTCCCGCCGTGGCTGTAGGCTATGGGGCTGTCGGTCTCGCTGATGGTGTGGCCAAGCAGGTAGATGGCAATGATGTGGCGAGGCACACCCGTGCCGTCCTCGACATTGGAGGGGTCGGAGTACTGCCCGCCGAGATATTTGCGGAATCGGTAGATCTCGGTCTCGTACCACACCTTCTGCAGCTCTATGCACACCGACTCTTGCGAGCCGTCGGATGTCTCGACCATGGCCGAGTAGTCTAGCCGGTAGATGCCGAGGTCTTTGCCCGTCTCGCGGTCGCGCGTCTTGTCGACATGCTCGTGGGCCATGGGGCGTATGTCCGTCACCTTGCGACGCAACAGAGCCGAGAGGAGAACCTTGGCGGCTCGCTGATCTTCCATTAGGTATTTGAACGAGGCGTCGTATATCGGGTTGAGAAGCTCTGTCATATGGACTCCTTCGCTTATGGTTCGCTTGATGCCCAAATATAAGGTTTTTGGGGGGAATTTAGAGCCACGCTGGCTCCTCGTTTCCGCAGCACCTGTTGTCATCTGACACCCGCAGCCGCAAAAGACAACAAAGGAAAAGGCGCGGGGGCGATTTTCCCCCGCGCCTTTATTTCCGCGATAAACGCGAAGCTTGCGGATGTGGGGTTACCTGACAACAACCTTTCGCGAGCCAGCCGAAGTGGACACCACATAGACGCCTACAGGCAAAGGCCGCCCGCTTGGCATCTTGCGGCCCGCAAGGTCGTACACCTCAAAAGGCTCGCCGCCGGACACACTCACCACGCCGCCCTTGACGCTCACACGCACAGCCTCACGGTCGGCCTCTTTGAGGGAGGTGTAGTTGTATTCATATGGGAGGCTATTTGTCCCAAAAGTCGCAAAGAGATCCCACCACGGGCTAGCTTCATATTTGTCATAAGACTCTTCTGGGACGTCTAGAATAGTCCACCCTCCTTCGGGATCTGTGCAACTCAGGAAATTATATGTAGACTTGAGCTCGGGAGGTTCCACAGCATAGCAACGAACCCATATGGCGCACTCTTCTCGGTCGGCAAAGACCCCGACACCTACCTTTTGGAGAGATGGCGGCAAGTCTATGCTATTGAGGCGTGTGCCAGCAAAGGCCTCATCGCCTATTTCTATGACCGATGGCGGCACGGTAAAAGACCACAAATCTTTTTGGCCTTTGAAAGCCCTTGCGCCTATTCGCTCAACGGACGGTGGCAACGCGGGTATGGGCTTGCCTCCCCATCTGCTGTAGCTGAACGCATCGTCACCTATGGCTTTCAGGCCATCTCGGAGAATGAGATCGCCGCCTAGGGAGTACACACCACCTAAACCATTGAACTCACCTCCTGCCATAATCAAATCGCCCTCAATACTTCTTATAAATCCTAGACATTCCCCATCATACAAGACTAAATCTCCTAAAACATTCGCCTCAAAAAAAACGCCACTACCCCACTTCTCAATGGTGCTAGGCAAATTTACGTAGCCTCGGAAACATGTGCAAAAACCATCTCCCACATAAGTGACACCATCCTCAAGAACTACCGTGTTTATTTTGTCATCAGGATAATGCCACACGTATTGCTGATAATAATCATTCCCCGTAGGAGGCCAGACGTAGTCCTTATTGATCACAAGCACGGAGTCGTCCTTAATCTCCCACCCGCGCCCATATGGTTGCATAACGACTGTGGTGTCAGGCCGATCCACAATGGCATCAAAATAAATAGCCCAATCAGATGACCGGTAGGCCTCGATGCAACCCTTAGGGACTTGAAGGATTCCATGGCCTCGGAGAAAGACACCGTTATCAACAGATGGGGGAACCTCACTAAGGCAGATGACCGTGTCTGCGGCAAAATAAGAGTAAGACCTTCCCCAACATTCAAGCTCATCATAATACTCTCGCATTATCACCAAGCTGGTCATACTTCGCGGGAGTGTAATGGACGATAACCAATTGCAATATTGGTAAGATCTCGAAGCCCACTTAAAATTCTCAGTGGATGTCACTCCCTCCTCAATGATAAGCCGTTTCATCCATATTTCGGAGTCGTACTCATCAATGACTGCCGCCATCATGTCGCCATCATAATCTTTGGTAATTGTGAGGCAACTGTCTTTAGTCAACACCCAGCCTTTGCCTTGAGCCTGTATGCCCTCATCTTGCGCCATGACCCGTCCGCTCAGCGAGAGGCAAGTGGCGAGAAGAAAAAACAATAGAACGTTTCTCATACACTTAACTGTTTAGTTGTTTGTTATTTCACACTGCACCCAGACGACATTGAGGCCACGCCGCATCGGCCCTGGGATTGGAGCAAAGGTAAGCCGCGGGAAATTACCGTTAGCGTTTTTTTTTATTACAGTTTCAGTTTTTCACCCTTTCGCGGGGTTTATTGCGAAAAACGGCATAAAGCCCCGCGGATGATGGCCTCAGGCGCGCCTCGAGATGTCGGCTGAGGGGCAAAAAAGACCGTGCCAAAGCCCGGGATGGTGGCACGGGATGGGGAGAACCTGCGTCTGCGTGGTCTGATCAGAACTTGACGAAGAAAGTCTTGCGGATGCGAGTTGTTTGGCGGGGGCACAACAGTTGATGCTGCGCCTATACCATAAGGCAAAAGAGAAGAATAGGCTTCAGAACTCGACTCTGAGACTCATACTCTGATGAGTTTTATTACTTGTCGTACGCTTAAAGTTCGCCTTGAATCCCAAAAGCTTAATGTCAAGGCCGGCGGCGATTTCCAAAACAGAGTTCATCTCTTTGAAGAGATCCACCGTCAATGACTGGCAGGAGCCGGCAAGTACGCCCCTCTTCATCAGGTCAAGCAAATTCTCAAGATCGAAATCGGAGCATCTAAGAAAATGCGCATTCATATAATCTGTGATCTCAGCTACGGGAGCGGGCTTGTTATTCGGAATGCTTACCTCCAAGCAGCTTTTGTACTTCAGAGAAGCGTCATCAGAGTAACGGGCATTGACTTCAGCTCTGGCAATGATATTGCCGCCTCTGACACCACCACCCGCGTCGGAAGACCGGAAAGTCTCCAACCCGTTGGTCACAACAATGCGTTTGGCACCCATCTTCTGCAGTGCGCCTCGCAGTGCGGCGGCTTTCGACTTGGCAAAGATATCAGAATTGTCCACCTCCATCTGCCGTTCATCCATGATCATGACATAGGAGTTGGAGTACACATCGCGAGCGTAGAGGCAATTCAGGGCAGGGCGACACGCCCCGTGAAAAGGCACATTGGCAAGAGCTGCCTTATCATCGATGTCCACCACGCTGACACGTTTGGTCAGGTCAGGGTAATAGCCTCTATCGACACCAGACTGAGTGTAGACATCGCCTACGAGCAAAAGATCTTTCAACTCATTAGTACACATAAAACTACTATTAAGATTATAATCATCCCCGCATAAAAAACGAAGCGTTTTTTCCCACGTTCTTTTGACTTTAGCCCTTTGCGAAAAACTGCCTCAACATCGGGGTGGAGCGAAAAACCCTCAGCATGCGCAACCTCTACGAGTTGCCCGAAAGCCTCATCGGCAGGCAAGTCGGAGCAGAACATAAAACCGCAAAAACGGCCGAGGTCATCGAGTTCTTTGAAATGGCCTTTTGCGAAGTAAGTCTTACAATGAGAGCGCTCTCGTGCGGGCAAAGACTGAGTGGACCAAGGCGCGGGGAAAGTGTACTCGCAGGCAACGTTGTTGAGCTTTTCGAACGCCTCCTGACGCTCGACAGTGTTTGGCAGCAGCTTCTTGCCATCGACAATCAGGGTGTCAGCATAAGTCCGCTTTGGGGCTTGATAGAAAAACGAGTAGCTCATCCTATTATTAGTTTTTTGATCTTTTCAATGTCATCAGAACTTGTCAATTCAACGGGGATGTGGCCATCGCCATACCGGCCAAAATATGAATGAGACCTTTTTATGAGCTCTTTCATTGAGCCATTGCCATATTCTTTGATGAATCTGTTCTTTTGGGTGAGCAGCAAAATGATGGCACCGTTTCCTCCGAGAGCGCTCTGACACAGGCGCAGACGCGGAACATTTGTAAGGGAACATCTCCGCGCATCCTTCATCAGATCTGCGGCCGAGACCAAGTAGAAGACAACCGTTTTGCTGGAAGCCAAGATGGTGAAATTGTCGTTAAATATGCCAAGGGTTACTACCCCAGCACTATCAGCTTCTTCGCCAGCCAAGAGTTTTTTGTAATAAGGGGCAACGAGCTCGTCACTCCCACCGATGTCAGCTCCTTTTTCAATTGTCACCTGACGCCCATTAACATTAAAGTTAAAACTGTCAACACTTTCCAGTCCCATCGTCTGTGTGTACTCACCCGAAGCTCTCAAGCCTCTCAAGCCTTTCCACAGGGTTGTCTTGCCGCTTCCACGATCTCCTAAGATGACGAGTTTTCTGCACACACGTAGAGTCTCTTTGGTATCCTCATTGAGCCAATCCCAAAAACTTTTAATTAGTAATGTACCTCCAACAATAAGAGGAATTAGTAATAATAACGGTAACATGATTTTTAGGTTTAACGTTTACAATTACAGCCTTGCCATATTCTGTTTGCCCGCATAGAGAAGAAGGTAAACTTGGCAGGGCATTGTTTCGCGAGTAAAGGTAATGACTGAAGAAATGCGATTATCGTTTTTTTTTATTCGGTATTTTATTTTCACTTTTTCGCGGGGATTATGCCCATATTGACCACCCACCCCGCGGAAAATGAGCAATGGCTGAGGGGAAACAGGGCGCGACGGGCACGGCAATAAAGAAGCGAGCCGCGCCAACTAGTGGAGTTGGCGCGGCTCGCCCGCGTGTCGCCTCTTAGGCGACGATGGTCTGTCTGGCTAGAAGAGGGACGAGATGAAATCCCAGATGGACGAGGCGATGCCTACCGTCCATGATATGAGCTTATATGACACATAGCCCAGAACCGCTATGACGACGAGCGCGATCAGGGCGCCCTCGTTGACTTTCTTTATGGTCTCCGCATCATCGTTGATGTATCCTCTGACGAGCTCAAAATTCTTTTTGTTCGACTTATGGAATAAATCCAGAAAATCTCCGATCCAGGGTACCGCGCCAACCAGCACGTCCACCATCGCGTTTTTCAGCACGGCCAGCGCAAGTGGGATGGAATGCACCTCCGCGAGGCTGAAATAGAGATATGGCAGCACGCAGGCACCTGTGATGACATCTCCGACACCTGGGAAGAAAAAGCCTAGGATTGGGTCTAGGCAATACTTATCCATATAGGTGGCAATCGCGTCCATAAGGGCGTAGACCGGGTTATCATGCAGGAGGCGTTGCTTCTTTTCTTGCTTGGCCTGAACCCTGTTCTCTTCCTGCTGCAGGATGGCGTTAATCTTCGCATCCTCATCCTCAAAATCAAGATCTATGTCGCTATCGGCCAGCGATCTTCTTTCGTTATTCATTGTTTTGTTTTAAAGTTCTATTTGGTGCTTGCCACTGAGGAAATCCTCGAACTCGCCATCAGACAGTTTCAGACCTCCGACTTCGGACATGAGCATGAGGGCGTCTTTGCGCTCTTCGGGCGTGCTGGCCAAGTTGGCTTTGCGCATCAACTCGCGGAGGAACTCGCTCTTGTCATCAACTTGCGCCAAATAAGCCCGCAGTTTTTCCCTTATCTTCTCACACTCCTGGTCATAATTCTTTCTGTCAATCTCGCCTTGCCGCTTTGCAGCGTTGAGCTGGGCGAAACTTTGGGCGAGCGAGATGCCAGAAGCCATAAGGTGTCCCCAAGGGCCTTTCTGCTCAAGGGATTGCTTGAAGTTGGCCACGCCCTCTTCCAACTCCGGCGTGAGCTGCATTTTCGTATGACCGCAGGAGACTGAGATCTTTTTCAAACCTGGTCAAACTCATATGTTGTCCAAATTCCAAATCTCTTTTACCGCATTGACAATCTTGTTAAGACGTCTTTCTATGCTTGACTTATCCCAAACGGGATGTTCTTTGTCCGCTACAAACTCTATTATCTCTTTTTGCTGGTTCAATAGATTGTCTTTCCCATATGTATGCAATTTATCGGCAAATGGACGATTGCCTAAAGAACTATTCTGCCGTCCAGCCATCAACATCAGATTTCCAACGCAATTCATCCATTCGCCCGAAACGATTCCCTCCTCAGGATTTTCTTTATCCTCATAAATACCATAACCATTTTCTAAAGGATTGGCTTGCGTCTGTGGGGCTATATGCTCTATACTTTCGTTGGAAATGACATCCGCATAAGAAACCTTAGGAGTGGGATAATTATCATTACACAAATACTGTTCATATCTCCATAACAAGTAGTTGTCCACACGGTTGCCATAAAACCAACTGCTCTTAACGTGGTTGAGCATTTCCGTGTCGCTCCAATACCCCCACCACAAATCATTGTTTAGTTTCCTTTTCACAGAATCTATCTGTTCATTAAAACTTTCCGTGTCGTTCGCATTTTGGATGACCTCCTGCAATCTACTCGTTATATCAGCCCGTCCACCTCTAACCAACAGACGAAACGTCAGATTTTCCAGTAATTTGATAAGGCGCATGAACACTTCTTCGCTAACATCCGACAATTTGGCTTTAATAAGCATAGGATACGGGAAAGCCATATTTTTCATACATTTCAAATTTGCAGTATAGAAAGAATTATCTTGCTCTATCTGCTTGACAAGGTAAAAAGCTTTAGACAGGCCTTTGACAAAACTTTTTATTTGTTTTGTTTGTTCTTCTCTTGAAATGGATTTAAGCCAATCCTTGACCTCGCCCACAACTTTCTCGCTATAATATCCATTGGGGCCTACAGCCCTCCAATAAAAATTGAGGACACTATCTTCATCCACAGAAACAAGTACAATGTTATGGTATATTTCTTCAAAAGCCTTTTCTATATAGTGTATATCATCCTCATTATTTTCTATGCGGAAAATCTGCAACATAAAATAGGCTTTGAGAACTTCCAGATTGGTCAATTTCTTGCCTCTGTCGTTTTGGTATACGAAAATTTGTGTCGCCTGCAATTTATCCTTAACGATAAAAGTGGTAATGGATGCATTCTCTAACGTACTAATCCAAGAAAGCATTTGCTGTATAGACACTTTCTCTAATTCCGTTTCAAAGTATGTGCGCGCTTTACACATGGCGATTTCTGACTTTGATGTCAAATCTTCTTCTGAAACAGATTTTTTGTATTCAATGACTGCATCCACAAAGAAATTATTGTCATAAGGCACAGTCATGAATTTCTGCTTATTGCGCCTTACATCCTTCAAATAGTAGTCGGTAATGTCCTCCAACAAGTTCTTGATGTCATCGGCATTTTCATCATTGTCCCATTCCTTGTGCCGATGTTTTAAAGCATTCACCAATGTACTAAAAAAGATAATGCATGTGGTTAGACGTTGCTGTCCGTCAATGACATATAAAGTGTCGCCACTTCGTTCAAACAAAAAATGACCTAAATAGTAATTTTCATCACATCCTCTCAAATCTTCAATAAACTGCGAGAATTGCCTTTCTCCCCAAGCGTAAGCGCGTTGGTATTCAGGAATAACAAATCGGATATTTCGTGTTCCGAATAACTCTTTAATTGTCGTAGATTCCATAATATCACAAATTAAAAATTCAATATTTTTATGGCTGTTTATGCTCAAGCTTCAGCATTTGCCAACGCATGATGATGGTTTTCCAAATCATATCCACCGTATTATGCCACGTATGGCAGAATACCTTTACAATTTTTCTCCTCATGCGGTCGTAATCTCGCACATCCGCGTGGTTTGAACAGAGTAAATCCATTCATCCACGCGGGATTCCGAGTAGAAAGGCAAGAAGAAAAGACTGCGGACGCGTTACCGCAGGATGGACAGGACCTCGGCCTCCGTGAGACGCGTGGCCTCGGCTATTTTGGCCACGGGCATGCCCATCTGGTAGAGCGTCTTGGCTATGGATGTCTTGGCTTTCGATTCGCCATTGGCCTCCCCCTGGGCCATGCCATGAGCCTCCCCTTGGGCGAAGGCCAGGCTCTCGGCGTTGTCATAGTAATATTGGAGGGCCTTGGCGTCGCGGTAGGCCTTGAGGCTCGCCTCGTACCGGTCTCGGTCCTTGGCCGACAGCTTGGCGGAGGCGCATATCTCCGCCAGGCGGGCGTAGACCGCCTTCTTGGCCTCGAAGGGCATTCTCTCTAGTGTCTCCATATGTTTGAGTATGTATATCCAACGTTCAAAATCTGTCTCGCATTCATCCGCTATCTCCTTGGTGAACAAGGGCAACTGGAGGAATATCATCCTGACCTTGTCCGAGAACGGGACGCCGTCGTCCTTGTCCGCCAAGACGATGTCGGTGCGGAACTTGGCGCCGCGGGCGGGGACTGGGCCCTCAGCGGACAGCTCCCGCACCATCACGAAGTTCATGAAGAAGATTCCGATGACGGCTTTCAGCTCGTAGTTCCAACCGCCACCCCTGCGCCCCTGCGAGGCCATGGCCTTGGAGACGTAGTAGACGGCGCGGTCGCGGAAGAAGACCTGACGGGAGTTCTGCATCTCGACGATTATCATCTCGCCCTTGGACGTCTTGCAGAAGATGTCGTAGATGCAAGACTTGTCGTCAACAGAGTCCCCGTGCATCTCCTTGTCCGCAAAGGTGAGATTCGTGACCTCATACTCGCCCTTGAGCAGCTGGTTCAAGAAGTCTATCAGAAGGTCTTTGTTCACCTCCTGGCCAAATATGATCTTGAAGCCGACATCCGTGAACGGGTTGATGAATCTTGACATTGGCAACTTCGTCTTTGGCGTTTCGTCACAAATATAGCTATTTACGGGTTACGCAGAGGCCTGGCGCACAAGAAAACTCCCCACGTCGCAATGCGACGCGGGGAGGGAACACACAGATGCCATACGGCTAGTCCATATAGGCCTTGATCGCCGAGAGGGTGTTCTCTATGGCAATCAGTTGAGCCTCATATCGGCCATCGTCAAACTCAAGGAGGTCGATGAGCGCATAATAGGAAGTTCCATCATTAAGCGTCACCCTATATGTCACAAGGAACCCGGTATAGTCTGATGAGATTTCGTCAGAATTAACGTTCCACTCAACAACATCGGTGTTCGCGGTTCTTGTCTCAATCGGGGTATTGCACGCACCGACAAACGAAGTTGCAAAAGATCTTATGAGAGCACCCTTAGGATTGTTCTCCAAGTCATAGTCCCATATTTTGGCGTAGACGAAGCCCTTAACTTTGTCAGTCTCCGAATTTTTAGGTCCTTTGACAAGTGAGCATGAGGCGAAGATGAACACGGCCATCACCAGCACCAGCAGGTTTCTTACAGTTCTCATTCGCTAAGTTGTTTAATGACGTTTTCAATATGACTAATACTCCTCCCTGATGGTCTTGCACCGTATGCGTGAGGTGGTCGCGATGGCCTCGCCCACATATCCGTCAGAGACGGTGAAGTCGTCGGCGTAGAGGTAGGTGCAGGGGTCTTTGGAGACAATCTCCTCATTTGTTATGAGGCCATCGGCGTTGACCTCGTAGCTGTTCTCCTCGCTGCCCTCGCCCGTGATGAGGAAGTTGGAAGCCGCGCCAAGGAGGCCGGCCTCGAAGAGGGCGGGTATGGCATCGCCCCAACTGTTCGTGCGGAACAAGAAGTCAGCCTCGCCCACGGTGTGCAGCCCATGCTTGTTGGGCGTGCCGTAGCTTATATATCCTTTGACAGAGCGCATGGCCTCGCCGTTTTCCGCCATGGCCACGATGCGACCCTCAGCGTCGCGCTTGTACTTGCCCCCGGCTCTGCCTTGCGCCCCGCTGGTGCTCCACGAGGCCAGACGGCCATGGGCATCGTAGGTGAATGTGGCGGAGCTTACCTTGCCGTCCTCATAGCCCTTTACCTTCAATGCCGTTATGCGGCCATCGGCGTCGGTCTTGAACGTGCCGCTGCCGAAGTAGGGATAGAAGGCATGGCCATCCCAATCAATCACGAAGACAGGCTCACCGCCCAGGACGTTGCAGCCACGGACGCGCCCCTTGTCATCGAAGAGGAAATATACGGTGCTGACGTAGCCGTCGCCTTGGTACTCAAAGCCTTGGAGACGCACCACCTGAGGCGCGGAGGGGTCGGTCTCCGCATATTGCGTGCCTGAGGCGGTCTCCTGCCGGTCATTGTTGGAACGGGCGCAGGAAGAAGACACCACGAAAAGGGCCACCAAGCCCAAGAATGTGTATTTCATATCTTTCGCGAATGAAACCGGTTAGCTGATCTTCTGAAAATCAAAATCGAACGCGGAGCAGCAGCTCTTGACGTAGTCGTAGCCGTAGGCGCGCATATATTCCGCCTTGACCTCTTTGGCACCATTGGCGAACGGCGTGCTGGCCGGCGTGGGCAGCGTGACGATGACGGCCATCTCAGGGGTCAGTACCTGGCCGTTGGAATTCTTGACCCTCTTGGGCCATACTTTGAACACTGTTGGCATAACTTCAGAAGTTTTTAGTTTTAGAGTATCCCGCAGGCGCTCAGCACAATATGCACGATGCTGATGGCGAGGGCGGCGCTGGCGATGATGTAGGCGGCTATGGGCTGTTGTTGCGGCGCGGCATAGCTTACGCCCTGAGACGCGGCTCCTTGCATACGATTTTCAAATTCGCTTTGCCGATTGGCCATATCATGCTTGAGATTCTGAATCCCGCCGACCGCCGCATTGATGTTGTCAAGGCTATATTTCAACGAGTTGAGAGTGGCATTCGTCTGTTGCTTGTAGTTTTTGAATTCGTCAGCCACCCGTCCTAAAGCACCCATCGTAGCGAGAATTCCATCTTGCGCCTTTTTATTCTCCGCACATGCTTTGAGAGCTGTCTGGCCGGCGGATTTCGCTTCTTCGCTAGCAGCGATAGCTTTGTTTACTCCATCGACAATGCCACTGATGTAATATTTGTCAAGCGACTCCAAGGCATTATAAGTATCGTGGAATATATCGAACAAATTTCTGATATCTGTCGTCAAGGCAGTCAGCTTGCCTTGCAAAGGCCTGACAAGCTGACTGTTAATTTCAGGTCCTGTCACCCTATGATCCATAAGGCCAAACATCGCTCCCTGTGTCTCAAATGAATTAAGCTGCACGTCAGGACTCATCCTGCTCGCCTTATAGTTTATGTTCTGCTTCGCAACCTCAAAGCTATGAGGTCTATACTGTGCTAGGTTTGCCATATTTTACTTCTAATCTTTAAGACCCCTGAGAATATCATTCAATGCGTTATTGAATTTGTCATCGAACCCAGTTGCCTCGGACGACATGGAGTCAGCCTCCTCGGCATATTTGCGGATCTGCTCGGCGTTGGCCTCAATGCGCTGAGTGGCGTCATTTATGGCCGCATCGGCCTGCTCATGACGGTTGCGGATGGAGCTGTCAACGTCTCGCATGGTATTATAGGTCTTTTGTCGCGAGAGGTCTTTGATTTCCTCCGTCTTGGAGAGGATGACGTTGCCCTCGGTTATCTGCTGACGGACAACCATCTCCCTCCGCCTTATCTCGGCCACACAGGCCGCAAGTTTGCGTACGATGTTGTAGGTTATCACACCCACCTGAACCAGCTTCTGCTGTGGCGTTGGGCCTTTAGTGACCAGCCATCTGATAAAGGAGGCCGCATTTTGCACCGACCCGAACTCGTCCTTTACGGCATCGACCAGAGCATCCCTGCGCGAGGGGGCGGGTCCCATGGCCTCCAGGTCACGCACCAGTTGCTCATGGTTTTCCCACCTCTTCACAAGATCCTGCTCCAGTTTGCCTATTCGGGCGTCTATCTCCTCGTTCGTCAGGCCCGCAATCTGCAAGGCAGACAGTCTCTCTTCCTCAGAGACGAGGCCATTGCCGTCTTCGGAGACAGGGGTTATTTCCCAATCGCCATTGATCGGCTCTTCGTCAGAGACGAGGCCGTTGCCGTCTTCGGAGACAGGGGTGATTTCCCAGTCGCCATTGATCGGCTCTTCGCCATCGCCATAACCTTCGGCCAATGGCAAGTTCTTTTCGTCATCCATAATATTGTTGTTCTTTTTTTGCCATTATACACCACCACGCCTCCCGTGGTTTGGATGAATGTTGCTCACATCCGCAATTTTGTTCTCATCCGCGGGCTTTTGACGGAATTTTGGCATAAATCCCCGCAGACGCGCGCCTATCGAATCACATTTTCACCGCATACACATAATTTGGCACGCACGCGATACACACTCACAGCCATAAACAAAAAGCGCGGCGCGGCAAGACGTGCCGCGCCACACTTATGTCATTTTGCATCTGCGGGTTGCTCCGGCTCGGCGGGAGGCTCGGGCTGCGCCGGTTGTGCGGGCGCCCCGGGGCCACCCTCCTCTTTGGCCTCCTCTTTGCGCTTGATGGCGTCTTGGAGGCTCTCCAGGCTCATGGAGTCGAGATAGCGGCGTTTGCGCTCGGCGTCGCGCTTGAAGCCCTCCATCACGGCTTTCTCTTTGCGCTCGCGCTCGCGCTGCTTGTTGGCCTCGGCCTCGGCCTCAAGGTTAGTCTTCTCGGCCACCTTTGCCTCCATGGCCTCTTGGATGTCGGCCACGGAGATGCGGGCCTCGGCGCCCTCCTCGGCAGCCTTGCGGAAGAGGAGCTGCTTGACGGCCTGTTTTATCTCACGGCCCGCCAGGCCCTCCATCTTGTCGGAGACCTGGAGCAGGTCACCCTCCGTCAGAGGGGCGGCCAGCGGCAGACGCTCCGGCAGGAGGCCGCGGAGAATGGCGGCGCGCGCCTCGCGGTTGGGCAAGTCGAGCTTGATGTGGGCAAGGATGCGGCTCTCAAAGGCCTTGTCGAAGTTGGTCTGCAGGTTGGTGGCGAAGATGACCACGCCGCGGAACTCCTCCAGCAAGATGAGCATCTGCGACCTCTGCGAGTTGAGCGACTGGTCGTTGCCGCTCTGCACGTTCTCCACCCTCTTGCCGAGGAAAGAGTCGGCCTCGTCAAAGAACATGACGGCGTCCATCTCGGTGGCCGTGGCGAAGGCTTTCTTGAGGTTCTTGGCGGCCTCGCCCACATATTTGCTCTCTATCTCGGCATAGTTGAAGGCGAGGAGCGGCTTCTGGAGATATGCGGCAATGGCGTGGGCGCACATGGTCTTGCCGGTGCCCGGGGGGCCGTAGAAGCTCAAGATGCTGTTTGGCGTGGGGTCGCACTGGCTGAAGCCCCACGTGTCGTAGACCAGCTCGCGGTGGCGCACCACGGCCAGGGCGTCCATAATCTGGCGGCGGGTGTCGTCGGGGATTATGATCTGGTCGAAGGTGTAGCGCGGCTTGACCGGCACGAAGTCGGGCCTCTTGTCGTCATCGGCGTCCTTGCGCCGCGGGGCGGGCGCCGTCTTGGCGGCGAAAGAGAGCTTCACGAGCAGGGCGAAGCCGTCCGGCTCGGCCTCGGTGTGCCCATCCAGCCACCTCTGCGCGTCGGAGGCCACGGCCAGGCTGCCGCTGACGGAGAAACTGGCGTTGGACTCAAGGGTGAGGAATGCGGCCCCGGCCTTGCGCGCCGTCACGGTCATGGCGGGCGTGAGCGAGAGCGAGGCTCGGCCGTTGACGTTGACGGAGCGTTGCAGCTCCGCCAAGAGGCCTGTGTTGAGGTTATCTAGCCACACGCGTTGCTCGGACGTGAGGCTCTTTTTGTCTATCTCGTAGTTCATAGATATTGTTTTCAGTTATATAATGGGAACGCCATACCTGTGGCTATAAAACAATTCGACCAGACTCCGAACCCACATTATGCGGCGCTACACATGGCCTTGGCTCTAATGCCAGCGTAAGCATTTTAAGCATGATTTTTTGGCTCCAAGATAGCTCAACTTCGTACTCATAGATCCCCAATTGCGACTTCAGAGGCAGAAGTTGCTCACGGATGTCTTTGTCTGACTCAAGCTCCAGCTTGCCTATTTTTGAACCGTCTTTTCTGTAGAGAATCACTTTAACTTTTCCCATAAAAGAATGGATTTGAATGTTTGCGATGGCCTCCGTTTGCGGGAGACGGCTGCGTAAAGATTGCGCTACAACACCATTATCTGGCCAGCGAAAGGATGGCCCGACTCATCACCAACCACCTTGTAGGCGTAGATATGCAACGCCGGCTTAAGCTCCATGAGTTTGGCTCGGACGTTGGCATCGGAATAAGAGTCAAGCCGCAAGTCAACTGTTCCTACCACGCTTCCGTCCTCTTTGTAAAGGGTTACTTTGGGGGATTTAAATATTCCCACACTGACACTACGAACAGGGGCCCTAGAAATAACATCCCTCAGTTTCTCTAGTGAAGGCTGTGGGAAAGGATTAAACCAAGAACTAAAAAGACTCATAAGAACTCATTGGGTATTACACTTCGAGAGGAATAACCTGACCAACTCGCAAATCTGGGTCGACACCATCCCTCGCCTCGATTTTTAAGGAACCCAACTCCTCTCCAAAGTTGTAAAGACCGACACCTACCGATTTTTGCGACAAATTGTTTATGCGCGCACAAGGCTCCTTAAGCCCTTTATTTACATGCTTTGCATTTCCAATCACTTCCTTAAAACGAATAGTAGCCTGCTTACGGATCTCCTGCTTCGTGATGTAACTGCGAACCAAGACAACAGTTCCAACACCTACAGCTATTCCAAGTAGTAAATCTAACCACCCCATACGGAATTCAATCTTTTAGTCAATAATCACAAACCTATCATTTCCAAGCGCCTCTTTGGTTTCCGCATCCAAGGCATCGCATTGAAACACCTCAGCCTCTATGGAATTGTCTTTCTTGTGAAACACTCCTACTAGCAAGGCGAATGGCTTAGTAAGCGGATCCTTCACGGTGAACGAAAAGCCAAGCTGTCCCTCGTCTAGACTACGTAAATCAGCCACAAAGAACTCATCATCTTGGACATTCTCACTTCTTTTGTTATTGAACCAAGCCAGAACGTCTGCAAAGTTGTTCTGTCCATCTATCGTTGATACAGCTACCTCGTTCGGAGCCTTTTGAGGATCTACAAGATTTCCCACATTCTTCTTGCAAAAGAAGCCAGATAGCCAAACCCAGAACTTCCTTAAATATTCCATATGATTTGCCTTTCTAATCAATCAGAACAAGGGGTTCATTGCCCAAAGCCTCCCGTGTTTCTGCATCGAAGCCGTCACTCTCAACGTCTTCTGCCGTAATTTCTCCCGTACGCTCGTCATAATTACCTCTCACTAACCCTTTCTTCCTCTTAAGATCATAGTGCCGAACAGGAGCATTTTTTATCACTGCTTCCAACTTCTCTTTATCTGCAATGAATGGGTTGTCGGTCTGCTTTGTGTAGCCTTTCCTTTTAAACCATTCCAATACATTCGAAAAGAAATCAAGCAGGCCTCGGATTACCTTGACAACCCAATCAACGATAGACCCAAGAAAATTTAAAATGTAATCTATTACACCCATCTTTTCCTATATTTACAGCGTTAAAACAATTAGTCAATAATCACAAGTTTCTCATCGCCGAACACCTCTTTGACATCATCCACTACGGACTTGGCCTTGATGACGGCGTATTTATTCTTCTCAACTGGGAGGAGTTGCCTATTGAGCACGTTAGCGAGGTAAATGAAATTCGCCTTGCCGTCTGTTGCCGGATTCCAATAAGCAGCAATAGCATCGGCTTCCTCCAAAATCGTCCCCTGGCACACGTTGAAAAACGTCATGCTGTCGAGGGTCTCCACCTCGCTGAAGTCGATGTTGGCCTTGTTGGCGGCCTCAATGGCCTCGGCGTTCTTTGCGCCCTCGCCTTTCTCCAGGCCCTTGTCGAACGCATCGAGGGTGTCATCAATCGTTTTGCAGAGCTTCTCAAAGCCCTCGTCTAGCCCCTTGAGGGCGCTGCCGAAGAAGTTGCCCAGCTGCTCGCCGATGTTCTTCAAGCCATCGGCGTTAGATCCTGACGTGTTTGTCATGATTGTTCAGTTTTTTGATTGTTACTCAAGAAAATCGCAAGCAGCCCAGTGCAGCCCCGCGGGCCTCTGTACTCCCTTGCTCGCCGGTAAAGTTAAAGAGGGAGAATAATATGATTAGCGTTTTTTTTTATTAGGAATTAAATTTTTGCTTTTCCGCGGGGGTTTTGCGGAAAACTGGTGAAAATGGTCGCGGATTTTTGGCGGGGTGGCGGCGTTTTTAATGGGCGGAGAGGGGATTTTGCGAGCGGGAGGATATGCGGAGGTGGTGTGCGTGCCGTGGCATTTCCCGAATTGGGTTTAAAGCGGGGCAATATGTAGAGACGGCATGTATGCCGTCTCCAACAACCACAACATTATTCCCCGACCGTGACGGGAGACGGGTCACGACCCGTCTCTACATGGGGGGGGGGGAAGGCTGGCGGGGTACCCTGTAGAGGCGGCCCGCGTGCCGGGTCCCACAACCGCGGCGTTATTCCCCGACCATGGCGGGAGACGGGT
>CAKUYZ010000018.1 GCA_934717675.1 uncultured Bacteroidales bacterium
GACTTTTCGTCTCTGAAGCCCCGTCCTTTCCGAAAGCGAGTGCAAAGGTAGGGAGTTTTTCCGTATCTGCAAGAGGGCGGGCGATTATTTTTCAGCACCACTTTTGCAATATTGCAATATACACATTGGTTTTCAGCACGATAAGCACATATATTAAAAAGTATTCACCTAAGTATTTGAGAGCGCAGTCAGTCTCCGTCATATCTCACGGAGCCAATCTTCCTCATAAGGGACATTATCTGCCCACACCTTTTTTCAACATACGGGGATGGCGCAGCCAGTTTCATCTTCACAGGATTTGGCATCACGGCAGCCATCAGAGCCGCCTCCCGCCGGCCGATAGATTGGGCCGAGTGGTGAAAATAGCGTCGGGCGGCAGCCTCCGCCCCGTAGACGCCTGGGCCAAACTCGACGACATTGAGATAGACCTCCATAATGCGCTCCTTGCCCCACAAAGCCTCTATGAGCACGGTGGTGACGGCCTCCAAGCCTTTTCGCAGCCAAGAGCGGCCATTCCACAAGAAGACATTTTTTGCAGTCTGCTGGCTGATGGTGCTAGCCCCGAAAACCTTTTTACCTCTCGAGTTGCGGTTCATGGCTTTCTTTATGGCGCTCCAACAGAATCCGTGATGCTTGGTGAAGAGATTGTCTTCTGACGAGACCACCGCCAGTGGCAACTCATCAGAGATGCGCTCTAAGGGCATCCACCGCTGCGTGACGCATACACCGTTTTTGGTCGCCTGGGCGCGCATATAGCACGTGTCTGTAACAGGGACGAAACGGTAGGCGACAACTTGCATAAGCAACCCGAGAAAGACTAACGCGACAAAGAGGCCCACAAGCTTCAGGGCCAGTTTGGCGTTGCGCAAGAAAGAGTTCACGGCCACGGCGTCACTTTTTCTTCTCGAACGAGAAAGTCTCATAATTTTCTATCGTACCCCAGAACACGTCTTGCTTATACGCGCCAAGGAACTCACCATCGACATGAACAACGAGGGCGCGAAGGTTGACACCCTGCAACGGATTGTCAAACAGCCTTGGCGGCTTGACGGCAGGGACAACCAGATGGGCCAACGACCTGCAACCGCTGAAAAGGCGCGGAGGGAAAACCTGAATGTTCTCATTAAGAATGACAGAGGCGAGCGCGCCACAATTCTCAAAGACACCTTTGCCCAGGAAATGCAGGTCTGGCGGAAGCTCAACGGACGTGAGTGACGAACAACCTTGGAAAGCATAGCTGCCGATGGTGTCTAGCTGCGCATTGAGCGAGACGGCGCGGAGTTGGGCGCAGTCAGAGAACGCGAAAGGCTCCAGCGCAGTCATTCCGTCGGGCAGAGTCACGTCCGTCAGCCCGACGCAACCAGAGAACGCATATTGCCCCAAACGCTCCAAGCCTTCGGCAAATTTCAGGCCGCGGAGTGACGAGCATCGGTAGAACGCGTAGGGGCCGACAAGCCGCGTGGCGGCCGGTATTGAGACGGACCGAAGAGACTGGCACTCCGAGAACGCCCCGCGGCAAATGCTGTCTAGCGACTCTGGCAGCGTGACGCGCTCAAGCATGGCGCACTTGTGGAATGCGCCATTGGAGACGGTGCGCACGGACTTGGGCAAAGAGACCGCCCGCAGTGACACGTTGGACGCGAAAGACTTGGGTCCAATGACCTCAACACCATCGGGGACAACGTATTCCTCGTCTTTGCGGGTGGCCGGGTATGAGAGGAGCGTCTTGCGGTCTACCGAGAACTGGACCCCATCGATGATGGCATACGCCTCGCCAGTGGAAGTGATGTATATCTCTGTGATATTAGGGCAATTGGCAAAGACATACATACCAAATTTCTCAAAAGGCTCATATATCGTGACCTTGTAAAGAGCCTCGCAATGAGAGAAAGCGCCGTTGCCGACACTGTCAAGCCCCTGCGGGAAGGTGACCTCCCTAAGGTTTTTGGCAGAGAAGAAAGCCCCCTGGGCCACCTGCCGGACTCCTGCCGGAATCTCGTAGGACTCGCCAGGGAGGAGTGACGGATAGAGCAAAAGGCGGGTGCGGTCGCGGGTCATAAGGACACCGCCAGGAGCCTCATATTCAGGGTTTCCTGACGCGACAGTCAAAGACGCCAACGAAGGGCAGTCCGTGAAAGCGGACGCATCGACATAGGAGACGGAGGCCGGGATGGAGACGGAGGCCAGCCCCTTGCAGCCCGCGAAAGCCAAAGAAGCCACCGACGTGACGCCAGACGGGATGTTGGCCTCAGAGAGACCCGAGCACCCCTGGAAACAGCCCGCAGGGATCTTACGGACCTTCTTGGGGATGGGCAACGACGTGATGGACGAGCAGCGATAGAAAGCATAGTCGCCAAAACGGTCGACGAAAGGCGACAGGTCTAGCTGCGCTAGCGCGGAGCAACCATAAAAAGCGCGCTGGCCTATTCGGTTGACATAGCGCGGGATGTTGATTGAAGTGAGGTTGGAAAAGAGCGCGAAGGCGTTGGCCCCGATGCTGGTGACGCTGTCAGAGAGCACAACCGCGGTTATGTCTTTGGCGAAAGGCGCATAGGGGGCGTCGTAGGGCGACGTGTAATTGTCCATGGGGCCAAACCCGCGGACTTTCAGCACCCCGTCTTCATATTTCCAAAAGAGGTGCCTGCCGCAAGAGCCAAAGTCCAAGATATTCTCATAGACCTCACCCTTGCGGTTCTTGGCCTCGGACGGCACGGAGCAGCACACGAGTGCGAAAAAGGCCACGAGAGCCAGCACAAGGCCACGCGGCGGGACATGGTAAAAGCGCTTCATGGTGGCAAAAATAGCTCAAAAAGTTTTACAATGTGAGCCTATGGAGCGTCAAAGGCCACGAGCGAGCGAAACTAAGCAGCCCATTGCTTGGAAAAAAGGACGGAAATAGCTACTTTCGCCGCTTGGAAAACGGCGTAAGCCGCCGACAAGTCTCGCCTTGCGGCACAACGGCGAGGCGAGCAAACAGAGTAAGTAATACCTTTAAATATCAAGAAAATGATCATTGAAAAAATCTGGGCTCGCGAGATCCTTGATTCTCGTGGCAATCCTACCGTCGAGGTAGACGTGACTCTTGACAATGGCGTCCTTGGCCGCGCAGCAGTTCCGTCTGGCGCGTCTACGGGCGAGAACGAGGCACTTGAGCTTCGTGATGGCGACAAGAGCCGCTTCCTCGGCAAGGGCGTCCAGAAGGCAGTGAACAACGTCAACACCGTCATCGCACCCGCACTGAAGGGCTTCAACGTCCTCAACCAGCGTGAGATTGACAACAAGATGCTCGCTCTCGATGGCACCCCCACGAAGAGCAAGCTCGGCGCCAACGCCATCCTCGGCGTATCTCTGGCCGTGGCTCAGGCTGCCGCTAAGGCCCTGAACATCCCCTTGTATCGCTACATTGGCGGCTGCAACGCTTACACTCTCCCCGTCCCGATGATGAACATCATCAACGGTGGCGCACACTCTGACGCTCCTATCGCATTCCAGGAGTTCATGATCCGTCCCGTTGGCGCAGCCAACGAGAAGGAGGCCATCCGCATGGGCGCAGAGATCTTCCACAACCTCGCCAAACTGCTCAAGGCCCGCGGCCTCAGCACCGCAGTAGGTGACGAGGGTGGTTTCGCTCCCGCTCTTGACGGCATTGAGGACGCCCTCAGCATCATTGTTGAGGCCATCAAGGCCGCCGGCTACAAGCCGAAGGAGCAGGTTACCATTGCAATGGACTGCGCAGCCTCTGAGTTCGCCATCAACGAGAACGGCAAGTGGTTCTATGACTACAAGCAGCTCAAGAACGGCAAGAAGAAGGATCCCAACGGCAAGAAGCTGACCGCTGACGAGCAGATCGAGTTCCTCGAGCACCTGATTGACACCTATCCTATCGACAGCATCGAGGACGGTCTTGACGAGAACGACTGGGACAACTGGGTTAAGCTCACCGAGAAGGTTGGCAAGAAGTGCCAGCTTGTGGGTGACGACCTCTTCGTGACCAACGTCAAGTTCCTTGAGAAGGGCATCAAGATGGGTGCCGCAAACTCCATCCTGATCAAGGTTAACCAGATCGGCTCTCTGACCGAGACACTCGACGCCATCGAGATGGCTCATCGTCATGGCTACACCACTGTCACCTCTCACCGTTCTGGCGAGACCGAGGACACCACCATCGCTGACATTGCTGTCGCAACGAACTCAGGCCAGATCAAGACCGGCTCTATGAGCCGCACCGACCGTATGGCTAAGTACAACCAGCTCATCCGCATTGAGGAGGAGCTCGGCGCAAACAGCAAGTACGGCTACACCAAGCTGAAATAAGCTGCGTAAGCATAGTTGATTAGAGGGTGCGCCAGATCGGCGCACCCTCTTTTTTGTATACGCACTTATCCGACCGTTAATGGAGACGGGGGCGACACGGCTTTACATGGGGGATGTGAAAGAGGAGGAAATTGTGTGGGGGGGGATTTCCGACTGTTACGGGAGACGGGTTGCACCCGTCTCTACAGGAGGGGATGCGCATAGGGGAACGCGTGGAGATTGTGTTATATGGTCGTCATGAAGGTGGGTTGCCGCAATTTTGCAAATGAAACGGTCGGAAGATGCGGAGAACGCATATTCCGACCGATGGAGGGCGACCCGTTACTTATATGTGGTGGTCATAGCGGGCTAGGCTAGAAAGTGAAGCCAAAAGCCATATGGACATCCTCTTGGTTTGGGTTGAGGACAAACTGCGCAAAGACGGGAAGTGAGAACGCGTCTGAGAACTTGATGTCGTAAGAGCCCTTGACTGACAGGTTGACCATATTAAAGCCATCCGTATCAACTTGATAAAAGCTATCAAACGGCGTGAAGCCTGCAGCCACCTCTACATTTATCTTCTTGACCGGGAACGTGTACGCAACCTCGAAATAGCTGGAGAACTGACGATCTCCATCTGCGCCAAGGTCATCTCCGGCCAACATGGTTCCCCACAGGAGTGAGATTGGCACATTGGTTTTCTCCCCAAAGTCGTAGCCTACGGCAAGTTCCAGCTGGTGGCAAGTCTTATCCTCGTCCCACTCGAAGAAACCTCCCTGGCCAGGGTAGAAATAGTCCGTCAGCGCAGCACTGAACCCTCCCTTGGCGAAAGAGAGGGACAAATCGACTTCCTTGTTCTCGCCGCTGAAGTCGCTAGAGCCCCACGCCCCGAGCGATACGAGACCACAGGATACGCCGACAGAGGGTTGAAAACTAGCACCAGCGTTATATTGGCCGCGCCAAAGATATGAACTGACAAGGTCGGCGCCAGCAGAGAACGCCCAAAGGCTCTCCGACTCGGAGACAGGCACCTCCTGGGCAAGGAGAGGGACTGACGGAACGGCCACCGCAGCAGCGGCAAGAGACAAAACGATGATAGACTTCATAGGATTGCAGGTTAGGGGTTAATCAATTTGAAACTGTCACGAAGCAAATATAGCAATTCAGAAAGCTATATCAATAATATTATTACTAATTGATATTAAAATAGCGATATTTACTGTAATATGAAACTTAAGCCCCGCAATTGGATGATAAACCGTAACAGACTGCGGCAGGCAATGCAAACGAGCCGCGCCAAACTCCGTTATGAGTATTGACACGGCTCGTTGAAGAGTGATGTATGACGTTTCCGGCCAGCGCAGGAGACGGGTCACGACACGTCTATGCCATTTCTTTATAATAAAGCGCTATTTGTCCCACTTAAAGCTCAGGCCAAAACCCAGCAACTCCTTTACTTGAAGGCGGGCTCCACGCTCACGCGTAGCTGTTTTGCCGTCGGCATCGGCATATTGCTCCTTATACTTGATGTCATCGTCAAAAAGGAGGTTTACCTTGACGAGGGCCGTGAGCCAGTCATTCACCTTGAGGTTGAGGCCGGTCTCAATGTCCACATCAATATGCTCCGGGTGATCTTTCCAGTTGGAGAAGAAGTCGCCACGGAAATAGTAATCTACATTCTTGACCACATTAGGGTATTTGAATGTGACCTTGGCCGTTGCGCCGAACTCTGAGCGCAGTTTGTCGCCCTGCTCCAAGCCATAGATTGTGGCCAAAGCGGTGTCACCCACAATGGTGAGCTTAGCGGCCACGGGCGAGAGGTAGACCGACAATTTGTCATTTGGCTTATAGAGCATACCGGCAGAGAAGCTGACATAGCCAGGAGACATGCATTTGGAGACTAGGGTCGTGTCCTTGTCATATTTATAGCCCTTGCCAAATTGCGACTTGAAGTCGAGCAGCCCGGAGTAGAAGAGTTTCTGTCGGGCGGCATCGTAGCCATAAATTGAAGAGATATGGAGTTTATCCTCGGACTTCTGATAGTCCTCGCCCTTGTATCGCATGAGGCCGTAGCCAAGTTCGAGGGTATTGTCCCATGTAGCCTTGTCGCTCTTGTAGTTGGCATAGGCACTGCCGAGCCAGGTTCCTGCGAAAGAGTTCTTGCCGCCAGCCGCCCAGTTTTTGAGCGAGATCTGATTGAACGTAAAAGAGGTGAACACGCCAGCTTTCCATTTAGACTGCGCCTCTTGCTGAGCGGCGGAGGCGTCATCTTGCGCAAAGGCTACGGAAGGAGCGGAGATGGCCACAAAGGCCAATATGGCACCGACAAATTTCATTGTTTTGGGTGTTTTTTGGGGTAATGGAGGTTGTTATATCAGTTATGGCAAGTGGAATCAGTCCTTGACAATGTGGACGTCTTGCTGCGGGAACGGGATTGAGATGCCCTGTTTGTCAAACTCCTTCTTAACGAACTCATTCATATAGAAGAAAACATCCCAATAGTCGGCACTCTTGCACCACACGCGTACGGTGAGGTCTACACTGCTCGCGCCGAGGTTGCCCACCGCCATAAAGGGAGCTGGGGAAGGGAGAATCTTGTCATTTCGCGAGATGACGGCGCGCAGGGCCTCATATGCCTTGTCGATATCGTCTCCGTAGCCGATGCCGAACGAGAAGTCTACGCGCCTCTCCGGCATGCGGCTATAATTGGTCATGGAGCTGGTGGATATGCCACCGTTGGGTATCAGCACCACTTTGTTGTCTCCCGTGGTGAGAAGGGTGTTGAAGATCTGAATCTCCTTCACCACGCCGCTGAAGCCTGCCATCTCTACGAAATCGCCGACCTTGAATGGCCTGAAGAGCAAGAGCATGACGCCACCGGCGAAGTTTTGCAATGTGCCTTGAAGGGCCATACCGACAGCCAAAGAGGCCGCGCCGAGGATGGCCACAAAGGAGGTCATTGGGATGCCGACATAGGAGACGACGCTGATGATGAGCAACACCTTGAGCGCAATGTTCACCACGCTCTTGGAGAACGAAGTGAGCGTGGGGTCGAGATTGCGCCTCTCCATAATGGCTTTCAGTCCGTTAGTCAGCTTCTTGATGAGCCAGAAGCCCAGGCACAAAAGGATTATGGCCACGATGAGCATCTTGGCGTAGGAGAAAGCCTGAGGGATGAGCTCCCTAAGGGTGTTCATAAGGGTCTCTTGCATAGTGATTACGATTTTTGATTATTTAGAAACAAATTGTGTCGTTCAGAATGGTATCTCGCTCCCCATGGGGCGGTATGTTGGCGCGAAGGTAGCAAATGGCGCTAAAATTGGGCAAAAGAGCGGAGATATTTGACAACGCGACGGCCATCATCTTCTGACATTCGGGAGAAACGGCTCACCCCCGCCAGACACGAAACTGCGTCTGGCGGGGGTGACGGCGTAAGCCAACGGGAGCAGCCCGCGGCTGGCTATTCTGTTTTTTCTATCTCTGTGGCGTTGGCCTTCAGTCTTTCCATGGCGCGGCTGCGAGTCCCGAACTTCTCGGCGTGGGCAATCTGCCAACGCTGAATGGCGCAGGCCAAGGCAAAATAGACGGCCGCCTGCACCCACAGGCATGTGACCTCATAGCGAACCGTGTAGAGGTCGGCCCCAAGCGACATAATTTTGAGGTGGGCATTGAGTCCAAACGTGGACGGGAAGAGCCAGCTCACGCACTTCCACATGGCAGGGATGCTAACGCCAGGCCAAGAGACACCAGAGAGGAAGAGGAGAGGTATGGACATGAAGACGAAAAGGAGCATGCTGTCTTCGCGCCTATATATCATGCACGAGCAGACGATGCAGAAGCTGGTGCACGCCAAGAGATAGGGCAGCAGCATGGCGATCCAAGTCCAGTAATGGCCCAGCACTGGCAGGTCAAAGCCTTGCGTTACCGTCACTTGCATATAGAGTGCCATGATGAGGAATATTGGCATTACGGCCAAGACTTTGCCGAGGATGACGGCCATGGGGTTGTCATAGCCCGCCACACCGCGATATATGGCCAAGCCACCATTTTTCTCCCTTGTGCGCCCCATGGCCATGCCGACGCCCAACACCATGGCCTGCTGAAGGATGAGCATGAGAATGGGCGGGATGAGGAACGACGCGTAGCCCCCCTGCGGGTTATAGAGCTGCACATGCTGGTAGCGGATGGGCGTGCGCGCCACTGACAGTTCGCGATCCGTCATCTGCATGGCCATGTCTTCAACCTTGATGTCCTTGTTCATCTCGATGGAGATGTTGCTGCATGGCATGAGTATGCTCTTGTAGAATATGAGCGAGCTGACGTCGGTGTAGGCCCCGATGCGCGTCTGGTTGCCGTGGCGCAGATCGCGGGCAAACGAGTCAGGAATGCGCACAATGCCGTAGACATCGCCACGCTCCATGAGGGCGCGGGCCTCAGACATGTCGGCGCAACGGGCGTAGACCATGGCTTCCGGGCTGGCGTCGAGCTTCCTGATGAAAGAGCGGGAGATGGCGGAGTGGCTCTCGTCCACCACGGCCACGGGGATGTCTCGCGCCACCTCGGTGCTGTAGACGTAATAATATAGCAACGGGTAGCCAAGTGGCAGGACTATGATGAAGATTATCACGCCCAAGTCATGAAACATCTCTCGGAGCTCGTTCCACCAAACGCTTATGGTATCTGATATGAAACTCATCTCAAAACCTTGTTTCTGATTTTATGGCACATAGTCCACGGTGTTGAACGCCTTGCGATATCGGCGCAGGAAGAGGAACGGCAACGCCATGATGATGAGCATGGCGAGGATGGGCCTCCACGCGAAGACTATGGAATAGCCGTTGAGCGCCTGGTTGGCGTATATGAGGAAGTAGTCGTGGAGCGGGAATATCCACGAGAGGTGCTGGAGCAGCGGCGTCATGGCAGGCACGGGATATGAGAATCCGGCCATGGAGACCGACAGCACACCCAACAGCGCGCAGGACGACATGGCCATTCGCATCTGCCCCACAAAGACGCCAAAGATGGCCACACCCAAGGCTTGCGCCGTGAGCGTGGTGAAAACGCCCAGCGCCATCATGGGCAGAAGCCCGCACTGACACGGATATTGCATGACGCGATAGAAGTACACGTCTATGAAGAAGAAGATGAGCGAATAGAGCACCGTCTGCGGCAGTAGTTTGCCCGTGATGGCCACAGGCACGGAACCGCCCGCCATGCTATTGAACAAGAACTTCTGCGTGCCCACCTTCCACTCGATGCCTATGGCATAGGTGGTGGTGAGCAAGATGAGGATGATAACAATGCCTGGCAAGATGAGGTTGTTGAGCAGCACGCCGTAGTTGAGATAGGGATTGCCTATCGGGTGCGTCTCGATGACTATGGGTTGCAATATTCCCATTATCTGGTTCTCCCCCACCCCTTTGGCCCTTAGCGTCTCACGCGTGATGGCCAAGCCGCTCATCTCGGAGATGGTCTTGAGGTCTTTCATCAGGAGGGCTCCGGCCACGTAGTAGGAGTCGTTTGTGTAGAAAGATATCTCCGGCTGCCGGTTGCCAATGGCCTTGACGGTCGTGCCCTCGGGGATGTAGAAGAATGCGTATATCTCGCCTCGCTGCATGGCCTCCCTCGCCTCGGAGAAAGAGGCGTAGCGGTGGTTGAGCCCCGTGGTCTTCATGGCGGACAGGACGCGGACAATGGATCGCGTTGTCTGCGTATCGTCTTCATCGACAAGCCCCGTGGGGAGCTGCGACGGGAGCCCGGCGGACATGAGCGAAGTGAAGAATATGGTGGCGAAGATGGGGGCCACCAGCATGCAGAAGATTAGCAGAGGCCGACGCTTGAACACGCCCACCTCGCGACGGCTGATGGCCAGCACCCTGCGGATCCTGTCTTTGTATGCCGTCAGCATGGCCTTACTTGCTCTTGTTGATTATGGCACTCATGCCCTCCCTGATTCCGTCCACCTCTGCCATGTTCACAGGCACGGCCTTGACCTCGAATGTCTTGAGGTCATATTTGTCGAGGGCCTTGGTGGCCTTCCAGATGGCGTAGGTGCCGACATCTTTGATTTTGGAGACGCGGACGTCCACCGTCTTGCCCAGCGCGGGGATGTAGGCCCTGGCCTGGGCGCCGACGGTGATGCCCGGCAGGAGGTCTTCGCGCACGTTGAAGGTGAACCAGACCTTGTCCGTCATGGCCACATTGAGGAGCGGCGCGCCCGTGCCTACGAGTTCGCCCAGCTCTGGGAAGATGTCGGTCACCTGCCCGTCTTCGAGCGCGGTGAGCGTCATCTCGTCGATGTAGGAGCTTACCTCGCTCACGGCCCCCTGCGCGCGGCTTACCTGCGCGCGGGCTGCGGCCTTGTCTTCGGACTGCGCTCCGTTGACGGCCATGTCATATTGGCTCTTGGCGGCCCTCTCGGTGGCCTTGTAGGCGTTGAGCTGCGCGAGGGCCTCGTCATGTTTCTGCGCGGTGACGACACTGTCTTTGTAGAGGGCCAGCACGCGGTCATACGTTTTCTGGGCCACGTCTAGCCCCGCCAGGGCCTTCTGCCACATCTCATAGGCGCCCTGCACCTGCTCGCGCCTGGTGCCGGCGTTGGCCTTCTCCTCTATGGCCTTGGCCGCCTCCAGGGCCGCGCTGGCCTGACCGAGCTTGGCCATGATGTCAGGAGCCTCAAGAACCACAAGGGTGTCTCCCTTGCGCACCATGTCTCCCTCCTCCACGCGGATCTCCTTGACGCGGCCGGGCACCTTGCTGCTTACCCTGTAGTCTGTCATCTCGGCCTCTCCCTGGATGGTCTCCACCCTGTCTGGTTGGCTGATGCCCGTGATGATGACCGCCGCGATGACACACAGCAGGACTATTGCGAAAATGATGGTGATGTTTGCTTTCTTTTTCATTTTCAGTATGAAGTTTTCTGTTTTTTCTTGTCAGCTAGCGCAGGTGCGCCACAGGTCGGCAGAGAAAAGGCTGCGGGCTGCACGTTCTTCGCTTCGCGGCTGCAAATTACTAAAACATTAGCGTGCTTTGCAAGATATTTACACATTATTAATTGGAGGTTTTCAACTTGAATAGTCTATTTTTGCGCCCAATTAGGATTCCGTATTGTACAAATATACCTTTTCGAAGCAAATGGAGGGAAGTTTGAATAACATTTCCATATCCAGGCTCAAGGAGCTTGGCACCCCGGGCATGTCGATCTATGCCGACAGCCTAATCGTGACGAATGAGATAGACCACCTTAGTCTGTTTTCGGAGCCTTGCAGGGTGGATGGCGTGGTGATTTTCGTCTGCTTGGAGGGCATGGTGAAGTGTAACATAAACCTGCAAGGGTATACGCTGCGCCCCGGCGACATAATCATCAACTTCACAAGCAACATCATCCAGGTCGACAGCAAGCGCGGTTTCAAGGCCCTGGCCGCGCTCGCCTCATATGACTATCTGAACCGCCTACAGGTGGATCTTGGCAGCAAGCTCTCCCTGTTCATTGGCATAAAGGATCAATCGGCAGTCTCGTTACCTGAGGCTGAGATTGAGGCCCTCAAGATGATTTTCAGCCTGCTGCGCAAGTCGATCGCAGACAAACGAGCAGACAGTCCCGACATAATAGACGGGCTTATGCAGGTGCTGGCGCGCACCATAATGTCCGCAGTGCGCACGTTTGGCTCCCAAATGCGCAGAGAAGTGGCGCGTAAGCCTATGCGCACGGAGATCATATTTGAGAGGTTCATGACTCTGCTGTCTACCCACCATATGCATGAGCGCAACGTCTCGTTCTACGCCCACGAGTTGAACCTGTCTCCCAACTATTTGTCCAGCAACATCCGCTCGTATAGCGGACGCAGCGCGGCGGAATGGATTAACGAGTATACCGTGACGGAGGCGAAAGCCATGCTACGATTTTCGGACATGAGCGTCCTGCAGGTGTCCGAGCGGCTGAGCTTCCCGTCGCAATCGGCCTTTGGCAAATATTTCAAGCAATATGTGGGCATGAGCCCCCGGGAGTTTCGCAAAGGCTCGTGAAGCCTAACGTCTGCGCACGTTTGGCGCGCTGTTGCCTTTCCCTTTGTCTAGCCAGCTGCCGCCACCGCGAGACGGCCTGCCGCCCCGGCTCTCGCTGCTGCGGCCGCTCCACTTGCCCTTGCCGGAGGCGGAGCGTGTGGCGGATCCGGCGCGTCCCGCGCCTCCGAGCGTGGCGGGATATTGCCCCTCAAGCGTCTCTTCCTCCTCCTTGTTGGGCTGTGCGCCTTTCTCTTCCGTCACTTGGATGTCTGACTGGAATTTCCACCCGTCATTTGTGAGCAAGTAGGCGTCATAGCTAAGGTCGGGGCCGTAATATTCGGGACGGCCAACCATCAGCCGTCCGCTTGGCTCAAGGTGATCCATCACAATCATCTCTGAGCGTTCGTCATATCTCATTGTCATGCTCGCCTGGAGCGAATATCTGAACACCCTGCGGCGGTAGGCCTGCTTGGGGTGTAGGAACGCCTTGGTGGCCCCGAAGACGAACTTGCCGTCTTCCCCGCCGCTGACCACGTCTATGACACGCGTCTTGGTGGTGGCGTCGGCCCCCTTGAAACCAATGAGCGCGTAGCAGTCTTTGCGGTTGCTGCGAAACTGTATTATGCCAGTGTATAGAGCCCCATACCACGATCGCGGATTCAGGACGGCCATTTCGGGCTGTCCTATGCGCGGCGTGGCGTCAGTCAGAGGCTCCAGGAAGAGTTGCCGTTTGCCCCGATAGGCGATCCACCCTCCAAAGCGGCAAGAGAAGTCGCGATATGAGATCATGTACGTGACCGTCCGCAAGGCACGGTCTGGCGAGTCGCACACCACCAGCTCTGGGAAACCTTCAAGATTGCCAACCAACGTCTGCCTCGCACCGGACAGGCGAGCGGAGAGGGCCTCCGCGGCCTTGTCTTTCTCGGCGTCGGGGCGCGAGTGGGACGTCATGACCCTGAGAGCCATACGCGCCGTGACATCGGCCACGGAGAACGCCTCGCGGCCGTCGGCCGTCGTCACGCCAATGCCGCCAAGCCCGTCGGCAGAGACGGGGGCTATGCGCAACACGCTGTCGGCAGCTGGCACGACATCTGCAAAAGCCATGACCTCTCTCCGACCCGCCACCGTGGCCGCTGCCATCCACACGAGGCGGTCGGCCCCTTCGCGGGTCCATGTGGCGCACCACGCCACGGCATCGGACGTGGCTGACTCCACCCGCACGAGCCCAGCCGGGCGCCAGGAGCGCAGGGCAGAGTCGGGCGCCACGGCCAGATGCCTCTCCACGGCGGCGCGCCACTGAGGCTCGTCATAGGCCAAAGAGCCGGCATCGGATTGCGAGAGGAAAGTGGCCGTCATGCGCTCCACATCGTCAAGAGGACCCGCGTTGGAGGCTGCGGGCAGGGAGAAGAGGGCGGCCACCAGGAGCGGCAACATTGCGCATCGTGTCATCTTTTTTACTACTTTTAGTCTGACAAATATAGCGTTTTAATTGGCTACGGAACTTAAATACGTCAAGGGCGTAGGGCCCCGCAGGGCGGAGGTGCTGGCCCGCGAGGCGGAACTGGAGACAGAGGAGGACGTGCTGGAGTACTTCCCGTACCGCTACGTGGACCGCAGCCGCATATATGCCATAAGCGAGCTTACGGCCGACATGAGCTATGTGCAAATTGTGGGCCGTTTTGTGAGCAAAGAGGTGGTGGGGCAAGGCACTAAAAGACGCATGACCGCAAAGTTCGTGGATGACACCGGCTCAATGGACGTGGTGTGGTTCAAGGGTTTGAACTATGTGGAGAAACAAGTGAACACCACGGACACGTTCTTGCTCTTTGGCAAACCAACGGTCTTCGGGGGGCGGCTCAACATGGCTCACCCCGAAATTGAGACCAACCCGGACCGCGCCAGATTCGAGGGCAAGCTTATGCCGCTATACAACACCACCGAGGCCATGAAACGCGCGGGGCTGACCAGCAAAGTGATGCAGACCGTGGTGAGCAACGTCTTTGCCGACCTGACCTTGAGCCGCATCCGCGAGACCCTGCCGGCCCAACTGCTGGCCGAACACCACATAATGGGTCGCCCGCAAGCCCTGTGGACGGTTCACAACCCTCAAGACCTCAAAGCCCTGGAGCCGGCACGTTTCCGACTGAAATTTGAGGAGCTTTTCTACGTCCAGCTGAGCCTGCTCCGCAGCCGCAACGTGAACTTGTCTCGCACCGAGGGCATACGCCTGGAGAAGCCCGGGGAGACGCTTGGCGCGTTCTATCGCGACCACCTGCGATTCGACCCCACGGGCGCGCAGAAACGCGTTGTCCACGAAGTGTGGGCCGACATGAGGAGCGGCAAGCAGATGAACCGCCTGGTGCAAGGAGACGTGGGCAGCGGCAAGACGCTGGTGGCGTTGCTGTGCATGCTCATCATCACAGGCAACGGGATGCAGGCGTGCCTCATGGCCCCGACCGAGATATTGGCCAACCAACACTACGCCAGCCTGCAAGAGGAACTGCGAGGCTTGCCCGTGCGCATCGGGCTGCTGACGGGCTCCGTCAAAAGTGGCGAGCGCAAAGCCGTGATGGAGGGCTTGGCAGACGGATCGGTGGACATTGTGGTGGGGACACACGCGCTCATTGAACCCACCGTGAAATTTTCAAACCTGGCCCTGTGCGTCATTGACGAGCAACACCGCTTTGGCGTGGAGCAGCGAGCCAAGCTATGGGCCAAGAACACAAGGCCGCCACACATCTTGGTGATGACGGCCACGCCAATCCCCCGCACCCTGGCCATGACGATATATGGAGATCTGGACGTGAGCGTCATTGACGAGATGCCGCCAGGCCGCAAGCCCGTGTATACAGAGCATTATTACTACGCCAACCGCAACCGCCTCAACGCCTTCATCCGTTCCGAGCTTCAAAAAGGCAGGCAGGCCTATGTGGTATACCCCCTCATAAAAGAAAATGAGCGCATGGACTTCAAGAACCTCGAAGAGGGATATGAGTTTATGCGCCAATGTTTTCCCGAATACGAAGTGTGCATGGTCCACGGGCAGCTCCGCCCCGACGAGAAAGACGAGGCCATGCAGCGTTTTGTGAGCGGTCAGGCTCGCATCATGGTGGCAACCACCGTGATAGAGGTGGGCGTGAACGTGCCTAATGCGTCGGTCATGGTCATTGAAAGCGCGGAGCGTTTTGGCCTCAGTCAGCTCCATCAGTTGCGCGGCCGCGTGGGGCGCGGGGCGGAGCAGAGTTTTTGCATCTTGATGACCGGCAACGAGCTGTCCCGCGACACGCGGCGACGGATTGAGACCATGTGCGCCACGAATGACGGATTCGCCATTGCCGAGGCCGACATGAGGCTCAGAGGGCCTGGAGACATTGACGGCACGCAGCAGAGCGGAGTGCCATTCAGGCTAAAAATATCGGACTTGGCGAGAGACGGGCAGATATTGACCTTCGCCAGGGACTGCGCCAAAGAGGTCTTGGCCACAGACCCCCTGCTGTCTTCACCCGCCAGCGCGGTTATGTCATCGCGCCTGGCCGAGCTTCAGGGGAACACGGTCAACTGGAGCCGAATATCATAGGCCAACCATCTTAGAAACTGAGAAACAGCACCCATAAGAATCATGATGAAGAGACTAACACTGGCTGCCATGGCCGCCTTGCTCCTCCTCTCCGCGCCCGCCGTGGCGCAAAAGGGGAAGAAGTTCAACACCACGGACGACAAGAAAGCCCACGCCCTCTTGCAAGAGGGCAACAACATCCTCGTCTCGGCCGGCCGCGACAACGTGGCCAAGCTCAACGAGGCTCTTGACAAATATAAGCAAGCGTTGGACCGCGACCCCAACTACATCGAGGCCCTCTACTCCGCGTCGGAGGTATATGCCGACCTTGGGCAGCCAGGCAACCAAATTGGCTGCATCATGAAAGCCGTCGGCATAGACTCCACGTATTGGGTGACGGCATATTACCGTTGCGCCGTGGCCCTGTGCCAAAAAGAGAGGTATGAGGAGTCGGTCAAATGGTTCGACCTGTTTGACAAATTCTCAAAGGGCAAGAAGACCCGCGTGAAGCAAGACCCCCAATGGCGGCGCAAGGCCATGGCCATGGTGAACATGATGAAGCACCCCGTGCCTTTTGAGCCGCGCTACCCGTCAGATCTCATAGAGCAGACGCCCTATGAGACGTATTGGCCGTCAATATCGCTAGACGAGACGGAACTTGTGGTGACATCTCGCCTGCCCATTGACACCGTGGCGTTTCGCGAAGACCCGACCATGATAGCGCGCATCAACAACAACCAGACGCAAGAGGACCTCTACGTCATGACGCGCGAGACGCCCGAGTCTCCCTGGCGACCGATGCAACCCATATATAACATCAACACCGACTTCAACGAGGGCACGCAGGCCATATCGCCCGACGGTCGGTGGATGTTCTACACTGCGTGCGGATACAAAGACTCCAAGGGTTCTTGCGACATATACTTCTCCCAACGCACGGGGCGCGGGTGGACCAAGGGAGTGAACATTGGCGCGCCCGTCAACACGGCGGCGTGGGAGTCGCAGCCGTGCTTCTCGGCCGACGGCAAGACGCTCTTCTTCGTGCGCGGCTCGGCGCGGGCGGCATACAGGAGTGGCGACATTATGAAAGCCAGAGTGACGGGCGTGAACGCGCAGGGCGTGCCTCTCTTCGGAGACGTGGAGAGCCTTGGCGACTCCATCAACACATCGGGAGACGAGAGCCACCCCTTCATCCACCACGACGGCAAGACTCTCTTCTTCTCCTCCGACACGTGGCCGGGCATTGGCGGGCGCGACATCTTCGTGAGCAAGATGAAAGATGACGGCACGTGGACCACGCCCCGCAACGTCGGCTACCCCATCAACAACGTGGACGACGACGAGGGACTGGTGGTGACGGCCAGCGGCACCACGGGCTACTACAACTCAGTGCGCACCGTTGACGGCCGGCGCAAGCGCGAGGTGAGGATGTTTGACCTCTACCCCGCCATCCGCCCCAGGCCGGTGCCGTTTGTCAGGGGCTACATAAGCGACTGCGGCACAAAGAAGAGCATCCCAGCCACCATATTGCTGGATCGCATGCCCGACGGCGAGAACATAGCCACCTCTCGCGCCCTAGATGACGGCTCCTTTACCATAGCCGTGCCCGGGCCGGCCGACTACCTGCTGTCTGTCAACGCCAAAGGCTACTTCTTCCGCTCGCACAAATTTAACGTGGCGGACGTAGAGGGGCGACACGGCCCCCTGCGGCTGTCGGCCGAGGAGGTGTGCCTCACGCCGCTCAAGGTGGGCAAGAAGATTGCGCTAAGGAACATATATTTCGACACGGACAAGTGGGACGTCAAGCCCGAGAGCAAAGTGGAGCTTGAGATCCTGATCCGCGTGATGCGCGAGAACCCGACCATCCGCGTCGAGATAAGCGGCCACACCGACAGCCGCGCCTCGGAGAAGCACAACCAGACCCTGTCTGAAAACAGGGCCCGCAGCACCGTCAACTACCTTGTGGAGCATGGCATAGACCGCAAGAGGTTCGACATCAAGGGCTATGGCGAGAGCCAACCTTGCGCCACCAACGACACGGAAGAGGGCATGGCCCTCAACCGCCGCATAGAGGCCAAGATTGTGCCTTAGGCCCACGGTCGGAGCGAATCAGGCCAAGCCAAAGAAGCGGCGCGGGAGCGGAACCACATTCCGCCCCGCGCCGCTTCGGCATGTTGCGCGAATTCACTATATTAGTGGCATCAATTCAGACCATCTTAACAAATCCCAAAAAGAAAAAGCAATGTCCGTAGAATCCGTCCTCCTTGGCATCTCTTTCCTTTTCTTCTTGAGCATCTTGGCGTGCAAGGCAGGCTATAAGTTTGGCGTGCCGTTGCTGCTGCTCTTCCTAGGCGTGGGCATGGTGTGCGGCAGCGATGGCCTAGGCATCCGCTTCTCCAGCCTGCCCATGGCGCAAGGCATAGGCACCGTGGCGCTGTGCGTCATTTTGTTTTCTGGCGGTTTGGACACCAAGGTGAGCGACATCCGCCCCGTCTTGGGCCCGGGGCTCATCTTGGCCACTCTGGGAGTGGTCTTGACGGCCGCCCTCACGGGCGTCATGATCCACTATGTGTTCAACATCCCCGCCCTGGGCACCATACCGCTGAGCATGACGGCCTCTCTCCTGCTGGCCTCCACCATGTCGTCGACTGACTCGGCGTCGGTCTTCTCCATCTTGCGCGGCAAGGGGCTTCACCTGCGCAACAACCTGCGCCCCATGCTGGAGCTAGAGAGCGGCAGTAACGACCCTATGGCTTATATGCTGACGGTCACACTGATAGGCCTTGTGGCGCAAGGCGGGCAGCCCGACTATGGATCGGCCGCGCTGGAGCTTGTCACGCAATTCGCCGTTGGCGCGTTGGCCGGTCTGGTGTTTGGCAAGCTCTTCGTGTGGCTCATCAACAGGCTTCAGATTGAGAACGCCAGCCTCTACCCCATTGCCGTGCTGACGGCCTGCATCTTCGTCTTCTCCGCCTCCTATTTCATGGGCGGCAACAGCTACCTGGCCGTCTACATTGGCGGTGTGGTCATGGGCAACTCCCGATTTGTGCACAAACGCTCATCGGTCAACTTTTTCGACGGCCTGGCTTGGCTGAGCCAGCTGCTGGTGTTCTTGACACTGGGCTTGCTGGTCAACCCCCATGAGCTAGTCCCGCTCATAATCCCGGGTGTGATAGTGAGTCTGCTCATGATTTTCATCACGCGCCCGGCGAGCGTCTTCCTGTGCCTGGCGCCTTTCAAAGGCATCTCTCGCCAGAGCAAGACGTTCGTCTCGTGGGTGGGGCTGCGCGGCGCCGTGCCGATAATATTCTCCATCTTGGCCTTGGCCGCTGACGTGCCGCACGCCCGTTTCATCTTCAACGTCGTCTTCATCTGCACGCTCGTCTCTCTCGTGGTGCAGGGCACCACGCTGGCATGGATGGCTAAGAAGCTGGAGCTGCTGGAGACGCCAGACGAGATTGGCAAAGTGAAAGACTTCGACATGGAATTCTCTGACGACATAAAGTCCGTATTGGCCGAGCTGACCATCTCTGAGCAAGTCCTCAACTACGGCAATAAGCTGCTCAACCTGCCCGTGCCGGAGAACTGCCTGGCCGTGTTGGTGAAGAGGGGCGACACATATTTCGTCCCGACAGGCAAGACCGAGCTTCACCTTGGAGACAAAATATTGCTCATATCTGACGACCGCGAGAGCCTCATGGACGCCTTGGCGCAGATGGGCGTGACGCAAAACGGTAAGGAAGACGGAGACGATGACAAATTCTCATTCAAGCAAGTGTTCGAGGGCGGCAAGGGAATTGACATTGTGAAAGAGCTTCGCGGCCTGTCTGAGAACATCCGCAACGGCAAATATCTGAAATTCTGATTTTTCTTAGGAAACAACCGAAAGACATAATGACAAAGACACACAAGCTCCTGCTCGGCGAGCCCAAAGGCCTCATATTTGACTTGGACGGCACGCTGATAGACAGCCTGGAGCTGAACTGGCAGGCGATGGACGCCGCCATGCGTGGCGAGGGCATAGTGATTGCCCGCGAGGAGTTCATTGACATGACAGGGCGGTCAATAGAGGAGATTGTAGACATCCTTGTGAGACGTCACGGCCGCTCAGACGCCGACCGCGAGGCCATAGTCCGCCGCAAGCGCGAGATTGCCAACAGCCACGCCGACGACGTGCGCGAGATTAAACTGGTGGCCGACGTGGCGCGGGTGTGTCACGGCAAGCTGCCCATGGCCGTGGGCACAGGCAGCGACCGCCACAGGGCCACGCTCATGCTGGCCTCGACTGGGCTTCTGCCACTCTTTGACCACATCGTGGCGGCCGATGACGTGGAACGCCACAAACCGGAGCCAGACACCTTTATCCGCTGCGCTGAGCTCATGGGCCTCCGCCCAGCCGACTGCCAAGTGTTTGAAGACGGAGACATGGGCCTGGAGGCCGCCAGGCGGGCCGGCATGACGTATGTGGACGTGCGCCCATTCTTGACGTAGGGGTCGCGGCATTTTATTATTTTTTATGCCCCGCGGTCAGCTCCAAGAGATTACATTTGCCGCCGCATCACACACATAACGCAAAAAATGGAGAATAGCGCAGAGAAGATGACGGCTCGCCACTGGGCCGCGCTTGTGGGGCTGACTATGGCCGCTTTTGTGTTCAACACGTCGGAGTTCGTCCCCATAGGCCTGCTGACCGACATAGCGGCAGATTTTGGAAAGACGGAGAGCGAGACGGGGTTGCTCATCTCGGCCTACGCGTGGGTGGTCGCCCTCATGTCTTTGCCCCTGATGATATTGGCGAGCCGTATGGAGATGCGCCGCCTGATGCTCATCCTCACAGCGGCTTTCGCCGCGTGCCAGTGCGTCTCGTGGCAGTCCGGCTCCTACGCCATGCTCATGGCCAGCCGCATAGGCGTGGCCTGCTGTCACTCCATATTTTGGAGCATTGTGTCGCCTATGGCCGTGCGCATTGTGCCAGCAGGACATAAGGCTTTGGCTCTCAGCACCATTGTGACGGGTTCTGCTGTGGCCATGATATTGGGTCTTCCTCTGGGTCGAGCCATAGGCTTGTGGATCGGGTGGCGGATGACGTTTTTGAGCGTTGGCGCGTTTGCCGCCCTAGTGTTGGCGTTCATGGCCCTCACGCTGCCCAAGCTGCCGAGCAGGGGCAAGTTCTCTGTCCACCGCCTGCCAGCGTTGCTTGGCAACAAGGCCTTGGCGGCTCTCTACGTCTTCACACTCGTGTGGGTCGTGGGATATTACACGGCATATAGCTACATAGAGCCTTTCCTTGGCCAAGTGGCCCAGCTGTCTGAGAGCGACGTGACTCTCACGCTCATGCTCTTCGGCGTGGCCGGCATAGCCGCCGGGCAGATCTTCTCGCGCCTCTATGGCCGCGGCCCGCTCCGCTTCATTGGCTTCATGGCCGTCATGATGACCGCATGCCTGTTCTTGCTCCTGCCCGTCGCGGCCTTTAGCGTGGCCGTAGTGTGCGTCTGCGTCTTATGGGGCATAGGCACCACGTGTTGCAACGTCGCGCTACAGAGTGAGTTGATAGCCATGACGCCCGCTGACAGCACATCCGTGGCCATGAGCATATACTCCGGCATCTTCAATCTGGGCATCGGCACGGGCGCCGCCGTCGGGGGCGCGGTGTGCGCGTCGATGTCGGTGGGCTATGTCGGCGTGGCTGGTGGCGTGTGCTCCATCGCGGCTCTCGGCGTGTGGGTCTGGCTGCTGTTGCCGAGGCTGCGCAGGCAGAAAGGCGCGTAGGGACGGGAAGTCGGGATGTAAAATATCGCAATATTTCATAACATATTTTTTATTCGTGCGTACAAGCGTCTAACATCATCAACCTAACAGAACACCGACGACTATGGACGCTACTAGCACAACAGCAATGGAGATGAGCGCAGACTCGCCGTTGGAAATAGACTTGAGCAAATATCCGCACATAAGGAGGATGGCGTTGTTCATCGTGTGTGTGGAGTTTTTCCTGATGCTTCAGATCCTGGCCGAGGTTGTCAGCACCGCCTGCTTCGCTGGCCCCGGCGTATGCAGCACTCTGAGCGGCTGGGTGGGCGCAGCGCCCATCATGGCGCTTGGGATTGTGGCCTCGCGGCGCTTGGTGCTTCACAAGAGCGACGCCATATTCCTCTGCAAGAGTTTCGGGTGGCTCATATTGGCGTTTAAGGCACTCACCCTCTTGTCTGGCATCACGCTCAGGCCGTGGGGCGGCGTCTTACATCTCACTGTGGAGGCTCTCTGGGTGTTGGCCATCTCCGCGATGATATGGGCGCAATACGGTTCCCCGGAGCTTAAAGCCGCCTTCCCGCGCCACTGGCGCACCGTGGGGGCGGTCAACGTGACTGTGGTGGCCTTGTGCGCCATTGGGATTGTGGCATTGCCAGTGCTTTGGACCGTGGCGTTGTTCCTTATCTGAACGGGAGACTAAAACCATCCGCGCCATTTAACACGCAAGTCGGGCGTGGCGGCACACAGCGTGACCGCCACGCCCGACTTTTTTGCCCTGTGAGAGAAAAACCGCCACAGAGACCAAGTCACAGAACAAATGAGCCGACTCACTGAAAACATTTCGGCAAAAATCCGCTTTGTAATAAAATTGCAACGACAGAAAAAAAGTGACATGAGAAGCGGACTTGACGAGATTGAGGCCAGACTGGCCACGTTTGCGCCCATATCGCTAGACGAGATGGCCAACGTGCGACTGATGAACAGGACTGACACCAAGTATGTCATACGGCTAGACGAGCTGCCTGCCCTGCTGACCCAGGCGCAAGGTGGCTACATGGCGCAGGAGACGGACGGCAGGCGGCTGATGGCCTACAGAACAACATATTATGACACAGCCGACTGGCAGACCCTGCGCGCCCACACCACGGGCAGGCACAGCAGAGAGAAGATAAGGGTGAGGACATACACCTCTGGCCTCACGTTTGTCGAAGTGAAGAGGAAGAGCAAAGGCCGGACAAAGAAGAGCCGAATGGCGACTTCCAGACGCGCAGACGGGCAGATGACCGCCGAGGCCAAAGACTTTGTGGACAGCCACTCGCACTACACGTCAGCCTCGCTCACGCCAGCCCTGGGCAATTCGTTTTGGCGCATCACGCTGGTGAATAACGAGAAGACCGAGCGACTGACCATAGACCTCTGGATCGCCGTCGAGAACCTGCGCAACGGGATGTGCGCCAGCCTGCCCAACGCAGTGGTGGTGGAGGTGAAACGCGATGGGCGCAAGGCCAGCCGTATGGTGGATTGGCTACGCTCCAGAGGCGTAAGGCCGTGCGGATTCAGCAAATATGCCTACGGCGCGCTGATAACCGACCACACTCTGCCCATGGGCAAGATGAAACCCAAGATGCGGCAACTGATTCGCCGAGGCCTGATGCCAGAGCCCCTGTGGTGGCGGACGCGGTGGAACGCCGCATAAAATGGATATCACGTATACCACACTCAACCTACCTAATAAAAAACACAGCAATGGACGATTTGTCAGACTTTATGGAGATGGGCGGGCTTGCCGCCTCATGCGACCTTGCCGATATGGCACTGCGCTTCCTCTTCAACCTATGCGTCACGTTTGGCCTCTGCCGATGGCTCTATTACCCCGCAGGCAAGAGGCGCGACTACCTGTTTGTCTTCACCATCATCTCGCTTGCCATATTCCTGATGGTGTATCTGCTTGGCAGCCTGAAAATAAAGGTGGGCTTCGCCCTAGGACTTTTTGCCATTTTCGGAATAATCCGCTACCGCACGGAGCAGATGCCCGTGAGGGAGATGACCTACCTTTTCGTAATCATCTCGCTCTCCGTCATCAACGGGCTATCAGAAAATATCTCCGTCTCGCAAATGATTGTGGGCAACGCCCTTATGGTGGCCGCCACATGGGTGGGAGAGAAAGCCCTGCGCATGGAAGGAACCGGCACCAAACTCATTGCCTATGACGACATGGCAAACATCCGCCCCGAAAAGCGAAAAGACCTCATAGCCGACCTGCGGCAGCGCACAGGACTGGACGTGACGGACGCGGAGGTGGGACACATCGACTTTGTACGCGACATGGCCATAATCCGCATACACTACAACAGCGAGACCCCCGCAGGCGCGGACATAGAGAGCCTGACCAAAATCCCGAACAACCTATGAGACGCGGACTTATCGCCTTCGGCGCCATGCTCATGGCAATGACGACGGAGGCGCAGACCGACCTTGGCCTGTGGACGGAGGCCGAGGCACAATGGAGCCTAACAAAAAAACTGGAAGCAGGAGTGGAGGCTGAACTGCGCACGGCAAACGGGCTTAAAGACGTTGGCCGTTGGAGCCTGGGCGCGACGATTGACTGGACTCCCACAAAATGGCTGGCAGCCGGGGCGGGATACTCCTTGCAAGACTCGCACCACCCCGCAGAAGAGACAAAGAAGGGCAACATGGTGGACGAATATTGGCAACTGCGGCATCGAATATTCGCCCAAGCCAAGTTCAAGACGAAGCTCACCGCAGTGCGCCTGTCGCTCCGCCTCCGATACCAACTGACGCACAAACGCGGCGTCAGCGTGGCCAAATACTCCTCCACGAAAACAAGGAAAGACAACGAGGAAAAGGAGGCAGAGAACGACAACGTCCTGCGCATGAGGCTGGGGCTGAACGTGAAGACAAAGTCCCGCCTCGCGCCCTTCGCATCCTACGAACTGTACAACGACCTTGACGACGGGTTCGCCGTTGCGAAACACCGGATTAGCGCGGGAACGGAGATTAAAGTGAACAAACGCAACGCACTAGAAGTCGGCTACGCCAGAAACATATTTTCAGGCTCTGACGATGACGACCAGAAGACGCACAACGCCATCTTGCTAGGCTATAAACTAAACTTCTAACAAAACGCAGCGACATGAAAACCAAACATATATTCATCTTGGCTGCCTTGTGCCTCGGCACGCAGGGCTGCAACACAGACGACGCGGCCGCAACGCAGGGCGGCAATGACACAGACAGCGAGGGAAGCTATGAAGATGACGGCACAGGCAACGACGTAGCGAACTCAAAATTCACCAAGACAATATCTATAACATTCTCCCAATCGCAAGTCACGATAGACGGGGCGGCAGACAGCGTGGACATTGCCACAGACGGGGCCTATGTCACCATAACAAGCACGGCCGAAGAGATGGAGTATAAGCTCTACGGCTCAACCACCAACGGCGGGCTAAAGGTGTATAGCGACAAGAAGTTCAAGCTCACCCTCTGCGGAGTGGAGCTTACATCTGGCGCAGGGGCGGCCATAAACAGCCAGAGCAAGAAAAAGATGTTCGTCTACCTTGCCGACGCCACAAGCAACAGCCTGACCGACGCCGCGACATATGCCGGCACGCCCGCCGGAGAAGACGAGAAAGCGGCTCTTTTCAGTGAAGGACAAATGATTATCTGCGGGCAGGGCACACTCTCAGTTACGAGCCGCTGCAAACACGCCATCTGCTCAGACGACTATGTGGCCATCCGCGACGAGGCCACGGTGAACATTGGCGGCAGCGAGAAAGATGGCATCCACGCCAACGACTATGTGGCCATCTCCGGAGGCAGCACGACCATCGCGGCGAGCGGCTCCGACGGCATAGACGTGGACGAGGGCTATTTCTTGATGACCGCGGGGCGGCTAAGCGTGACCACGACAGCCGCAGCCGCAAAAGCCGTCAAGGCGGCAGGCAACATATTCATCCGCGGCGGAGCCTTGACACTGCGCGCCACGGGCGACTCCGAATATGACTCTGAAGAAAGAGACTACAAGACAGCGGCCTGCCTGAGTTCAGACAGCTCAATATACATTTCGGACGGCAGCGTCTACGCCACCTGCACGGGCCTTGGCGGAAAGGCCATAAAGGCGGACTACGACATTGTGATTGACGGCGGCTATGTCGAGGCCGAGAGCGCGGGCCAGTCAAACAACTACGTGAGCGCGAAAGGCGTCAAGGCCAAGGGCGACATTGTGATTAATGGCGGACGAATGGTGGCCACGTCGGCCAGTCATGAGGGCATTGAGAGCAAAGGCAGCCTGACCATTGCGGGCGGCATTGTGGAGGCCGAGGCAAAAGACGATGCCATAAATTCCGGCGCAGATATGCGCATAAGCTGCGGCATGGTATATGCCCATGGCAGTGACAATGACGGACTAGACGCCAACGGCAACCTCTACATTGAGGGCGGCACCGTAGTGGCGTTTGGCACTAGCAGCCCCGAGTGCGGACTAGACGCCAACGAGGAGGAGAACTATCACCTATACATTACGGGCGGGACGGTGATAGGCATTGGCGGCGGCACCTCATATCCCAATAGCGCCACAGGCTCGCAGGCCGCCGTGGCTATGACGGCCAGCCTCAGCAACTTGGCCCTGAAAGACGCAAGCGGCAACACCCTCTTGGCTTGGGACTATGCCAACTACGCCACAGAATATTCAGGAAACAAGGCTGGCGGATTCCCTGGCGGTGGCGGACAGGGCGGAAACCCGGGCGGCGGACAAAGCGGCCAGTGGACTGTGCTAATCTCCACCCCATCAATGGAGGCTGGGACGACATATTACCTCTATACCGGCGTGACAGTGAGCGGAGACACGTTTCACGGCCTCTCGACCGAGGGCACCGCGAGTGGCGGCTCACAGGCTAGCACCGCCACAGCCTCCATCACGGCAGGCGGTGGCGGGAGTCAGGGCGGCGGCCCAAGGTTCTAAGACAATGTTTGAGTGAGAGAGCCGTGCTGACACCAGAGTGTCGGCACGGCTCTTTTTACCTTTTTGTGGCCCCCACGCCATAGTGAGAGGGCAGGCTCGGCGCATCTGTGGCTCGCAACTCGCGGCACGTGAACTAAAGCTTACCGGTCAACGCGAACAACTCTGAAACCGACATTGGCGTACCCGCCAGAGCCATCGCGAGCGTCGCCAGAGTATTCACTCCGGCAAGCGTCTCTGCTCGAATCCCAACTACCGCCTTTCACAACGTATTCACCCGCGGCATTTGTGGTCGATGTCCACTCCCAACAGTTCCCCCAAAAATCTATGCCGCCACACGCGCCACATGTCTGGACGTAGGCGTCAACTGACGTTATGCCTTTTTCAACATGGCCGCTGTTCATACTCACGTCCTTAGGCATATGGCCCGCGGCGAGAATCCATTCCTCCTCCGATGGCAAACGATATTCATGCCACGCATCTTGCCCGCTCAACCATTGGCAATATGAAGCTGCGTCCGCATAAGAAACGTTTACGACCGGGTAGTTCTCTTCTCCTTGCGGGAAAGCGAACCCGCTCTTAAAGGTCGCATAGTCCTCATTGGTGATTGGCGCATAACCAATGTATGGGTTGTTGGCATCCGCCCCTCTAAGCACCAGCCACTCATCGTTCGGATCGTCATCAGCCCGCGGGTCTATCAGCCTATAGAATTGTTGCTCCAGACGGATGTCTCGGTTCTCTACCATTTCATCAACAATGGCTTGCATCTCGTCCACCAGATTCTGATGAAGAGCTTCGCGCTCCAGCTCGCGCAACTTTGCTTTCTTGCGTGCCACCACTTTGTCATATCTGACTCCCATTTGCTCCATCAGCGCAGCCTTGTTATCCTCCGTCGGGTTATGCTGATAAGCCGCAAGCGCGCCTTGGGTCGCCTGGTTGAGCTCCGGCCTCTCGTCTTCCACGAAAGGCTCGTCCGGGTCGGTGAACTCTAGCTCGCTTTCCACAAGATCAGCGGGCGTGATGAAAGAAGCAGCCTCAACCGTCTGATGCACTCCGAAATAGCTTGCCACTTGCCCGTCTTTGTAAATGGAGAGTCGGTAACCGCCGCTTAGGTCACAAGGGAACGTGATGATATAATAGTCATTGTTTGGCGCGAGAGTGCAGCCTTCCGGCGCGCTGAAGGTGATAATTGATTCAATCTCGCCACCCAGGACTCCGGCTATCTGATATCCGTCTACACTCTCCAAGACAACTTGTGTGATGCCAGACAACTGAAAATTAAGGTGTATGCCGCCCAAGCCTTGCTTAGCCAAGTCATCCAATGAGACTGCCTCATTGGCATATTGTTCCGTTGCTACTGTTATCGAATTTCCCTCCGGGGCTTCACCCAAATCTCCAATGACATCCTGCATCTCTGAGGAACAAGCGCATAGGAGCGCAGCCGACATGATGGCCGCATTTAATGTCATCGCCTTCATTTCCTGTCAATTTTTATTTTTCATCACGCATGTCTCGCCGCTTTGCCTTATGGGTGCCGGGCCTGGCCTGCGTTTGGCCAGCCGATC
>CAKUYZ010000019.1 GCA_934717675.1 uncultured Bacteroidales bacterium
GTTTACAGTTATTTCCACTCGCGCTTCATTTTATGAAACTGACGCACATCCTCATAGCCTCCGCGGCAATCGCGTCCGCCACGTGCGCACGCGCCGTCAACCCATACCTGCCGCTTTGGGAATTCACGCCAGACGGCGAACCATATGTCTTTGAAGACCCGGACCATCCGGGACGCTACCGCGTCTACGTCTATGGCTCTCACGACACGGAGAAGACCATGTATTGCGGCCGCGACCTCGTGGTGTGGTCGGCGCCGGTCGATTCGCTGGACGCATGGCGCTATGACGGCGTGATATTCACCTCGCGGCGCGACCGCGATGGGCGTTGGCTATACCCCGACAGCGTGGGCGACGTGCTGTACGCCCCCGACGTGGCACAAAGACGCGAAGCCGATGGACGCATGGCGTACTATCTCTACCCCAACAACCAGGCGTGGGGACGGCAAGGCATGGTGGCCAAGAGCTACCGCCCCGATGGGCCATTCGAGGTGTGCAACTGGAGCCGCGACAAGCCCACGGAGACTGACGGCGTGCTGCGTTTCGACCCCGCCGTCTTCGTTGACGATGACGGACGCGTCTACGGATACTGGGGGTTCGAGCAATCTTTTGGGGCGGAGCTTGACCCCGAGACCATGGCCACCGTGAAACCCGGGTGCGACATTGTGACCGACCTCATCCCAAACTGCAAGCAAGACACCGTGTTCCGCTTCTTCGAGGCTTCGTCATTGCGCAAGATAAAAGACAAATATGTGCTGATATACAGCCGCGTGACGAACCATGGCGAGTGGGGGCTGCCCTCGACCAACTACACCCTGGCCTACGCCTACTCCACGTCGCCGCTCGGCCCGTTCACCTATGGCGGCACCATCATAGACGGGCGCGGCAAAGAGCCTGACGCCAATGGCGCTATGAGAGCCACGGCCACGTTTTTTGGCAACACTCACGGCAGCATTGCGCAGGTCAACGGCCAGTGGTACGTCTTTTACCACCGTCAGGCCGGCACCACGGAATTCTCACGGCAAGCCATGGTGGCGCCCGTGAGCGTGAGCGTGGAGGAGGGACCAGGCGGCAAAGTGAGCATCTCCGAAGCCGAATACACGTCGGAGGGGTTTGACTTGGCGGGCCTGGACCCGCTGCGCGCCTACCCTGCCGGCATTGCCTGCTACTACACCCACCCCACGCCCATGCGCCAAGAGTACCCGAATGTGATATACCCCGGCTCGCACACCGAGGTTTTCCGCTCCACATACGACGGCAAGGGCGACCCGTATGCGGCGGACATAAACAAATGCCATATGGTGAACAACACCGCGGGTTCCGTGGTCGGATATAAATATTTCAACTTTGACAAGACGCGGGGGCGCAAAAGGCTGAGTTTCTTCATAGACATTATTCCGTGCGGGGTGGACGGCACGGTGGACGTGTCGGTGGACCGCCCCATGGGAGAAGGAGGCAAACGGATAGGCTCTTTTGCCGTGAACCGGTCAGAGCCACAAACGCTCCGCCACATGACCATACCGGCCAACCTGCTCACAACCATAGGCGGCAGACACGCCATATTCCTGTCATTCAACTCGCCACAGAGCGGCAAATCGGTGTGTACGCTCGTGAGCCTAGGATTTGAGTAGGGGATAGACAGAGTGGCGCAAAGGCGTTACCTTTGCAATATGACAGAATACTCTGATTTCATAAACAGAGCCTTGCGCCCCAACATTACGGAAAGCGAGACCGTGATTGACCTGTTTGCTGGTTGCGGCGGGCTTTCTCTTGGTTTTGAGGCTGCAGGTTACAAAACTATGGGATTTGAGATGCAGGCCTGGGCCGCAGAGACGTATTCCGTAAACATGGGCGGCCGATGCTTTAACGTAAAGCTAAAGGTTGGTCAAGTTCTGCCACAAGCAGACGTTGTGATAGGCGGCCCGCCATGCCAACCATTCAGCGTACGCGGCAAGCAGGGAGGGAAAGAAGACGACAGAGACGGTTTCCCTATGTTTATCGACACAATAAGCCGTCTGGCTCCACGGCTTTTCCTCTTTGAGAACGTGAGAAACCTTATGTTCTCACACAAATGGTACCTCAGTCAGATATTGGCGGAGTTGAGGGCTCTAGGCTATATTGTTGACATTAAATGCGTCAACGCCGTGAAACATAGAGTTCCGCAAAACAGGGAACGCATCGTTGTGGTTGGGCACAAATCTAGTTTCTCATACCCGGCGGAGTCTTCCACAAGAGTCTCCGTCAGCGAGGCCATAGGAGACACCATGCACACCTTTGGGGATGACAGCAAATTCCTGACCGCCGCGCAGGATGAATACATTGCCAAATATGAAAAAGCGTCACACTGCGTAAACCCGCGAGACCTGCATCCCGACAAGCCGGCAAGAACCCTCACCTGTAGAAACCTGGCCGGCGCGACAAGCGACATGCAACGCGTGAGACTGCCAGACGGCCGGAGGAGAAGAATATCAGTAAATGAAGCCGCAAGGCTTCAAAGTTTTCCCGACTGGTTCAAGTTTATGGGCAATGAGCAACAGCAGTTCACCCAAATAGGAAACGCGGTGCCACCGCTCTTGGCCCTGCAACTGGCCAACGCGGTCAAAGCTACGCTGAAGCAGAAAGATTTGGAACCAGACGAAATCAAGAGAATAAATGCGACATAGCCGCACGCCCCCCACAAAAAAAACAGCCCCCGACCACCAATTCCCATGGAGGCCGGGGGCTTTCCCTTATGCGACCAGAGCCGCAGCCTACCCTCTCGCCCCGCGATCCGTGAGCAAAGACAGGTCCGTCAGCACCGGCGGGACGAGAGCCGCGCTTGTGGCGCGGACGGGATTGATGTCTATGCCACCGCGACGGGTGTACCTGCACATGACCATAAGGTCACGAGGGCGCAACAAGTCTTGCAACCTCTTGAAGATAAGCTCACATATCTCCTCATGGAAATGATTCTCGCCGCGCAGGCTCACGATATATTGTAAGAGGCTCATGGGGTCGGGAGTCTCCTCTCCATTGACCAATATGTACACATCGCCCCAGTCGGGCTGATGCGTCACGCGGCAATTGGAGCGCAAGAGATGGCTCTTGAACCTCACCTCGCCCTCGCAGGCCACGCCTCGCAGCAGGTCGGGGGCCTCAGTGTATCGCGCGATGGCCAACGACGCGGCCTCGGGCATATCCTCAAGGGTGACGAAACCATCCTCATAGGCGCGCATAGAGGCCATGGCCGCGTCGCAGCCAATATACCGGACGCCAACGTCCGCGCCAAGCAACGCTGAAAGATCGCGCCTCACCGTCTCCGTCATACGCCCCTCCGCATCGGCGGCCGTGGGGCCCATGCGCTCCATATTGAACGAGTTGAGATACAGTTTCAGAGATTTGCTCTCCACAATGCTGTGGCTCTGGCACGGCACGCTGATCTTCATCACGCCCGCCGTGGGCAAACCACTGTCAGTGAGGCTAGACACCTCATAGGCGTGCCACACGTCTTCGCCCACAAACGGCAGGTTGTCATCGGCAATGCCCAACCCCTCGCGGTTGAGTTGTCGTGGCACGGCCACCAGCACGCCGGGCGAGTAGGTCTGCGGGTATGTCACGCGCCGCCCCAAGACCTTATCTATATTGACTTGCGCCATAGTCTTGTCATTCATTCCGTTTGCGAGTGTAGTTTTCACGTAGCCTCTTTATTTCCGAAAAGCATTATGTGCAGGCGCGGCCCGAAACGCCAACCATTGGCCACTGCCATGCGCAATGCCACCCGTGAGGTCCGCTCCAAAAGGCCAGTCGAGGCGCCTAGCGGCATCACCACCACGTCGTCGGGGCGCAAAAGGCGGAGTGCCTCAGCATAGTCCGTCTTAATCTCGGCCTCTTCAGACTCTGAGGCGACGACAAACTTCAGCTGCATGTCCGTCCCCGCCTCCCTCACGACCCGCGCCAGCAAGGTGGCCCCCGCCACGCTCCGCCAGCGCATGGCGTCACTTATGCCACTGGCCCTCAGCTTGGGCGAGACGCTGAGCAAGTCGGGCAGCGTGAGCGGGGCGTGGTCCACAATGCCGTTGGTCTCCACCGTGGTGTGCAGACCTATGTCACGCAACTTTGCGAGCAAGGCTTCAAGGCCTTGCGGCTGGAGGTATGGCTCACCTCCTGTTATGACCACGTGGCGCATATGCCCAATGTTGCGGTACACGACATCCACAACGTCATCCACGCTCACCAGCGCGCCGCCATCTTCACCCCACGTGTGGGCGGTGTCGCAGCGCGACTCCGTGCCGTCTGCCATCTGCCACCGGCAGCGCAAGTTACAACCCTGAAGCCGCACAAAAAGTGACGGCACGCCACACAACTTACCCTCGCCCTGCACCGTGCCAGGCACAGAAAGACCCGTGGCCGTGGACAATGGCGCGCCACCCACACCCACGGTGATTGGGAAGACCCCCTCGCGCGAGAGCCTCAGACTGACGCCGCTCACGCCTTGAGAGCCGGATCAGGGATTCCGACTTCGGCAAACGCCTTGGCGCGGAGCAGGCAGCTGTCGCAAGTGCCGCACGGCTTCTCGCCGCCGCGATAGCAGCTCCACGTGAGGCCGAAATCGACGCCCAGTTTCAGACCCAGGCGGATCTCATCGGCCTTTGTCATGTTTTCGAATGGCGCATGGATGGTGATGGGGCATCCCTTCTCCGCGCCCATGACAGTGCCGAGGTTTATGGCTTTCTGCATGGCGTCGATGAATACTTTGCGGCAGTCTACATAGCCAGAGTAATCTACCTGGCTCACGCCGATGTAGATATGCTCCGCGCCGCGAGCCTCGGCCAGAGAGGCCGCCACGGAGAGGAAAACCATGTTTCTGGCGGGCACATAGGTGGCGGGGATCTCCTTGCTGTTCACGTCTCCATCGGCCACGGTGGTGGTCATGTCAGTAAGCGTGGAGCCGCCCCACTGCGCCAGGTTGAGGCTCACGACGCTGTGATCCGTCACGCCGGCATGCGCCGCAATGCGCCTGGCGCACTCCAGCTCCTTACGATGCCGCTGGCCATAGTCAAAAGACAGCGCGCTGACCTCATGGCCGTCATGGAGTGCCACGTGGAGCGCCACGCAAGAGTCCAACCCGCCAGAGAGTAATACAATAGCCTTGCTCATTGTGTGTATATATGTTTTTCTGTTTGCCAAATCTTTGCGGCGAACGCCACACGCCTCTTGCTCAGGCGCGACACGAAAACGGCAGGCCGCCACAACGGGAGGCTCAGAAACAAAACTAAACGGGTTGGAGGAAAAGACGAGCCAACACGAGCCGCGACCCAACGGTCGCGACAAGCCCGGCACCAAAGGAGATGGCGCGCATCCTGAAAAATCCCCTAGTTTTGTTTTAAGACAGGATGGTCACGAACTGTCTGCAGTCTTCACCGCAGGCGCAAATTTAAGCCAAATATCACACAGAGCGCAAAGAAGCGTAGTTAAAAAATAGGACAACGGCACAGAACTTTGCGACTAAACAGCTATTTTTGCCCCGTCTCTTGTGCCAATTTCGGCACCTTGACTAGGAGACTTCCCTAAACTATCACTCCCATAGCAGATCATGCAATTGTTTGACGACACCCTCAACGGCCTACTGGAAAAATTCGCGGCCGAGACGCCGGATAAGAAATTCATCTCCTACGCCGACCGCGGCCTCCACTGGAGCTACGCGCAGTTCAACGAGCGTGTCGATGAGTTCGCCCGCGGCCTCATGTCTTTGGGCGTGGAGAAGGGAGACAAAGTGGGCATCTGGGCCAACAACATCCCAGACTGGCTCACCGTCTTCTTCGCTTGCGCGAAGATAGGGGCGTGGCTCGTCACTGTAAACACCAACTACAAGGTGGGAGAGCTGGAATATTTGCTCACCAACGCCGACATCCACACCCTCTGCATGATCAGCCAATATCGCGACAGCTCGTATGTGGACATGGTGTACGAGCTCGCCCCTGAGCTGAAGACGATGCCGCGTGAGGAGATGCGATGCAAGAGGCTGCCCGCCTTGCGCAACGTGGTGCTTCTCAGCCCCGACCACAAGCGCGGCATGTATAACACCGTGGAAGTCTTGGGACGCTCGCGACTAGTGGACAAGGCGGACTTTGACCGCCGGCGCGCCACAATCACCTGCAACGACATTGTGAACATGCAATACACCTCCGGCACCACTGGCTTCCCCAAGGGCGTGATGCTGACCCACCACAACATTCTCAACAACGGATGGGCCACGGGAGAGTGCATGAAATATACCGCGGACGAGCGCCTGCTTGTCTGCGTTCCCTTCTTCCATTGCTTCGGCATCGTGCTGGCCCTCTGCGCCATCATAACCCACGGCGCGTCAATGGTCATTTGCGAGGACTTTGACGTCCCCACTGTGCTATATTCCATCGAACGCGAGCGTTGCACGGCCCTCTATGGCGTGCCCACCATGTTCGTGGCCGAGCTTGGGCATCCCAACTTTGACAAATACGACCTCTCATCTCTCCGCACCGGCATCATGGCCGGCTCCGTCTGCCCCATCGAGACCATGAGGCAGGTGATGGAGAAGATGTATATGAAAGACATAATATCGGTCTACGGCCTAACGGAGTCATCGCCCGGAATGACTGCGTCGCGCACAGAGCACAGTATGGAGAAACGCGCCACGACGGTCGGCACGGAGTTCCCATTTGTCGAGGTCAAGATTTTCAACCAAGAGACAGGCGAAGAGTGCAAAGTGGGCGAGCCAGGCGAGATATGCTGCCGCGGCTATAACGTCATGAAGGGCTACTACAAGAACCCCGAGGCCACCGCGCAGGTGATAGACGCCGACGGATGGCTGCACTCCGGAGACTTGGCCATAAAGGACAAGGAGGGCTTCTTCCACATAACAGGCCGAATCAAGGACATGATAATCCGCGGCGGCGAGAACATATACCCCCGCGAGATTGAGAACTACATCTACAAGATGGATGGCGTGGACATGGTGGAAGTGGTTGGCGTGCCAGATGAGCACTATGGCGAGATTGTGGTGGCGTTCATCATCCCCAAGCAAGGAGCGCAACTCACAGAGGCCAGAGTCAAGGACTATTGCTCCAAGCTCCTGGCCAAGTTCAAGGTGCCCAAATATGTCTTCTTTGTCAAAGACTACCCCAAGACGGGCAGCGGCAAGGTGCAGAAATTCAAGCTCCGCGAGCTGGGCAAGCAGATGGTGGACGAGATCTTGTCAAAGCGCAAACAAGCATAAGCAAGAAGCCCACAGCCCATGCGCTACTTTGTTGAGATGGCATATGACGGCACGGCCTACCACGGCTGGCAGATGCAGCCCAACGCCCTGACCGTGCAAGAAGTCATGACGGGCGCGCTGCGCAAGCTGACGCGAGACGCCGACCTGGACGTCATGGGCGCGGGACGCACCGACACGGGCGTACACGCCGACTATTTTGTGGCGCACTTTGACACGGATGCCGACCTGACGGACACGGGCAAAGCCCTCTTCAAACTAAACTCCATTTTGCCGGCCGACGTGGCGGCGTTTTCCATCCAGCCCGTGGCGGACAAGCTCCACAGCCGTTTCTCGGCCATAAGCCGCACCTATCACTACCGCCTCACGCTAGACAAGCAGCCAATGGCTCGCCTCTACACCTTCCGCCCGTTCTTTCGCCTAGACTTCGACGCCATGAACGAGGCCGCCCGCCATCTGCTGACGGTGGATGACTTCACGAGTTTCAGCAAGCTGGGCACGCAGGTCAAGACGAACATTTGCCACGTCTCCGTGGCTCATTGGAAGGAAGAGGCCCCCGGGCGCATGACTTTCGAGATCAAGGCCAACAGGTTTTTGCGCAATATGGTGCGCGCCGTTGTCGGCACTCTCTTCGAGGTGGGCAAGGGCAAGATGTCGCAAGACGAGTTCAAGGCCGTGGTGGAGCGTCATGACCGTTGCGCCGCCGGCAGCTCCGTCTCCGCGGCGGGCCTCTCACTGGTGGACATAGAGTATCCGACGGACTGCGGCTTCAAGCCCACGGCGCGGAGAGTGATTGTGTGAAATATGGAAGAAAACATAACATTCCGCCCAGCCACAGAGGCCGACGCAGAGGAACTCCTCGCCATCTACGCCCCCTACGTCAGCCGAACGGCCATATCGTTTGAATATGAAGTGCCCACGGCCAACGAGTTCCGCAAGCGAATCAAGACCATCTCCGCCACGCACCCATACATTGTGGCCGTGGGGGCTGACGGACAAGTCCTCGGCTACGCCTATGCCGGCAAATTCAAGGAGAGGGCGGCATACCAGTGGGCCGCCGAGACGACAATATACATGAAAAACGATGAGCGCGGCCACGGCCTAGGCCCGCGGCTATATGTCGAGCTGGAGCGTCAGTGCCGCGAGCGTGGCCTCAAGAGCCTCTGCGCCTGCATCACATACGTCCAGACCCCCGACCCTTACCTCACAAACGCCAGCATGAGATTTCACGAGAGGATGGGCTACCGCCTCGTGGCGCACTTCCACCGCTCCGGATTCAAGTTTGGGCGATGGTATGACATGATCTGGATGGAGAAACTGCTCTAAAGCGCAATGGCGCGCGAGGGGGGGCGCACACGGCTCAAAGACCTGCCGAGCGCCCCTCCATCCACACTCTGAAATCCTCAAAATAGCCAGCATTCTCGCTCAGCCACAAGAGAACCTCTGGCTTATACGTCTGGTCGAACATAAAGTAAACCATGGCTTTAGTGTAGCCGCGGGCGTATATCTCAATCAAAAAATCGGCATAAGAGACCTGCCAAAAGTCCAAGTTTTCCTCACCCGTGTCCCGCATCCGCCCAAGCAGGGCCTCCGTGCGCCGAGACATGGCGTCCATCACGGCCTTGGGCGAGGCCTCGGCCTGCGGCTCGGCAATGACCACGCTGTCAATCACCGCCTCCATGCCCTCACTATAAGGCTCTTCCGCCTTGCGGCGGCCTAGAACGTCCAATCCCATGCTTCCCCTGCGCCACAAGGCCGGCAAGCGACGCGCCTGCTCCTCGCGCCCTTGATCAGACGCCATGAGCAGATACCTCATGAGCGGCAGCAAGGCCTGGTAGCGATGCCCCATCTGCTCCTCCACCTCAGACAATAGGCAATGTGCAGGAGTGAGAGAGGCGTCGGCCAATATGGCTCGCTGACACATCCGCTCGGCCTGCGGCAGATGCCCCTGCGCGCGGAGCATGGTGGCGTAATAGAACATGGCCTCAGCATGCCCCGCTCTGGCCAACTTCCGATACAGCATACGCGCGGCGTGGTCGAAGCCCTGGCGTTGCCGACACCGCGCCTCAATGAGCATGGCGTCGGGCTTCAGTGCGAAGGAATCGTCTTTCCTCATCCGCTTGGCGCGCTCCAGGGCCGCCACCACGTTTCCCATCTCCAGATATGTGTCGGCCGCCTCCAGCCGCGCCTTGTCGGTCTTCACGCGCCCGTAGAGACTTATGGCCTCAGTATAGTTGCCAGCGTCTCGCCACTCTCGGGCCAAGGACATGAGGCTATCCTGCTCACTCACGAAAGAAGTCTGCGCCGCGGCGCACAGCGAGGCCGTGGCCAACGCCATTGAGTACATTATCTTGCGAATCATGACCGCGAATATAAACCTGATTCAACATTTGCCGCACATTCCGCCCATAGCCATGACGTAAACTCAAAATATCAACACACCCACACCCACCCCCTGTTTAACAGGGGGTGCATCTTGTCCATATATTTTCAGCCTCACAAGCCCATAAAGTTCCCATTCGACGCAAATAACATCATTTAATAATAAAACTATAAGTTACTATTGCTACTCTAGTTTCAATTGCATACTTTTGCCGTATCAGATATTTCAAAACGTCAGTAGGATAGGCACAATAATAAATATCTGAATATTCACAGCACCTCATCTGAAATGGGGTTGTTTGCAAATAGAGACAAGAAACATCAAACAACGATAGTCATGAAGAAGATTGAAGCTATCATCAGGAAGACCAAGTTCGATGATGTCCGCGACGCCCTTCTGGCCGCGGACATCGAGTGGTTCTCATACTACGATGTGCGCGGCGTAGGCAAAGCCCGCCAGGGTCGCATCTACCGCGGCGTGGTCTATGACACCAGTTGCATCGAGCGCACACTGCTCTCCATCGTGGTGCGCGACAAGAATGTTGACAAGACCGTCCAGGCCATAATAGGCGCGGCGCAGACGGGCGAGATTGGCGATGGCCGCATATGGGTCATCCCCGTCGAGGACGCCTTCCGCATACGCACGGGCGAGCATGGCGACGAGGCTCTTTATAATAAGGACGAAGAAGACTAGCGGCCACGAGAGAGATACAAAAACACAACACCCCAAACCTAACCAATCCCGAAATCATGAAACGCACACTTTCTAAATATCTCCGCCTGTCTGCCATCGTGGCAACAGGCGCGCTGCTGGCCATTCCGGCAATGGCGGCAGGTGCCGACACGGCGGCCGACTCCCTTGTGGCCGTCGCCGACACCGTGACGGCACCCATTGCAGAAGTCACCGAAGTGGTAGTGGACGAGACTCCCGTAGCCGACGCCATAGTGCAGATGGGCGACCTTGCCCGAGGCATAGACACCGTGTGGATGTTGCTTGCCGCCATGCTCGTCTTCTTTATGCAGCCGGGCTTCGCCCTTGTCGAGGCCGGTTTCACGCGCACCAAGAACACGGCAAACATCTTGATGAAGAACTTTGTGGACTTCACTGTTGGGTCGTTGCTCTTCTGGTTCATAGGCTTTGGCCTCATGTTTGGCGATGGCGGCTTCGTGGGCATGCCACATTTCTTTGACTGCATGTTCCATGACCCCAACGGCCTGCCCAGGGAGGGCTTCCTGATTTTCCAGACTGTCTTCTGCGCCACCTCGGCCACCATTGTCTCCGGAGCCATGGCGGAGCGCACAAAGTTCTCCATGTATCTGGTCTACACCATATTCATCTCTGTGCTCATATACCCCATTTCGGGTCACTGGACGTGGGGCGGCGGCTGGCTCTGCAATGCTGAGGAAGGCTCGTTCATGATGAACACGTTTGGCACCACGTTCCATGATTTCGCGGGTTCCACCGTGGTTCACTCCGTTGGTGGCTGGATAGCCCTCGTGGGTGCCGCCATCCTCGGCCCGCGCATTGGCAAATATCATAAAGACGGCAGCTCAAAGGCCATCCCCGGCCACAACCTGACCATCGCCGCGCTCGGCGTGTTCATCCTTTGGTTCGGCTGGTTTGGCTTCAACCCCGGCTCAGAGCTCGCGGCCTCCACTCCTGCCGATCAGGAGGCCATATCTCACGTTTTCCTGACCACCAACCTGGCCTGCTGCGCCGGTGGCGTTGCCGCCATCATTGTCAGCTGGGTCAAATATTCCAAGCCTAGCCTCTCGCTCACCCTCAACGGCCTCCTGGCCGGCCTTGTGGGTGTCACAGCAGGTTGCGACGTTGTCTCTGCCGGTGGCGCGGTGATCATTGGCGCCATATGCGGCACCGTCATGATCTTCGCTGTTGAGTTCATCGACCGTAAGTTGCACATTGACGACCCCGTGGGCGCAAGCTCTGTGCATGGCGTGTGCGGCTCGCTCGGCACCATCCTCACGGGTCTCTTCTCCACCTCTGAGGGCTTGTTCTATGGCCATGGATGGGGCTTCCTCGGAGCTGAGGTACTTGGCGTTGTAACTGTTGGCGCATGGGCTGCCTTTATGGGCTTCATTGTCTTCAAAGGACTTGACAAGATCCACGGACTCCGCGTGCCGGCTCGCATTGAGGAGGAGGGACTTGACATATATGAGCACGGCGAGAGCGCATATAACTGATCACTGCCTGATTAAAACCTCTGTCATTGATCTCTTAATATCTGGTTAGTGTAGTTTCATACATTACCTCAAGTGGACGGCCGTCCGACGCGATGTCGGGCGGCCGTTTCTTTTCGCCATCGCCTCCACACTTCGTCAATGACGATAAAATAATATCTTAAATTGTACGATTATTTGAACGTGTGACAAATTGTGATGTCTCTTAGGCGATAAAAGAGACTTCCACCCCCAAAATATATTGACCAAAAACATATTTTTGCCGTGTGACTCGGGCGCGGGGAAGTTGACACCGGCCGGCGACCCCAGGCTGAGAGGCACACAACATCAAAAGACTAGGCAAAAACTAGCTGAACCATCTTTCATAACCCAAGATATGAAAATACGACTACAAAATTTTCGCACCATCGTGCGCAATGCCCTCCGCAGCACGCTAGCTATGGCAATGGCAACGCTCTCGCTTACGGCCACCGCACAAAGCAAAACCATTCAGACAGAGGAGAACGGCGTGAAGTGGACATACACGCAAAAAAGTGACGGAAGCCTCTACCTCACCAAGGTTGAGAATGCCAAGGGCCGCATCACAATCCCCGCCAAAGTGACAATCGAAGGAGAAGACCATGACGTGGCAGGCGTGGAGGCTGAAGTCACAAAAGTGGAAGGCGGCGTCTTTGCGAGCAACTGCGAAATCACGGAAGTCGTCATCGAGGACGGCATCACGCAGATTGGCGCAAGCGCATTCTACAACTGCAAAAAATTGAAGTCGGTCACCATCCCCGCCTCGGTCAAGACAATAAGCAGCAACGCCTTCAATTTGTGCGAAAGCCTGCGCGCCATATCTCTGCCCGAGGGGTTGGAGAGCATTGGCGAGAGCGCATTTTCACAATGCAACAAGTTGGAGACCGTAAACCTGCCGGCCTCGCTCAAAACCATCGGCAGCAACGCGTTTGCGCAAGACAAAGCATTGAAGGAGGTGAACATAGCAGACCCGAGCAAACTTGAAGAGATTGGCGACATGGCGTTTGAGCAGTGTGGCAACTTGGAGAGCTTCAGGGTGCCAAGCTCTGTCAAAGTCATCAAGCAGGGCGCTTTCAAGCAATGCTTGGCACTGGCCTCGCTCACCATAGAGGATGGCGTGGGAGACATTGAGCAAGAGGCATTCTTGCAGTGCAACGCCCTCACGGAGGTGGACATCCCAGGCTCTGTAAAATGTCTGGGAGACAGGGCGTTCCAATATTGCTACAACATCACGGATCTCACCATAGGCGATGGCGTGGAGGAGATTGGCTCTGACGCGTTCGGGCAGGCCAACATCACAAAGCTCGTGGTGCCAGGCTCTGTGAAAAAGATTGGTGACAGGGCTTTCGAGAATTGTCACAATCTCAGCGACATAACTCTCGGCGATGGCGTTGAGGAGGTTGGCGCAGGCGCGTTTACTGAGAGTAAGCAGCCAGTGAGCGTGAAGTGCGAGGGCACAAAAGTGGCCCCGAAAATTGGCAACGGCGCTTTCAACGGCTATGGCGAGGTGTCGGTGTCAGTCCCCGACGGCTATGAGCATCTCTACACAGAAGACAAGGGTTGGAAAGGCAACCTGAAGGTTGAGCAAAAGCCCTCGGCGTTGGGTCATGTCACAGTTGGCGGCGACGCCAAGACGCTTTACGACCTCCAGGGCCGCAAGGTGGGTCAAGGCGCGCCTCGCCGCGGGTTCTATATCGCCGTGGGCAGATAGGCCGTCGCGGCGCTGGGAGACGACAAAAAGGCCAAGCCTAACGCCTAGGCTTGGCCTTTTAATATTGTGTTGCGCGCGCCAGAAAACAAGTGGCGCAAAAAGTCAATGAATCCTGCGGCGGAACTCGCTGAGCACCACGGCCGTGGCCGTGGAGACGTTGAGGCTCTCGCTTGTGGCCTGACCCGCCGGGTAGCTAGGGATGAAGAGCTTGCGGGTGACAAACTGCGCAAGGCCGCCGTCAATGCCATGCCCCTCATTTCCCATCAGCACCACGCCGCCGCGGGGCAAGTTGTCGGAATATATGTCCTCACCCTCCAGATATGTGCCGAAGACCGGGGCTGCAGAGCCCTCGGCATTGCCTTGCAGCCAAAGGCGCAGGTCGGCATATGAGACGGCCACCCGACACAGAGCGCCCATGGTGGCCTGCACGGCCTTGGAGCCAAAAGCGTCGGCGCAACGGCTGGAGCAGACCACGGAGCGCACTCCGAACCAGTCCGCGGTGCGGATTATGGTGCCGAGGTTGCCAGGGTCTTGCACCTCGTCTAGCGCCAAGATGAGCGACCGGCCGTCTGGCACGGGGGCCTCGGCCAGTGGCTTGCGGAAGATGCCGATAAGCTCCGCCCTCGTCGAGAGCTGCGACACATCCGCCATCTCGTCGGCCTCGGCCACGGCCACGTCAGCGCCCTCCGTCAAAGGGCCAAGCTCACGAAGCCTGGCCTCGGAGCCAGCCAAAAAGACACACTCCAAACCACCGCGAAGCAAGTCGCCAACAGTCTTGCGGCCCTCGGCAACGAAAAGGCCTTCGGCGTCGCGCCGTTTCTTGAGTTCAAGTTGGCGGAGCAGCTTACGTTTGTTTTGGCTTATCACGAGATACGAGACGTTAAATTTAGGCACTAAGTTAAGCCCTTGCCGCCAAAAAATGAAACTTGTAAATGACTAACTTTGCCGCGTGGGCTTCTCTGTGTTTAACAAATGGCGTGGCATGGCTGGCGTGGCGGTCGCAGTGGCGATTGCCGCGGGCATGGCGTCTTGCTCTTTGACCAAATATGTGGCGGATGACGAGATGCTGCTAGACCGAATCAACTTGGAGGGGGACATAGGCAACGCGTCAGAGTCTGAGTTGGAAGCCTATGTGCGCCAAAGGCCAAACTCCCGTTTCCTCCACTTGTGGAGGGTGGGCCTTGGGGTATACTCGCTGTCGGGCGAGAAAGACAACCGCATGAACAGGTGGCTGCGAAAAATAGGCCAAGAGCCCGTGACCTATAGTGACGACCTGACAGAAAGGACCGCGGAGCAACTCCGCCTATATCTCGTCTCCAAAGGTTATTATGACGCCACAGTGACCGACAGCCTTACGCCCACGCGCCCCAAACGTTGCCAAGTGACATATACGGTGCAAGCCGGCAGGCCATACAAGATCCACTCTCTGGCCTACTCCGTGCCTAATGACGAGGTGGGGCGGATAATAATGGCGGACACGGCGAACTCGCTCCTCAAAGTTGGCGACCCGTTCGACTCTAACACCCATGACGATGAGCGCGAGCGAATAACCAGACTGCTGCAGGAGCGCGGCTACTACTTTTTTGGCAAGGACTACGTATATTTCGTGGCAGACAGCGCCGGGCTCGACCATGCCGTGCGCGACAGCCTAATTGTGGTGAACGCCTTGGGCCCCGACCAACGGACGCAGGTGCCGCACCGCAAGGCACTGATTGACTCCGTGGCCATAATGGTGGACGCGCCCGACGCCAAGGCGGGCGAGGCCACAGACACCGCGGGGCTTGAGGTGAGGCCAATAGCTCAAGGCATGACCATGGCCTACAAGGGGCGGAGGCCTTTTCGAGACAACATGATGAAGAACTCATGCTTCATCATGCCCGGTGAGACGTATCGCCTGTCTGACGTGGAGCTTACGCGCTCGCGCCTGACGTCGCTCAAGGCCATGCGCCAAGCCTCGTTCTTTTTCACAGAGGCCGACAGCGCAAAGAACAGTACAGACAGCGTAATCCACGTCTCTTGCACTGGCCGCCTGACCACAAACAAGCTACAGAGCTTCGGCTTCGACATTGACGGCACCAACTCCAGCGGCAACATTGGCGCGGCCGTCGCGCTGCGATACTCACACTCCAACATATTCCGCGGGGCCGAGGCCCTCGCTGTCAAGACCAGACTGGCCACGCAGAGGCAGACAGCGGCGGGCGGCAAAGAGGACTTCTACACGTTGGAGACGGGCGTGGAGGCCACGCTGACGTTCCCATTTATGATGATGCCGCACTCTTCGCTCCACTTCTATAAGCACCACAATCCCAAGACCCTATACTCCATCTCGTTCGACTTCCAACGCAGGCCGGAGTTCACGCGCAAGGTCATAGCCGCCCGCATGACATACAATTGGCGAGGCTCCGCCTACGCTCAGCATTCGCTCACGCCGTTGGAATTCAACATTGTGAGGATTCCGACCATCGACTCCAACTTTGAAAAATACATTGCTGGCACGTATCTCCAGTATGCCTATACCGACCACTTTATCATGTCGCTCAGCTACACCTTTACGTTCAACCAGCAGAAAGTAAGGCGCAACCAGAGTGGAGCCTTTTTCCGCTTCGGCGTCGAGACGGCCGGCAACGCCCTCAGGCTCTTGACGGGCAAGCAAGACCCGACGGACGGGTTCAGAAAGATATGGGACATACGCTACGCCCAATATGTCAAGACGGAGGCCGAGCTTCGCTACCAGGCCGTGGACCTGCTGGGCAACAACGCGGTGTTCAGGCTCTTCGGCGGCATAGGCGTGCCATATGGAAACTCCGTGATGCTGCCATTTGAGAAGAGCTACTTCGTGGGCGGGGCGAACTCCATAAGGGCTTGGCCCGTCAGAGGGCTTGGCCCTGGCCAGCAGAAGCCAGACCCATCGCTCCGCTATCATAACCAGACGAGCGACATCCGCCTCGAGGCCAACGCGGAATACAGGTTCAAGATCATTTCCGTCTTCGAGGGCGCGGCCTTTGCCGACGCAGGCAACATATGGGCCCTCAACCGCTCCTATAATGCGCCAGACGCGGTCATATCCGGTAAGTTCTACAAGCAAGTGGCCCTTGGCGCGGGACTGGGACTGAGGCTGAACTTCGACTACTTCATATTTCGCGTCGATGCCGCATACAAGCTCCGCGACCCGCAGGCCGACGGGAACAAATGGGTTGTGCGCCAACGTTTTGACGCAGGCGAAATAGCGTGGAACTTCGCCATAGGCTACCCTTTCTGATACTATCCTCCCTTTGCCGTCACCGCCGATGCGCTTCCGCAAAACAATAACCCTCATCCAGCTCCTTCTCGCCACCTTGGCGCATGCGCACGGGCAACGCATGGTGAGCGGACGCGTGGTGGACCAAGCCGACGGAAAGCCCCTGACGGGCGCGACGGTGGTGCTGTCAGCGCCCGAGACCACTCTGCGCAGAGGCGCAAGCACCGACGCCAACGGGATGTTCTCATTCACTGACGTGCCACAGGGCAAATTCTCTCTGAGCGTCCATTTCATCGGCTACAAAGAACAAGAGAGAACCTTGACGATGGGGCAACAAGACGTGGCGGTGGGCGTCTTACGCCTCTCGCCGCAAGACAAAGAGATTGGAGAGGTGGAAGTGGCAGGCGTCTTGCGCCGACAAGAGCAACGCGGCGACACGACAATTTTCAATGCTGACGCCTTTAAAGTGAACCCAGACGCCACGGCAGAAGACCTGCTGAAAAAGATGCCAGGCATGAGAGTGACGGGCGGCTCCGTGACGCATGGCGGCGAGGCCGTGCAGAAAGTGCTAGTGGACGGCAAGGAGTTTTTCGCATCCGACCCCATGATGGCCCTGCGGAACATCGACGCCACCATGGTGGACAAAATAGAAGTGTTTGACAAGAAAAGCGAGCAACGCGAATTTACGGGCTTTGCCGATGGCAACGACGCTCGCACCATCAACATAAGGACGAAAGCAGGCGCAAGCCGAAACGCCTTTGGGCACCTGTATGGGGGCTATGGCTCCGACAAGCACTATGAGGTTGGCTGCAACATAAATCTTTTGCGCAATGACCATAGGCTGGTGCTGTTGGGGCAAGCCAACAATAGTGGCCTGCAAGATATGCCAACAAGGGCCACGACCGGCAGCTCTCGCGCCAACGTCGGCTCTTTGGGGCTGAACCATACGGCCGATGGCGGCGGAAAAGTCAAAGTGGAGTCTTCTTACCTCTTCAACCACACGAAAAACGAGAGCGGAAACAGCAGCGTTTGGGAATACTTCAGGGTGGACGAGGCCGCCGCTAACCACACCTATGAGACGCGGACAGAAAACGACAACAAGAGCAACGGCCACAACGCCAACATCAAGGTGAACTGGACAGCCGACCCGCGCAACTCCATTGTATTGTCCGCGGCTCTCAATTGGCAAAGCGCTGACGCACAAAGCGCCAGCAATGGGGCCGACCTCTTTGACGGCCTAGCCTCACGCTCCACATGCCAACGCTCAGACAACAGACAAGACGCCTTCGGGTTAAACGCCGACATCACCATAAAACATAAGTTCCTCACCCCCAGGCGCACACTGTCTCTCAGGGTGCGCTCAAGCGTGAACAAATCAGACAATAACAGCACAAACAGGCACTTGCGGACGGACGCAGGACGAACCGACACCACCTCAACGGGCTTGAAAAACGACAACGAAAGCCACTCACGTTTCTTCATGGCCCGCGCCGTGGTCACCACCCCACTGGGGAGCCACTTTGCACTGCTTGTGGATTACGCTCCGCGCATCGCATTGTCTTCCAACGATAAGCGGACAATGACAGACACCGTCAGCAATGCGCAACAGCCTCTCAACTCAACCGATTTCACATTCTCGCCCAGCCTAAGCAACAAGAAGAGCAGCCGATACGTCACGCACCGCGGTGGCCTAAGTCTCAACTTCTCTCACGGCAAAAACGTAAGCGCGCAAGCAGGGCTCGACGCCCAATTGTCTTTCCTTACGGGAGACCAGACATACCCCTACTCTTTTGACTCGCGACGCACTTTTTTCGACCTTCTGCCGACTGCCGACATCAGGCTTAACAAACCGCGCCGCGCCAACCTGCGACTGTCTTATCGCTCAATGGCCACAGCGCCAAGCGTCAGCCAAATGCAAAACGTTGTGGACATGAGCAACGCTCACAACTACACTTGCGGAAATGAGAAACTGAGGCAAAGCACCCAACACACTCTGCGGCTCACCGCCACACTAAATAACGCGCAGACCAGCAGATTGATTTTCTTTATGGCTAACCTCATGGCCACGCGTCACTACATTGCCTCCGCCACGTTCTTGGCGCAAGCCGACTCCGTCATCACGACTGGTGTCTTGCTGCCTGCCGGCACACAGCTCACAAAGCCAATGAACATTGGCACGTTAAGATCGGCCGCGCTAAACGCCAACCTGTCATCGCCCATAAAGTGGCTGAGCTGTAACGGCAACATGAGCCTAGGCGCCAGCCTGCAAAAAAGACCAGGAATGTATAACGGCACAACCGTGTGGAGCAAGACAAGCTCGCTCAACGCGGGCCTGGGGGTGAGCAGCAGCTTCAGCGAGACACTAGACTTCAACCTTGGCTACGACGCCAACATAAACTTTGTCAAGAGTTCCGCCACAAAAGAAGGGAACTATAACTACTACACCCACATTGCCCGAACCGACATCTCTTGCCTCTTTGCCAACAGAAGACTAGCGGCAAACTCGCAGCTGCGCCACAACCTGACCAGCGGCATGGGCCGTGGATTTGACTCCGACTACCTCACTTGGAATGCCTCCATAGCCGTAAAGATGTTGCACAAAAGAAACGCCGAACTGCGCCTGCGGGTGAACGACATCTTAGACAATGGCAGAAACACCCGCCGCTCCGTCCACGAGGCCTACGTCTCCACCAGCAATGACGACGTGACCCGCCGGTTCGCCATGCTCACGTTCACATATCGCCTGCGCCCCGACAATGAAGCGCAAAGGGGCGGTCGGGACAGACAAAGGGGAGAACGCCCTGCGGGGCATCGGCGTTAGCTCACAAAATTCACCTCGGGCGACAAGTCCAAGCCAAAACTAGACAACACATCGGCCCTGACGGCGTCACACAATTTCACAATGTCAGCACCCGCCGCGCCGCCAAGGTTCACCAGCACCAGGGCCTGGCGAGAATGCACGGCGGCGCGGCCAAGGCTCCGCCCCTTCCATCCGCTGCGCTCAATGAGCCACCCGGCGGGGATCTTCACCCGCCCGTCGGGAAGCGGATACGACGGCATGTCTGGATATCGGAGTTTCAGCTTGTCGGCAACGCAGCTGTCCACTTCTGGGTTTTTAAAGAAACTGCCGGCGTTGCCCGTCACTTTGGGGTCGGGGAGTTTGGAGTCGCGTATGGAGATGACAGCCTTGCGGACGTTTGCGAGGCTTGCCCCTCCCAAGTCGCGCACGGTCTCACTCAAAGCACCGTAGCCGAGATTGTAAGCGGGCTTGCGGCTCAACCTGAACGTTACGGCCGTGATGACGCAAATGCCTCGCAAAGAGTGCTTAAAGACGCTGTCGCGATAGCCGAAAGCGCACTCGGCGGCCGTCATGCGGAAAGCCTCGGCCGTATCCATACGCAGGCCATCAACGGTGTCTATCACATCCTTTGCCTCCACGCCATAGGCCCCGATGTTCTGCACCGGAGCCGCGCCCACGTTTCCTGGCACGCCAGACAGGTTCTCGGCCCCATAAAGGCCATGGGCCACGCACCACGCCACAAAATCGTCCCACGCCACACCAGCCCCGGCGCGGACCGTAACACAGTCCACCGCCTCGCCCACAACTTCTATGCCTCCCATGAGCGGACGAATTATGGCTCCGTCAAAGTCGCCGAGAAACAACACGTTACTGCCTCCGCCCAAGACGTATCTCCGGCCATCGGCAGAGACCCTTATGGCAGCCCGAAGCTCAGCCACGTCACGGCAGTCATACATGGCCGCGGCCGTGGCGTCTATTCCGAATGTATTATATGGCCTCAATGAGACGGCCTCTCTCTTCTCCATGCTCATCAGATTGCGCAATGACATAAAAAATGCGCCCCTAAGTTAGCATTTTTGCCTCTCTTGGAGACGGAAAGCTCGTTCATCGAGGCCTAGCTTTAATGTCAGACTGTAAGCCCGAACAGCCACAACGGACTGACTTGTAACCAAATTGGCGCACGCACCCATTTTTAGATGCTTTTATACCTTGATTGTCAGATATTTTTACAACCTTTGCGGGGTGAAATAGCCGATTAGTATCGCTAGCTGAACTTAATAAGATGCTGAAAAAGACACTATCACTTGTGCTTCTGCTGATATTGTTTGCGCAATATTCTCTAGCCCAATACAATAACCCCCGCGGACGCGTCCCGAAGAACTTGTTGGGCCTGTCGGTGGGCGGAAAGGTGGGCGCGACGATGTACTTTGGCGACCTTGTCGATGGCGGCCGCGCCAAGTGGACCGTAGGAGGATACGTGGAGAAGGCCGCGCTCAGCTGGCTATGCTGGCGCGTGGAGGTGGAGGCGGGAGCCTGCAAGGGTCAACAGGGCGACGCCCTTGAGTTCTCCACCACTTTTGCCAACGTGGACGCCTTGGCAAAAGTCCACTTCCTTGACCTTATCCAAGGGTATGATGACGCCCGCCCTTTCAGCCCCTATTTCGCGCTTGGCGGCGGCGCCATATTCTACAAGTGCAAGAAGAACCCACAGTCTGGCTTCGACGTGGAGGCCTACAAGGAGAAAGTTGGCAACGATGAGGCGGCAGACAAATGGCTCTACTATGATGAGGGCATGAAGCCCACTGGCATGGCCACTGGCCTGCTGGGCGTGCGCTACGCCGTAAACTCAAAACTCTGGGTCACTTTCGAGGCCAAGGGCGACCTGCTCTTCACCGACGATTTTGACGGACACTCTGGTTGGCCGGCCAATGCGGACACATGGATTGAGAGCGACGGCAAATATGACGCCCTCTGGACCATGGCCTTTGGTGTGCAATATCGCTTCTACAACGTCTCGAAGTTCACCAGCTCGTCAAAATACTCGCGCAAGAGCTACCTGCGCAACAGGAAGATCTACGAGAAGAACGCAAAGCGCATGAGGCGCAGATAAACGAGTGGCCTCGGCGCGCCCGCGCGCAGCCATTGTCAATATAAGGATATACGTCAGGGCAGGCCGGCAAGATAAGCGTGGCCTGCCTTGACTTTTTGTCAAGACAACAACAAAGCTCTCCGTGGCAGACTTCAAACTTGTTTCTCCATACAGCCCAACGGGCGACCAGCCAGAGGCCATACGCCAATTGGTAGAGGGTATCGAAGCCGGCGACAAGCATCAGACGCTCCTCGGCGTGACAGGCTCGGGAAAGACATTCACCATAGCCAACGTCATTGCCCAGACGCAGAGGCCTACGCTGGTGCTCAGCCACAACAAGACGCTGGCCGCGCAGCTCTATAACGAGTTCAAGGCGTTCTTCCCAGAAAACGCGGTGGAGTATTTCGTGTCATACTATGACTATTACCAGCCTGAGGCGTATATTGCCGCCACCGACACGTATATCGAGAAAGACCTGGCCATAAACAAAGAGCTTGACAAATTGAGGCTAAGCTCCACCATGGCGCTCATGACAGGACGCAGAGACATTGTCGTGGTGTCCTCCGTCTCCTGCCTCTACGGCCTCGGCAACCCTGACGACTTCTTCGGTGGCGTGATAAAGGCCAAGATGGGGCAAAAAATCACGCCGACAAGCTTCATGAGGCAGTTGCAGGACTCCCTCTATTCACGCAACGAGGTGGCCTTCGACCGCGGCAACTTCCGCGTGAAGGGAGACACCATCGATGTCTTCGTGGCGTATGAGGACTTCGCTTACAGATTCATATTTTTCGGAGATGAGATTGACAGCATCGAGACGATAGACCCACTGACGGCAGACACGCTCACCGAGGAGGATGAAGTGACAATATTCCCCGCCAACCTCTTCATAACCCCCAAAGACAAACTCCACGACGCCATTCGCCACATCCAAGACGACCTGGTCCGCGAGGCTCAGGAGTTCAGAGACAATGGCAAAGAACTTGAGGCCAAACGCCTGGAGCAGCGCGTGACGTATGACATGGAGATGATAAAGGAGTTGGGCTACTGCCCAGGAATTGAGAACTACTCGCGCTATTTCGACGGGCGAAAAGAGGGCGAGAGGCCCTACTGCCTGTTGGACTACTTCCCAAAAGACTTCCTCCTGGTCATTGACGAGAGCCACGTCACCGTACCACAAATCCACGCCATGTATGGTGGTGACCGCGCGCGCAAAGAATCGCTCGTAGATTTCGGCTTCCGACTCCGGGCCGCGAAAGACAACAGGCCGCTCAAATTTGATGAGTTTGAGCAGATGACGAACCAAGTGATCTACGTGAGCGCCACTCCGGCGGAATATGAGTTGCGACAGTCCGGCGGCGTGGTGGTGGAGCAGGTGGTGCGCCCCACGGGCCTGCTAGACCCCGCCATAGAGGTGCGTCCCAGCCTCAATCAGATTGACGACCTCATGGGCGAGATTCACACGCGCATTGAGCGCAACGAGCGCGTGCTGGTGACCACGCTGACCAAACGCATGGCCGAAGAGCTGAGCGAATACATGACCAGGCTCGGCGTCAAGTGCGCCTACATACACTCCGACGTTGACACACTGGAGCGCATAGAGATAATGCAAAAGTTGCGCGAGGGCACTTTTGACGTGCTGATTGGCGTAAACATGCTCCGCGAGGGGCTTGACATGCCAGAGGTGTCGCTCGTGGCCATACTGGACGCAGACAAGGAGGGCTTCCTCCGCACAGAGAGGTCTCTCACGCAGACGGTGGGACGCGCGGCGCGGAACCTCAACGGGCTGGCCATAATGTATGCCGATAAGATAACGCCATCCATGCAGGCCACCATAGACTCCACCAACGCGCGGAGGGCCAAACAGATGGCCTATAACGCGGAACACCACATCACGCCACGCGGTCTGAACAAGGCCATCTCAAAAAGCACGCTCCTAAGCGCGACGGAGGCAGACGGCGCGGCAAATGACGAGGCGCAAATGGCAATGGTGGCGGAAGATACCGCCACGTATGGCACAAAAGCCTCCGCCAAACAGCCCATGACGAAAGACGCGCTGGCCAAAGCCATCGACAAGGCCAAGAAGAACATGAAAAAGGCGTCGAAAGAGATGAACTTTATCGAGGCGGCTCAGTTTCGCGATGAGATGCGCGCCCTGCAAGCGCAGCTTGACGCCTTGCAATAGGCGCGACGGGTGTAAGTGATTTTTGCTAACTTAGTGCGGACAACCACACTAGCCAACGCAACAGAAACACAAGACATGAGAACCTTAGGATTGGCGGCCTCCATGGTGGCCGCAGCGCTTACGCTCACGCCCGCCCAGGCGGGAGACAAGGGAGGGCTGACGGTGGCTCCCGTGGCCACGGACGCCGATGCCGCAAATGGCGGCGTCATTTATGCGCTACCGCGCACTGTGGTGCAGATTGAGCTGACCGCACGGGTGGTGGTGGCCTCCGTGGGGCCTTTTTTCCAATACTCCACACGTTTTTTGAACCGTACGGACGTGGTGACGGAAAACTCCACGTCTTGGAAGCTTATAGGAGCCAAAGTATCCACCACAGGCCAAGCCGACCCCACCCGCCGCTTCAAGGTGACGGCCGCGCAAGGCTCTGAACTGCCATCCTTGACTTTGGCTGCCGACGGCACACTCCTCGGCATCAACACCTCATCACCCTCAGACGCCACCCCGGAGGCCACGCCAGCCACTCCAAACACAGCGTACGCCACGTTTGCGGAGGTCCCGCTCTCCCAATCGATCCTGTCCAGGACGTCAAAAGCGGCCATGGCCGAAGAGTGCGCGCAGACAATATACTCGCTGAGAGACTCGCGGACAAAGATAATATGCGGAGCCAGAGAGGCCGTGCTTCCCGACGCAGGCAGCATGAAGACAGCGCTTGCGGAGATAGACCGCATGGAGAGGCTGCACACCGAGCTTTTCGTAGGGCGACGAGACACTCTCATTGTGACCAAGGTGGTGGAGGTGACACCAGACTATGACGGCACGAACAACATGGTGCCCATCAGGTTCTCAGAGAGTAGCGGCTTTGTAGACGCCTTGGACCTGAGCGGCAAGCCCGTATACGTAGATCTGGAGTTCGATGACCGCGGGCGCGTCAACGCCTACGCCCCAGACTCCAAAATGCGCAAAGACGCCCCGACGACAGGACTTTTCTACATTCTGCCAGGCAGCGTGATTGTCAAAGTGTCAGACCGCAACATTGTCCTCTGCCAAAAAAAGGTGAACTGCACGCAAAACGGCCAACTGGCCAACCTGCCCGCCGAACAGATGACCAACCATCAGATAACACTCGACGCCGCGACGGGAGCCTTGTCATCCCTGCGCCTAATCGACAAAAAATAAAGACACCACAAAATGTCAAAGCAAATAGACAACAAGCAGCTGCAAACACTTGAGCCAAGGGCACTGTGGGAGCAGTTTCGCCAACTGACGCTCATTCCCCGCCCATCAAAACATGAGGGCGCGGCCCTGGAACACATAGCCGAGGTGGGACGATCCCTCGGCCACGAGGTGATCCGCAATGGCGGCAACGTGATAATCCGCGCCAAAGCCACACCGGGTCTCGAGGGCCTCACGCCCGTAATCTTGCAAGGCCACGCCGACATGGTGCCGCAGAAAGACCCCGACGTGAAGCATGACTTCACCACAGACCCCATAGAGACGCAAATATCGGACGGGAAAGTGACGGCCCGCGGAACCACTCTGGGCGCCGACGACGGCATCGGCGTGGCGGCGGCACTGGCCGTGCTGACCGACCAGACGGTGGAGCATGGCCCGCTGGAAGTCCTCGTGACGCGAGAGGAGGAGACGAGCATGGGCGGGGCGTCGGCACTGGAGCCAGGCGTGCTGCAAGGCCTCATGCTGCTGAACCTAGACACAGAGTCGTGGGGCGAGATCTGCATAGGGTGCGCCAGCGGCATAGACGTGACGGCGACATTCCACGGCAACCGTGTGGAGACGGCGGACACCGACGTGGCCGTAAAGGTGACCCTCACAGGCCTGAGGGGCGGCCACTCGGGCATGGACATAAACCTGGGGCGCGCCAATGCCAACAAACTCATGGCTCGTTTCTTGAAATTCGCGGCCGCCAATTATGAGAGCATGTTGGCAGACATTGAAGGGGGCAATATGCGCAACGCGATCCCGCGCTCAGCCTCCGTCATCCTAACCATCGACGCGGAAGACCAGGACGACTTTATGGAGGCCGTGGATGAGTTTGAGGATATGTTCCGTTCCGAATTCGCCACCACGGAGCCGCAGCTGTCATTTTCCGCAGAAAAAGTAGAACTGCCGGCCACAGTGCTTGACGAGATGACGACAGACGACCTCATAAACGCACTCCAAGGCGCCCCCAACGGCCCTCTGAAGATGAACGCCGACCTGCCGGGCCTGGTGGAGACATCGTCAAACTTGGCCATTGTCAAGAGCGAGGGCGACGTGATAACCGTCAAATTCTTGGTGCGAAGCTCAATGGAGTCGGAACGAGAAGATGTGACGTCGTCTTTGGACAGCATCTTCCGCTTGGCCGGGGCCGATGTGGAGACTTCGGGTGAATATCCGGGCTGGAAGCCAGACGTCAACTCAAAAGCGTTGGCCATTGTCAAATCATCATATGAGAGGCTGTTTGGCACAGAACCCAAGGTGACGGCCGTGCACGCGGGACTGGAGTGCAGCATCATGGGAGAGACGTATCCTAATTGGGATATGGTCTCTTTCGGCCCAACCATCTGCCACCCACACTCCCCTGCCGAGAGCGTAGACATTGAGAGCGTCGGCCACTTTTGGCAACTGCTCCGAGACGTGCTGAAAAACATTCCGCCTCTGGCCAAGTGACACACTAAACACAGAGACCAATGAAAACCACCTCAATGCGCATTGTGGCGCCGGCCGTCATGGCC
>CAKUYZ010000020.1 GCA_934717675.1 uncultured Bacteroidales bacterium
GCAGGGCCGGGGCGACTGCCTCGGCGCTGCATCATTTTATCCTCTTTATCGGACGTTGCCGGAATGCCAAGTCGGAATATTGTGTTCAGTCTTCTTACTTCTTTTCTCTCCTGAGGACCTCGTCAATCATGCCGTAGGCCTTGGCCTCCTCTGCCGTCATCCAATAGTCTCGGTCAGAGTCTTTGGCCACCTCGTCAAAGGGCTTGCCTGAGTGCTCGGCAATGATGTCGAACAGCTCTTTCTTGAGCTTCTGGATCTCACGGGCCGTGATCTCAATGTCTGAGGCCTGGCCTTGCGCCCCGCCCATGGGCTGGTGGATCATGATGCGCGAGTGAGGCAGCGCGGAACGCTTGCCATGTGCGCCGGCCACGAGCAGCACGGCTGCCATGGAGGCGGCCAGACCCGTACAGATGGTGGCCACGTTGGACGAGATGTATTGCATGGTGTCATATATGCCGAGACCGGCATATACGCTGCCACCTGGCGAGTTGAGGTATATGGAGATGTCTTTTGACGAATCGGCGGACTCCAGATAGAGCAGCTGCGCCTGGACAATGTTGGCCACATCGTCATTGATCTCGGTGCCGAGGAAGATGATTCGGTCCATCATCAGGCGCGAGAAGACGTCCATGCTGGCCACGTTGAGCTGACGCTCCTCAATGATGGTGGGCGAGATGTAGGAGTCCGTCACCTTGCTGTATGCATCGAAGAGAGAACCGCTTACGCCACAGTGCTTGACGGCGAAATTGCGGAAGTCGTTGCGATTTGCCATTGTGTATCCTATTAAGAACGGCAACGCAGCCTTGCTCGCCAAAGAGGGGGCAAGGCTGCCTGTGCCGTCGGTTTGTGCCGTTATTGGTTTATTTCTCAGCCTCGAAGAGCTTGTTGAAGTCGTCTTGGCTGATGGTCTTGTTCTCGATATTGGCGTTGGCCTTGACAAAGGCGAAGAGCTTGTCCTCCACGGCGCCCTCGGCGAGGTGCTGACGCTGCTCCTCATTCTGGAGCATGTTGTGAGCGTATTTGTCTAGCTGCTCCTCGGGGAAGTTGGTGATGCCGTATTGCATGACCTGGGCGCGAGCCGTCTTCTTTGCGAAGTTTAGGACGTCGTTGAACTCGATCTTGACTTCGTTCTTCTTGGCCACGCGGTTCTTTACAACCTGCCACTTGAGGTCGTTGAGGAACTTGGGGAACTCGTTGGTGAGTACGTCGGGCGTGAACTTGTCGTTGTCTTTATTGACGACCGTGAGCCAACGCTTGAGGAACTCCTCGGGCAGGCTGAAGTCTCCCGCTGCGGCCATGAGGGCTTTGCGGGCGTCTACCGAGAAGCGGAACTCCTCGGCGAACTTGTTGGTGGCCTCGAGGGTCTCCTTCACCTTGGTGCGGAAAGCGGCCTCGTCGGCAACGCTGCCGAAGACACAAGGCATTAAGAAATGGCAAACACTAAGGAAGACAAGTGCTCCTTTTGCGGTCGCACCCGCAAGCAGGTCAACTTTCTCATAAGCGGCCTCACTGGCTTCATCTGCGAAAATTGCGTGGAGCAGGCCCACCAGATTGTGCAGGAGGCCCTGAAGCAGGCCGGCCACGCCGAGGCGGCCAAACTCAAGCTGCGCAAACCGCAGGAGATAAAGGAGTATCTTGACGAGTACGTGATTGGCCAGGACGAGGCCAAGAAATACCTCTCCGTGGCCGTATATAACCACTACAAGAGGCTCATGCACAATGATGACGCCGATGGCGTGGAGCTGGAGAAGTCAAACATCATCATGGTGGGAGACACCGGCACGGGCAAGACGCTCATGGCGCGCACCATAGCCAAGCTGCTCGACGTGCCCTTCACCATCGTAGACGCCACCGTGCTGACCGAGGCCGGATATGTGGGCGAAGACGTGGAGAGCATCCTCTCGCGCCTGCTCCAAGAGGCCGACTACGACGTCGAGAGGGCAGAGAGGGGCATCGTCTTCATTGACGAGATTGACAAGATCGCCCGCAAGGGAGACAACCCGTCCATCACCCGCGACGTGAGCGGCGAGGGCGTGCAGCAGGGACTGCTCAAGCTGCTGGAGGGCTCGGTGGTCAGCGTGCCGCCACAGGGTGGGCGCAAGCACCCCGAGCAGAGGCTCATAGCCGTCAACACCCGAAACATCCTCTTCATTTGCGGAGGCGCGTTCGACGGCATCCGAAACAGGATAGCGCAAAGGCTCAACTCGCGTGTCGTGGGATATAACTCTGACAAGGAGCGCGACAAGGTGGACTTCAACAACCTCATGCAATACATTGCGCCGCAAGACCTCAAGTCGTTTGGCCTCATCCCCGAGATCATCGGCCGCCTGCCGGTCTTGACGTCTCTGCAGCCGCTAGACCGCACCGCTTTGCGCCGCATCCTCACCGAGCCCAAAAACTCATTGCTGAAGCAATATACCAAGCTCTTCAAACTTGACGGCGTCGACCTCAAGGTGCCGGAAGACGTCTTGGATTTCATTGTGGACAAGGCTGTCGAGTTCAAGATCGGCGCCCGCGGCCTCAGGGCCATTTGCGAGACCATCATGATGGACAAGATGTATTCCACACCCTCTACCGGGGCCTCCGAGCTGGTCATTGACCTGGACTACGCCAAGGAGCGCATCAGCCACCTGAGCGCGGCTCGCCTCAAAGAAGGATAGTCCGGTGCATGGCGCCAAAATGTCAGCCCGCGCCGCGTTTGTGTGCCTTTTTGTCACACAAACGGGGGCGGTCGCAAAAATGGTATGATATTCGACACAGGGGCAGAATCACCCCCACCACATTCAGAATGAGCGACAATAGCAAAAGCAAGAAGATAAAGATGACTCCCGAAGACGAACTCTGCGAGGCCATGGGCTCTCACGGGGCGTCTTTCGTCTTGGGCAAGCTGCCCCCGCGCACTTCACTGCCCAAGGAGTTGCCTGTCATGGCGTTGCGCAACGCCGTCCTGTTCCCGGGCACGGTGCTGCCCATCTCGGTGGGCAGGCCCAAGTCTAAAGCCCTCATTGACCATGTGGGCCACTCGCACGGAATCTTGGTGGCTGCCACTCAGAAAAACAAAGAGGATGAGGACCCGGGCGTAGACGGTCTGAACAAGGTGGGCGTCACGGCGCGCATTGTCAAGGTCATAACCATGCCAGACAATACGCTCACGGTTATCCTGAGCGGCATTGAGAGGGTGGACCTGCTGGAGCAGACAGCCTCCGAACCCTACCTCATGTCCACCATCAAGAGGTCTCGCGAGACCAAGGTGCCGGAGGCGCAGTCCGAGAGGCTGTCTGCGCTCGTCTGCACCCTCAAAGACAAAGCCGCCGAGGTGTTCCGTCTTATGGACTCTGCCCCGGCCGAGGCCAGCGTGGCCATACGCAACATTGACGACAGCTCATTCCTCGTCAACTTCGTCTCCTCCAACATTGACGTGCCCGTCGAGGACAAGCTCCTGATTCTCAACAGCTCCAACATATACGCCAGGGCCGAGGCCCTGCTCGGCATCGTGGAGAGGCAACTACAGTTCCTCCAGCTCAAAGACGACATCCAGTCCAAGGCCCGTCAGGGCATAGACCGTCAGCAGCGCGAGTACATGCTCCACGAGATGACCCGCACCATACAAGACGAGCTGGGAGACAACCCACAAGACGTCCTCGTGGCCAAATATCGAAAAGAGGCCGAGGGCAAGGTGTGGAGCAAGGAGGCCAAGGAGGCCTTCGAGAAGGAGCTGGACAAATTCTCGCGACTCAACTCCAACTCCGCCGAATACGGCATTGTGCAGAACTATCTCGACGTGATGGTCAGCCTGCCGTGGGGCAAGTATAGCCAAGACAATCTCGACCTGGACAGGGCCGAGGAGGTGCTCAACTCGCGTCACTATGGCCTCGAGAAGGTGAAGGAGAGAATATTGGAGCATCTGGCCGTGCTGAAGCTCAAGGGCGACCTCAAAAGCCCCATTCTCTGCCTCTATGGCCCCCCTGGCGTGGGCAAGACGTCGCTTGGCAAGAGCGTGGCCGAGGCTCTGGGCCGCAAGTATGTCAGGATGTCGCTCGGTGGATTGCATGACGAGGCCGAGATCCGCGGCCACAGGCGGACGTATATTGGTGCCATGCCCGGCCGAATCATTGAGGGCATCAAGAACGCCGGCACTTCCAACCCCGTCTTCATACTCGACGAGATTGACAAGGTCAGCGCCGACTATCACGGCGACCCCGCGTCGGCTCTCTTGGAAGTCCTCGACCCAGAGCAAAACTCCACGTTCCACGACAATTTCCTCGACCTGGACTATGACCTCTCCAAGGTCATGTTCATCGCCACGGCAAACAACGTGGGAGCCATCTCCGGCCCGCTGCTAGACAGGATGGAGCTCATCCCCGTAGACGGCTACCTGATGGAGGAGAAAGTGGAGATTGCCAAGCGTCACCTCTTGCCTAAGGAGAAAGAGGTCCATGGCCTCAAGCCCGACGCATTCTCCCTGAATGACGACGTCGTCACCTACGTCATTGACAAATATACCCGCGAGAGCGGCGTGCGCAATCTTGACAAGGTCCTGGCGCACATATGCCGAAAAGTGGCGTTGTGCGTGGCCAAGGGGCAAGAGGTGGAGGCGGATATGACCAAAGACGAGGTCAAGAAACTGCTCGGCAACGAGAAGTATGACCGCGACATTTGGCATGACGACTTACGCGCCGGCGTGGTGACGGGTCTGGCCTGGACGGCCGTGGGCGGCGAGATTCTCTTTGTGGAGTGCGCCGCCAGCAAGGGCAAGGGCAAAGTGACGCTCACGGGCAACCTTGGCGACGTGATGAAGGAGTCCGCCATCTTGGCCTTGGAGTATGTCCGCTCCAACGCGGGGCTCTTTGGCCTCGAGGGCGTAGATTTTGACGGCATGAGCTTCCACATCCATGTGCCTGAAGGTGCCGTGCCCAAAGACGGCCCCTCGGCGGGCATAACCATGGTGACGGCCATAGTCTCGGCTCTCACGGGCAGGAGGGTCAAAAAACGCGTGGCCATGACGGGCGAGATAACGCTCCGCGGCATGGTGCTGCCCGTGGGCGGGATAACGGAGAAGATCTTGGCCGCCAAGAGGGCGGGGATAACAGATATAATCCTCTGCAAAGAGAACCGTAAGGACATTGAGGAGATTAAGAAAGAGTATGTGGAGGGCCTCACGTTCCACTACGTCAAGCACATCCACGAGGTCATAGAGGCTGCCTTGGAGACCGCGCCGACCGACACCCCCGCGGAGGCCAGCCCAGACGACCAGAAGAAAGATTAAACAACAAAAGACAAAAATGGTAGAGATAAAGAACGCCCTCGTCAACACGATTGTGGAGGGCATACGCGACAAAAAGGGACGTGACATCAGCGTCCTGGACATGCGCGGCATAGACGGCGCCAGCGCCGACTTCTACGTCATCTGCGATGGCGGCTCAAACACGCAAGTCGAGGCCATCGCCGACTCGATTGAGGACACCGTCCGCGAGACGCTGGGCGAGAAGCCGCTGCACTACGAGGGGCGCGCCAACGCCGAGTGGATCCTGATAGACTACCACGACGTGGTGGCTCACGTCTTCTTGCCCAGGCAGAGGGAGTTCTACAACCTCGAGGGCCTCTGGTCAGACGCCAAGCGAGACGACCTGCCAGATGACGGCGAGTGAGGCTGAAGCCCCCTCCCCCAAAAAATAAAGAAACCAAAGCAAACCATCTTTTAAACTCAAGACCCAATGGCCGACACGAAAGGAAAAAAGGGCAAAAGCCCCATAGCCTTCAATCCCTACTGGATTTACGGCTTGGTGGCCGTGACCCTCATTGTCATCAGCACCATGGGGCTGGGCAGCACGCCGCACAGCCTGTCTTACAGCCGCTTTGAGCAAGAGCTGCTGGGCAGGCGGGGCGTGGAGAAGATTGTGGTGGTCCGCAACGACCTGCAGGCCGAGGTGACCCTGGTGGCAGACTCGGTGGAAAACTACAAGAATCTCTTCATGTCCAACGCCCCCGTACCCGTCAAGGGCCCGCACTTTGTGGTGGATCTGCCGTCGATAGACAGTTTCGAGGCTAGCCGCAAAGCCGCCGAGAAAGCCACCAACAGGCCCATCCCGGTGTTCTATGAGCAGCGGAGCGATTTCTTGGGCGGAGCCATGATGTTCATTTGGCCGCTCCTTTTCTTCGGAATCCTCTATTTCTTCATGTTCAGGCGCATGGGCGGAGGCTCCGGGGTGTTCAACGTGGGCTCGTCAAAGGCCAAAGAGGTGGGAAAAGACACCACTGTGAACGTCTCATTCAAAGACGTGGCGGGGCTTGACGGGGCCAAGCAGGAGCTTGAGGAGATTGTGGAGTTTCTGCGCCATCCCGACAAGTATACCGAGTTGGGCGGCAAGATTCCCAAGGGCGCGCTCCTCGTGGGCCCTCCGGGCACGGGCAAGACGCTCCTGGCCAAGGCCGTGGCGGGCGAGGCCGGGGTGCCTTTCTTCTCCATGTCCGGCTCCGACTTCGTGGAGATGTTTGTGGGCGTGGGAGCCAGCCGCGTCCGAGACCTCTTCAAGAAGGCCAAGGACCGCGCGCCAAGCATCATCTTCATTGACGAGATCGACGCCATAGGCCGCGCGCGCGGCCGAAACTCCGGCTACGGGTCAAACGAGGAGCGGGAGAACACCCTCAATCAGCTCCTGACGGAGATGGACGGTTTCGGCAGCAACACGGGCGTGATCATCCTCGCGGCCACCAACAGGGCCGAGATTCTAGACCGCGCGCTGATGCGCGCCGGGCGCTTCGACCGTCAGATTCAAGTTGAGTTGCCAGACATTCACGAGCGCGAGGCCATATTCGACGTGCATCTTCGACCCCTCAAGCTGGCTCCGGATTTCGACCGGTCCTTCCTCGCCAAGCTGACTCCGGGTTTCTCAGGTGCCGACATCGCCAACGTGTGTAACGAGGCCGCGTTGACCGCCGCCCGCAAGGGCAAGAAGTTCGTGGACAAGCAAGACTTCCAAGATGCCGTGGACCGCATCGTGGGCGGCTTGGAGCGCAAAAACAGCATCATGACCACCGAGGAGCGCAAGACCATAGCCTGCCACGAGGCCGGCCACGCTGCGGTGAGCTGGCTGCTCGAGTTCGCCAACCCGCTCGTGAAGGTGACCATAGTGCCGCGTGGCAAGGCTTTGGGCGCGGCATGGTATCAGCCTGAAGAGAGGCAGCTCACCACCAAGGCCCACCTCCTAGACGACATATGCTCCGTCCTTGGCGGCCGCGCCGCGGAAGACCTCACCTTTGGCCAGGTGGGCACGGGCGCGCTCAACGACTTGGAGAAGGCCAACAAGCAGGCCTATGCCATGGTGACATATTACGGCATGAGCGACAAACTGCCAAACGTCTGCTACTACGACTCCACCGGTCAGCAAGACTACGCCTTCCGCGCCCCCTATTCCGAAGAGAGGGCCAAGATTATTGACCAGGAAGTCTCTTCCATCATAGATCAGCAATATGAGCGCGCCAAAGAGATTCTCCGCGAGAACGCGGACAAGCACCGCCAGCTGGCCCAGCTGCTGCTTGAGCGCGAGGTGATCTTTACGGAAGACGTGGAGAAGATCTTCGGCCCGCGCCCATGGAAAAAGCGCGAAGACGAACTGGCCGAGGAGGAGGCTTCTGCCAAAGAGGCCAAGCAGCAGGCCGACGCCATGCCCGAAGAGACCGAGGCGGACAAGCCTGAGGCCGCCGCCGACGGTAAGGAAGCTTGACCATGCGCCACGGCAACGTGTCGCGACGAGGCCGCGCCGCCTATGAAGACAGGGTGGCGCGGCCTCGCTGTGTGTCATATGTCGCACTGCGTATAAGAAACAGAATATAGGGAAATTTATGAGAGCGCAATTTGCAGCCTTGGCCATGACGGCGGCCATGGCCATGACGTCGGGTCCGTCGGCCTCCGTGGCGCAGGTAGCCAGCCGGGAGACTTTTTCTGTCGGAAACAAGGCTTTTCTGCTCAACGGGAAACCTTTTGTGGTGAAAGCCGCGGAGTTGCACTACCCGCGCATACCGCGCCCCTATTGGCGGCATCGAATTAAAATGTGCAAGGCGTTGGGCATGAACACAATTTGCCTATATGTCTTTTGGAATGCGCATGAGCAGCGCGAAGGGCAATTCGATTTCTCTGGCAATTTGGACGTGGCCGAGTTTTGCCGCATAGCCAAGAGTGAGGGGATGTATGTCATTGTCCGTCCGGGTCCCTATGTGTGCGCCGAGTGGGAGATGGGCGGTTTGCCTTGGTGGCTGCTGAAAAAGAAAGACGTGAGGTTGCGCGAGCAAGACCCTTATTTCATGTCCAGGGTGGGGGCTTTTGAGCGCGAGGTGGGCCGTCAGTTGTCTGGCTTGACCATTCAAAACGGAGGCCCCATCATAATGGTGCAGGTGGAAAATGAATACGGCTCCTATGGCCATGGCCGGGACTATGTCTCCGCCATCCGCGACACCATCCGCCGCGTGGGGTTCGATGACGTGGAGCTGTTCCAGTGCGATTGGTCGTCAAACTTCACTCTCAATGGGTTGGACGACCTGACGTGGACCCTGAACTTTGGCACGGGGGCGGACATAGATGCCGAATTCCGTCCGCTCACACTCTTGCGCCCCGACGCTCCGCTTATGTGCAGCGAATTTTGGAGCGGATGGTTTGACAAATGGGGCGCGCGCCATGAGACGCGGCCTGCGGCGGACATGACAGACGGCATTGACCAGATGCTGAGCCGCGGCATCAGCTTCTCGCTATATATGACCCACGGCGGCACCAGCTTTGGCCATTGGGCGGGGGCTAACACGCCCGGCTACCAGCCCGATGTGACAAGCTATGACTATGACGCGCCCATCAGTGAGCAAGGCCTTCCCACCCCAAAATTCTTCGCCTTGCGAAAGGTCATGGCCAAGCACAACGGAGGCCGGCCTCTGCCCCCCGTCCCCAAGCCCCCCATGCCCACGGTAGAGGCGGGGAATGTCTCATTCTCCACCTTCGCGCCCCTAGGGGCGGGCGTGACGGACACGCTGAGCTCCCCCGCCCCCCTCACGTTTGAGGAGGCCGACATGGGGTGGGGAGTCATGGCCTACTCCGCCACTCTCCCTCCCGCGCCCGTGCCCGCCACGCTCGCGGCGCAAATCCATGACTACGCGCGTGTGTTCGTAGATGACAGTCTCGTGGCTGTTATTGACCGCTCGCGGGGTCAGGAGACTGCCCTGCTGCCACCCATGCCCGGGGGGGCAAAGCTCTCTCTGGTGGTTGAGGGCATGGGACGCGTCAACTTTGGCCGCGCCATAAAAGACCATAAGGGTTTGACGGGCGCCGTCACCGTCTCTTACAGCCTGGGCGGGTGCCTCGTGTCTGTCGAGCCGCGCGAATGGCTGTGCGCCACCATCCCTGACGACTACTCCAACGTGCGCCGCGCCTTGGAGTCTGGCGTGCCAATAAAGGGTCAGGCAAAAGGGGCCGGCTATTATCGCGGCACGCTCACCGTGCGCCGCGTGGGAGACACGTTTCTTGACCTTGAGGCCTTTGGCAAGGGGCAAGCCTACGTCAACGGCCACCCGCTTGGCAGGTTTTGGAACATAGGCCCGCAGCAGACGCTCTACGTGCCTGGCTGTTGGCTCCGCGAAGGGGAAAATGAGGTCATTGTGCAAGATATTATAGGTCCCGCCGAGGCTGCCGTGGCCACGTGCGGAAAGCGTCATGAGTTGGACAAGCTCAACGCGCGCTCCGCGGCCAAGGGGCAAGCGCCCGACCTGACGGGCTTGTCGCCAGCTTTGGAGGCCACATTCGCCCCAGGCAATGGCTGGCAGACCGTAACATTGCCAACACAGGCGTCAGGTCGTCACATTGCGCTGGTGTGTGTCGCGGCGCAAGATGGCGGGAGACAAGTGTCAGTGGCCGAGATGTGGCTGCGAGACGGATGCGGGAAGCGCATTGAGAGAGACGACTGGCGGGTGGAATATGATAGCGGCCACGTGGGCAACCACACGGCCGACAAGGCTCTCGACCTGCAGGAGAGCACGTATTGGCAGACGAGTGGCCACTCCCCGCACGTGATGGTGATCGACATGCTGGCCGAACGTTCCATAACCGCGGTAGACTATTTGCCGCGCATGGAGGCCGGAGCCCCAGGAAGCGTGAGCGACTTCAAGATATATGTTTGGTGAGCAACATCATAGGTGGTGACTTATGAACACGCAAGAGAATATGCCAGACGCGTATGCCGATGGCGGTGAAAGGAAAGGCCTCGTGGGCCGATGTTTGGCGAAAGGCTTGGGGATATATGACGACGCCATGCGCCGCCTGCTGTCCATAGGCTGGCTCCGAACATATTACCATGGAGCCGACGAGCTGCTAGACACCGCGTTGCGCTCCCGCCTTCACTTGTCACCATCGCAGCGCGAGGCCGCCTTGGCCACGTGCGTTAGGACGGTGGTGGGGGCCAAAGAGGCGAGCCGGCTGGCCAGAGGGCTTACACGGCGGCACGCCTTTCGCGCCATGGTGGTGACCACCGTGTGCAGCCTGCCGCAAAATTGGGTCATGTGGCCGCTCTTTGTGGTGGACATAGTGTTCTTTCAGAAAGAGGTCTTCCTGATGGCGCAGGAGCAGGAGATGATATATGGTGTCAAGACCGCCCGCGACTTTGACTATGCCGCCCTCGCCTCCGTGGCCGTCAAGATGGAGGGCACCATGTTGCACCACAAGTTGCTGGGCTATGCCAAACGCATTGTGGGCAAGGCGGCGCGCATGGCCGTGGAGTGGGGCTCGGCAGCCTTTCGGGGCTCGCTGCGCACCATGCTGCGGCAGGGCGTGAAATGGGCTGGCGTGATGGCCACGAGGGAGGCCCTGGACCTCACCATAGATGCCGTTGTCGTGACCTTGACGTCGGTTATGGCGGGTCTGGTGAGCTATTCGCTCATGCTGCCCATGGGGCGCAGGCTGAGGCTTAAACTAGAGAGCGAGGCCGCTAGGGAGACGCTGACGAAGAGGTGAAAGAAATTGTGCGTGCCGCCAACGAGGCCCGATGTGCGTGCGTGTGGCATTGTGATGTCATTTGGGCGTAACGCCCTCTGAAAATATCACGCCCCGAGATGAATTGTATGTAAAAAAAAAACACCCTTATGTGAACGTTTTAAATATTCTAGCGTATACGCAGCTAGACGTAACACTTTTTGCGTATGAAGAATATTTTACGAGTTTTAGTGGCCTCCATAACTTTGGCTATGGGGGGCGATGCCCTGGCTGGCGTTTTGGCCAGTGGCACGGGCTGGACGCTCACAGACGAGGGCACGCTCACCGTGACGAAAGATTATGTTTGGACGGGCGATGCCAAGGAGGCTTGGTCTGCCCACAAGACGGATGTGAAAAACGTAATTGTGAGCGAGGGCGTAACCAAGATAGGCAATAACGCATTCTACTCTTATTCCGCCATTGAGAGCCTCTCATTGCCCGATGGCCTAACCGAGATTGGTGGTGGGGCTTTTTATGGCTGCGCGAAACTGACGGAGGTCAAGCTGCCAGAAAGCTTGACAACCATTGACGGTTTCGGCGGCTGCACGGGTCTGAAGAGCGTCACGCTTCCCAAAAACGTCACGAAAATATATGAATACGCGTTTGACGGCTGCACAGGCCTGATGACTGTCATCAGCCTCTCCGAAAGCCGCCCCGTATGGCTTGGGGAGAGAGCATTCCCCAAAAACCAGTGCGTCCTTTATCTTCCAGACGCAATTGTCGATGTTTATTGGGTGCCCCAAACGTGGGGAAAGCACTTTAACGACATCCGTCCTCTTTCCTCTATGCCCACATCAATAAAGGAGCTTGATGGTGGTGATGTCAAAATATCTGTCTCGGCGGGCAAGGTGACCGTTGAGGGGGCTGGCGGGGTCGAGGTCTATGACTTGACTGGCCGCAAGATGACGATGAGCCGTCCATTGCCAGCCGGGGCCTATGTCGTCTCAACTTCCAAAGGCTCGGCCAAAATCATTGTCAAGTAGACATTTCTGCCAAGGCAGAAAAACGCCGGGGGCGCGACATCTCGTCGCGCCCCCGGCGTTTTAATATGAAGATTGACTTTTTGTGGTTACTCTTTCACCTTCTTCCCCCACCATGTCGTCTTGCCGTCTTGTCCTATGCCGGCGTAGACAAGGGTGACGCGCCGTGGGCTGGCTTCCCAATCCACCTCGCGCTCCACGCAGACGGCGGCGTTGCCTATGATGATGAGCTTGCGCTCTGCGTCAAAGCTCCAGGAGCCGCCCAATGTTGGCGAGCCGCCATCGTCCGTTATGGTGCCGTCGGCGTTGAGGTTTACGTATCGGCTCTCATCCTGCTCGCCGTAGTGATATTCCAGGTCGATGTGCTCCCAGCGTCCGGCCACGCTGTCGGCCGTGAGCGCGCCATAGTCCGGCACGGCCGCGTATCTTTCGGGCATGGCAATGGGCCATTTGTCGTCTAGGGCCGATGCCGAGGCCGGCGCCCACACCAGGCGACGCACATGGCCCATCATGATGGCGTTGCTGTACGCGTTGCCGCCCACGTTGACGGGCAGGCGGCCTTGGCTCATATAGAACCACTCGGTGGCGTTCGCGTCTCCCTGTTTCGGGAAAATGGCGCAGTGGCTGATGCCCACCCAGCCGGTGTGGCCTTTGAACTTATACGGGTGCGTGACAATGGGGTAGCAGTCTCCGCGCCCGTTGGTGTTGTTGCGCCCTGTGATGTCAACATATGGCCCTGTGATGCTCTGCGAGCGAACCACCCTCGTGTTATATGGCACGTCCAATGCATCGTAGGCCATGAACAGATAGTAATACCCGTCTTTGTAAATGACCTCCGGCCCCTCGCTGGCCTGCCAGCGGTTGCCTGCCGTGCGCGTGCTTATGGTCACACCGAAGCGGCTCTGCACCTCGGCGGCCGAGCCGCACCAGGGGGCGCCGGACGTGTTGGCGTTAAGCGGCTTGCCCGTGACGGCGTCTACCTGGAATGCCGCGAAGCCGCTGTGCCACGAGCCATGGATGAGCCAATGCTCGCCGGCGGGGGTGACGATGTAGGTGGGGTCTATGCCGTTGTAGTAGTAGAAGCCTCCCCACTGCGAGGCGGCAAGGTTCGAGGCCGTGAGCTCCATGTCTGACGAGGAGCAGGTCACGAAGCCTTTGTCTTCCCACACGCCATGAGACGGGTCGGTTGTCTCGCACACGCCGATGAGGGCCGGCACGCCCTGGTTGCCGCCAAGCTTGGGGTTGTCTACCGGCATGCTGTAATACATCCTGATCTTCGTCTGCCCGTTCACCGTCACCTTGCGCGCCACGGGCGCCCAGTAGCTCAGTTGCAGCTCATCGGCCGTGGTTTGGGGTTGGCCCGCGGCGGTCAAGATCTCATTCACTTTGTCAAGGATCCAGGCGGGGCGCGTCTGGTCATAGAATATGCCGGGGACGTATTCCCAGTTGACAAGGTCGCGTGAGCGTTTGCCCTGGAAGTGGCCGTGCCCCTCGTGGGCGTTGCCATATGAGGCGTCGGTGCCCCACATGTAGTAATATCCGTCTGTCCAGTAGACCACCGATGGGTCGTGTACGTTGGCCAGGTTCCAGCTGTTGTGATATTCCCAGCCGCTTATGGCCGAGTAGTCGTCAGCGTATGTGGGGATGGTGAATTGCGTCGTCGTGCCGCCGCCTGTGTCTGGCTTGGGGTCGTCTTTTTCATCGCTGCATGAGGCAAGGCTCATGGCCGCCATGGCTGCGATGGCTGCGTATGCTAGTCTTTTTGCCATATTGAGTTTGCTTTAATTACGTATTTTTGAGTTAACGATGGCAAATATACGTTGCCGCGCCTTGGCAAAGGTGGACTAAAATTGCAATGAAGTGGACACGTGGTGAATTATTCCCAAAGGCTATTGCTGAGAGTGACGCACTCCTAACCCTTTATGCCAGACAATAAAAAAGCCCGTGCCGACACCCAAAGAGGCCGACACGGACTTATGTATTTCCCGCTTTTTTATCCTAATCGTCAAAAGTCCTGCGGCGCAAGATGAAGTCGCGCCCCAAATACACTTCGCGCACTTTCTCATCGCCCGCCAGCTGCTCCGCCGTGCCGGCGCGGAAAAGCCGCCCTTGCACCTGGATGTAGGCCCTGTCGCATATGGCCAGGGTCTCACCCACGTTGTGGTCTGAGATCAAGACGCCTATGTTCTTGTCTTTGAGGTGGGAGACAATCTTCTGGATGTCGTAGACGGCTATGGGGTCTACGCCCGCGAAAGGCTCGTCGAGCATGATGAACTTGGGGTTTATGGCCAGCGCGCGGGCAATCTCCGTGCGTCGCCTCTCGCCGCCCGACAGCTGGATGCCCTTGCTCTTGCGGATGTGGCCCAAGCCAAACTCCGAGATCAGCTCCTCCACCCGCTGCCGCTGATACTCCTTTGGGAAGTTCGTCATCTCCAACACGCCCAGGATGTTGTCTTCCACGCTGAGCGTGCGGAAGACCGACGCCTCTTGCGCCAGGTAGCCCACGCCCAGCTGCGCGCGCCGATAGACGGGCAGCGTGGTGATGTCTTGGTCGTTGAGGTAGACGTGGCCCTCGTTTGGCTCAATGAGGCCCACGGTCATGTAGAACGTGGTGGTCTTGCCCGCCCCGTTGGGACCCAGCAGGCCCACAATCTCGCCCTGGCGCACCATGATGGACGGGCCGTCCACCACCTTGCGCGAGCCATAAATCTTCACCAGTTTCTCGGTGCGCAGCACCATATGGTCGGGGTCTGGCGTGGGGTCTGGCTCTTCATACACCGTGCCCACCTCCAGCTCGCCAGAGTTTATCTTGGCCCTTATGACGTCCGACTCGCTCATGCGGGCGGCCGCTGCCGTGTTGTCTGTCTTGCTCTGTTCCATTGCTTTCTGTGGCGTTGGGTTGTGTTTTTGAGCTATAGGGCCGCGTCTGGCGCGCCAAACTCCATCAGGTATGCCTTTATGAAGCCGTCAATGTCTCCATCCATCACGGCCTGCACGTTGCTCGTCTGGTAGCCGGTGCGGTGGTCTTTCACCCTGCGGTCGTCAAAGACGTAGCTGCGGATCTGAGACCCCCACTCAATTTTTTTCTTGCCGGCCTCAATCTTGGCTTTGGCGGCGTTGCGGCGTTTGAGCTCGCGGTCGTAGAGCTGGGAGCGCAGCAGCCTCATGGCATTTTCGCGGTTCTCGGTCTGCTTGCGCGTCTCGGTGTTCTCTATCAATATCTCTTCCGTCTCGCCCGTGTCGGGGTCGGTATATTGGTAGCGGAGCCTTACGCCCGTCTCCACCTTGTTGACGTTCTGGCCGCCCGCGCCGCCGGAGCGGAACAAGTCCCATGTTATTTTAGACGGGTCTACATACACCTCTATGGTGTCGTCTACGAGGGGCGTCACGAAGACCGATGCGAAAGACGTCATCCTCTTGCCCTGCGCATTGAAGGGCGACACGCGCACGAGCCTGTGCACGCCGTTCTCGCTCTTCAGGTAGCCATAGGCCGTGTCCCCCTCAATCTCGAACGTCACGGTCTTGATGCCGGCGTCGTCTCCCTCTTGCAGGTTTGTCACCGTCACGCGGTATCCGTGGGCCTCGGCCCACCTTTGGTATAGCCTCATGAGCATCTGCGCCCAGTCTTGGCTCTCGGTGCCGCCCGCGCCTGCCACAATCTTCAGCACGGCGCTCATCTGGTCCTCCTCGCCTTGGAGCATGTTGGCCAGCTCGGCCTCCTCCGTCAGGCGCGAGGCCTCGGCATAGGCGGCGTCCACGTCGGCCTCGTCCACGATGCCCTCTTTCTGATATTCCAGGGCCAGTGTCAGCTCCTCCAGGGCTGAGTGTACTTTCGCGTAGTTGGAGACCCATTTCTTGTTGGCCCTCACCCGTTTCATCACCTCCTCGCTTTTGGCTCGGTCGTCCCAGAAACCGGGTTCTTGGGTGCGGAGTTCGTCCTCCTCTAGTTCCATGCGTCGGCGGTCGACGTCAAAGATACCTCCTCAACGCCAACTCGCGTCCGTTCAGGTCCTTCATCTGGTCCTGTGTCACCATGTCTTGCAGTATATGGTTACGTGTGTGCAAAAATGCTAAGAATCTAAAAACTGCGCCACGCTCGCCGCCCTCTCTCTTCAGGATGGCGCGCTCGCCGTGGCGGCGCAAAGGTAGGGCAAAAAAGCCAAACCTCTAGGCCTCTTCCGCCTCGTCGAGGTTCAGCAGCCCCTTGGGCAGCCGCAGGGTGATGGTCTTGGCATCGTCGTCTAGGCTCATCACAAAGTCGTCCGCGGCGGGCAGCATGAGTTCTGTGCCGTCCGTCCGTCGCACAATGAAGAGCGGGTTGGCGGCCACGCTGTCGTCAATGGCCTCAATCTCGCCCACCGTGCCGTCTTCTTCCGTCAGCACGGCGTAGCCCACCAGTGTCGGCTCCTCGTCCATATCCTCGTCATCCTCTTGCCCTAGCGCGGCGGCGGCCTCGGAGCGAATCTTGCAGCCCACGAGCGGCGCGGCCTGGTCGGCTGTGCATATGTTGGCCAGTTCCACCGTGGCGGCTCTGTCTCCGCGCCTCGTGGTCTTGGCCATGCGCATCGGCACCACGCCGCCGTCCGTCACCACGAATAGGAACTCTGCCCCGAAGACGCCGGCGTAGTCCACGTCGGGGCGCAATTTCACCAGCACCCCGCCGTTGGTGCCGTCAGTCTTGGTTATTGTGCCGGCGTCTGCCATTGCCATCGGCTCTCGGTCTCGGCCGGGTGTTATGATGGTGTCTATGTCTGTCCTCATCAGATTGAGTTGTTGTGTGTCTCTTGGTTCATACTTATGGGTGGAATGTGTTGATGCGTGAGTGCTTGCTCCACGCCGCCCTGTATTCTTTGCGCGCCTGTCGCGGCACGTTGACCCATGTGGCTTCGGGGATGGCCTCGCGACCCAGTTCGGCTGGTGTCTCGCTCAGGCAATATATCTCAAAGAGGCTCTCGCAGTCGTCAAAGGCGTAGTTGCCTATCTTGACCAACGTAGGCGGCAGTGTGACGGACTGCAGGGCGGAGCAGGCACGGAAGGCGTCATCTTCAATCACCCGTGCCTGCCGCGGAATGTTAATCTCGGCCAGGTGGGAGCAATCCGCGAACGCGCCGTCGGCAATTTTGGCCAGCCCGTCTGGCAGGCTCGCTCTCGTCAAGCCCGAGCAGCCGCCAAAGGCGCTCTTGCCCACTGTGGCTACCGATTGCGGCAACGATATGGCCTTCAGGCTTTTGCATCCCTCGAAAGCTCTGTCGTCAATCTCGGCCAGGCCATCGGGCAGCGCCACCCCCTCCAGCGAGGCGCAGCCGCGAAACGTGCCGGCGGCAATGGCGTATAGCCCATCGGGGAGCAATATGCCCCTGAGTTTCCCGCACCCCGCGAAAGCGAAGTCGCCTATTGATGTCACCGTGGCCGGCACCAAGACGTCTTCTAGGCTCGTGCAGCCCTCAAAGGCTTGGAGGCCAATCTCGCCCACGCCATTCAAGAGCCTGGCGCTGCGCAAGGCTGTGCACCCGGCGAAGCTCTTCCAGTCCACGCTCTCCACGGTCTCCGGCACCGTCACCTCGCGCAGCGATGTGCAGCCGCTAAACGCCTCCCAGCCTATGGTGCGCAACCCGTCTGGCAGGCTCACGCGCTCCAGTTTGGCGCAGTCGGCAAAGGCCCCGTCGGCCACTGACTCCACGCCCATGGGCAACACCACGTGGGTGAGAGAGGAGCAGCGGGCAAAGGCCCCGTCGGCAATCTCGGCCGCGGCGGGCAATATGACGGGCCGCCCGCCGACGCCGCCTTCATACTCGCCGCCCTCGCCGTCAGTCAGCACCACGCGGCGCAACTCCGAACAGCCCTCAAAGGCCGAGCTGCCAATGCTCTCCACTGAGCCGCTCATGCTCACGCTCTGAAGCCCCGAGCACTCGGCGAAGGCGCGGGCGGGCAGGGCGCGCAGCCCATCGGGAAGCCCCACGGCCACAAGGCCCTCGCACCCCCAGAACGCCGACGGGGCCAGGCTCCTGACGCGGCTGGGCAGGTAGACCACGAACGTCTCGCGGCTCTTGGGACAGAACAAGACGCGAGACGTGTCGGCCGTGAACAGCACGCCGTCTCGCTCAAAAAAGTATTTGTTGCCTTGCGCCACGCTGAGGTCTGTGAGATTGCGGCAGCGGCTTATGGCGTCGTCTTCAATTTGCCGCAGGCCCGTGGGCAGCGTCAGGCTCTCGAGGGAGTCGCAGTCGGCAAAAGCCCCGTTGCCCAGGTAGAGCAACGACGGCGGCAGGCTCACGCCCCTGAGCCTGGAGCATCCGGCGAACGCCGCGCCGCCTATGCTTCGCACCCCATTGGACACAGTGACGCTCCGCAACGCCGCGCAGCCGCTGAAGGCGGCTGCTGACAGGTGAGACAAGGAGCCTGGCACGCGCACGCTGTCTAGCGCCGTGCACATGTCAAAGACGTTGGTGCCTAGCGTCTTGAGGCTGTCAGGCAACTCTATAGACCTCAAGGAGGAGCAACGGGCGAACGCCCTGGAGCCAATGTGGCGCACTGAGGGCGGCACCACCACGCGCCGCAGGGTGCGGCAGAGGGCGAATGTGCCGTCCGCTATGGAGTCTACTGACGCGGGAATGGAATATTCGGCCTGCTCTGAGGCCTTGGGATAGAGCAATATGCGAGATCTGCTCTTGTTGAACAGCACGCCCGATGAGGCGCAGAACGAGGGATTGCCGCCATCGACAAACACGGCGCGGAGAGACGAGTAGCCATGGTCGCCGCCAAAGTCAACGTCTATCGTCTCCACCGACGCCGGAATCACCAGCGTCCGCATCTGGCTGCACCAGCGAAACGCCTCGGCTGTTATGCGCGTCACGCGGCAACCGGCCACAGTGTCGGGGATCACCACGTTGTCCACCCCGTCCACAAAGGTCAGGGCCACGGTGGTGTCTGATGTGAGCAAAAAAGTGAGATAGCCGCTCTTGAACTTGCCCATCACTTTCGAGCCTATGGGCTGCGCCAGGGCGCCGGAGCATATCAAGGTCAGCAGACTGATGACAGTCAGCCATATAGCTTTGGTCTTCATCGGGGTCAGAGGGTTGATTTCCGCAGGTTTACAAAATTAGTCAATTGACCGATACGCACGAAACGCCAACAGAGTTTCGCCCCCGTGGCCACCTCTATGACAGTCACACATTTTTATAAATCTAAGCAAGCACAATGGCTTCTTTGCGGTCATTTTAGAATGATTAAAATGTTGAATGACAATGAGTGCGACAAAATACACAAAAGCCTTGCCCTGGTTAAAAAAAATTGCGTCATGACCCGTCTCTCGCAAATATGCTTAACGGGATGTTCCGCAATGTGGGCAAAAGCTATATTTGTTATGCGTAATTCAACCTCTACCTAAAACCCTTTAAGTCATGAAGAAACTGTTACTACCCATTTTGGCTCTGCTGCTGTTCGCCGGCCCGGCCCTTGGGCAGCACACCAAGGTGCAAGCCATTTTCCTGTTCCAGTTCGCGCGCTACACCAGTTGGCCTAAAGACGATGTCGCCAACTCGTTCATAATCTCCGTCGTGGGGTCTGACGAGATGGCCGCTGAGCTGCGCCGCATGACAGAGGGCAAAAGCATTGGCGGCAGGCCTATTGACGTGGTGACGTCGTCGTCGCCGCGCAACCTGCCCAAATCCGAGATCGTCTTCCTTGGCGGCAAGTTTGGCTCCAACGCCAAGTCCGTCATCAACAATCAGTATGGCCACCCGGTGCTCATCGTCACGCAGGGCGGCGGCATGTGCGTCTATGGCGCGGGTGTGACCTTGGTGCCGTCAGGGGACAACGTGACGTTTGAGGCCAGCAAGCATAACTTGGAGAAGTGCGGCATAAAGATGTCGCCCAAGGTGTTGGCAATGGGCAAAGAGGTTTATTAGGCACTGGAGACATCCCCAAAATTTTGATATGGAGCGTGGCGGCGCAGCCTTCGGGCTTCGTCGCCTTGTCTTTTTTCGGAACGCCCCTCCCATCGGAGGTGAAAAATATGCTTACATTTGGGCGGGGGGCGTGTGTATGCGTCACTCCGCTCGAACACATTTTTCTACAGGCAATTTTTAAAACAAACATTAGAGACTATGCTCATCATAGGAATAGCAGGAGGCTCCGGCTCTGGCAAGACCACCGTCGTGAACAAGATTGTCGGCGGTATGGACGGCGGCCGGGTCACCGTGATTTGCCAAGACAATTATTACAACGACAATGCGCACCTCACCCTGGCCGAGAGGCGCAAGATAAATTTCGACCATCCAAACGCCATTGAGTTCCCGCTCCTCATAAGCCACTTGCGGCAGCTCCGCGAGGGCAGGGCCATCGAGATGCCGACCTACTCTTTTGTTGAGAGCACCCGCATGAAGGAGACGATGCACGTGGAGCCACATGATGTGGTCATCGTGGAGGGAATCTTGGTGCTGGCCATCCCAGAGTTGCGGGACATCATGGACATCAAGGTGTTTGTAGACGCTGACGCAGACGACCGTCTGGCGCGCAGGATAAGACGCGATGTGGCAGAGCGCGGGCGTCAGCTTGAGAACGTACTCAACCACTACGAGACCACCGTCAAGCCTATGCACCTCCAGTTCATTGAACCCTCAAAACGCTACGCCGACCTCATTGTGCCGCAGGGTGGGGACAATGAGATTGCCATAGACGTGCTTCGCCATTTCATTGGCCGAAAAATAGAATGATGGCCCCTATGCAAGACATTAATTATGACAACTCACGCCTGCGCCGCCAAGACAGGCGGATGGAGCGAGCCGAGGCCGTGAGCCTGCTCGAGAGGGGCGAGTGCGGCGTCTTGTCGGTGACCAACGCCCAAGGCGCGCCCTATGGCGTCCCGATGTGCTATGCCTGGGACGGCGGCGCGGCCATATATCTCCATTGCGCGCCCGAGGGCGAGAAACTGGCGTGCTTGGCGGCCAATGCCATGGCGTCATTGTGCGTGGTGGGGCGCGCCCGCGTCTTGGAGCAGAAATTTTCTATGGAGTTTGAGAGCCTGGTGATCCGTTGCCGAGCCGCGGTGGTGACCGGCGAGGAGGAAAAGAAGCGCGCCCTGCTGCTCCTTGTGGCAAAATATTCTCCAAACTATGCCGATGAGGGGCGGCAATACGTCGATAGAACCCACGCCAAAACCACTGTCATCAGGCTAGACGTGCTGTCAATGAGTGGTAAAAGACGCTTTGCAAAGTGAGGGGTCGTTTTCGGGGAAATTGTTAAACATTATTAAATAGGGGGGGTATTTGTTAAATCTAAAACGGCGATATATCTTTGCCCACAGATAAAGCATACAAGGCTGGCATATGACGAAAGTCGTGGTTTGCCGGGGCTGTACTCTTTGTCCGCTAACTAAACATTATGATGAGCAACTTATCGTCCGAGACCCGCAGAGAGGCTGACTCGCTCAGCCTATGGTTCAAAGTATTGTTTTCAGCATTGCTGCTGGCTCTTGCTGTGGCCGTGGCGTTTTGATTTCTTTTTTTTGACCAGTCGCGGTCTCCAAACTACCTGAATAAAACCTTTTTGATAAAAGACATCCGCCAACGGGCGGCTTGTTCATCCTGCACTAAGGAATAGTATAATCATTAAGCAGGATTAAGTTCGACCTATGCAAGAACGTCATTTGCCAAACTGAGGGGCAAATGCGAAGCCCCGAAGACGCGATGTCTCCGGGGCTTTCCTCGTCTCCTCTCGTGCTCTCGGCCTATGGGATTAGGAGTGAAGAGTCGCCATAGCTCAAGAATCGGTAGCCGGAGTCTAGCGCATGGGCGTAGATTCTCTTCCATTCCATGCCCACCAGTGCCCCAATGAGCAGCAGCAGGGTGCTGTGAGGCTGGTGGAAGTTAGTAATGAGGGCGTCTACGAGGCGAAACCTGTATCCTGGCATTATCATTATCTGCGTCTGGCTGTGCAGCTGGTCTTGCCCTTGCTCGTCAAGGTGGCGTGCCAGTCGGCTCAGGGCCTCGGCCGTGGTGTGGTCTTGCGGCAGGCCATATGCATCCCATTGCGCCAGCCCGTCGTCAATGCTTTGCCCCTCAAGCAGCTTCACGCCAAGCCAATAGAGGCTCTCCAAAGTGCGGACCGACGTGGTGCCCACGGCCACCACCTTGCGCCCGCCGGCAGCCAGTTGGCGGATCACGTCTTTCTCCACCACAATATGTTCGGTGTGCATGACGTGCTGCTCCACGTTGTCCGTCTGGATGGGCTTAAAAGTTCCGGCCCCCACATGGAGCGTGACGGAGAGGATCTTGTGGCCGCGGGCCTCGACGTCGGCCAGCACTTCGGGCGTGAAGTGCAGTCCGGCCGTGGGGGCCGCCACGGAGCCCTTGTGTGCGCTATATACCGTCTGGTAGCGCGTCTCGTCAATGGCCTCCGTCTCGCGGTTGAGGTATGGCGGGATGGGCATGACGCCGGCAGCCTCTATGACCTCGGCGAAAGTGAGGCTCTCTGGCCATGAGAAACGGATGGTTGACGTGTTGCCATCTTGCGCCAGCCTCAGTGCCGAGAGCCTGACCTCGGCCCCCGACACGCTCACGGTCGTCTCCAGCTCACCGTCTTTCCACCGCTTGGAGTTGCCCACGATGCACTTCCAGACCGACGCGCCGCGGGCCGCGAAAGCCTGCTCCACTTCGGCCGGCTCTAACGGCTCCAGGCAAAATATCTCAATGGCCGCACCCGTGGCTTTGGAAAATTTGAGCCTGGCGCGGATCACCTTGGTGTCATTTCGCACCAGCAGCGCGCCCTCGGGTAAGAAGTCGGCCACGTCTCGGAAGTGGGCGTCGGTTATGTCGCCGTGGCGGTAGACCAGCAGCTTCGAGGCGTCGCGGCTGGCCAACGGATATTTGGCAATGCGCTCCTCGGGGAGCTCGTAGTCATAGTCTTTCTGGTTTATCATGTGTGTTGTTGTCAGTTTGTCTTGACCCTGTCGGGGTTTTGCCTCAAGAAGTCTTCCCACGAAGATGTGGCCTTGCCAACCCCGCGTGGAATCTTGACCCCGCCGTCCGTGTCGGCCCCTCCTGTGAGGCCCTGCACCCTGGCTGTCATGAAGTGGCAGTAGGCTATGGCCAGGGCGTCTGTCGCGTCAAGGAACTTGGGAATGTCGGCAAAGTGGAGCATCTTTTGCAGCATGTTGGCCACCTGCTCTTTGGTGGCGGCTCCGTTGCCCGTTATGGCCTGCTTGACGCGCATGGGCGCATATTCGCTCACGGCCATGCCATGAGCCAAGGCCGCGGCCATGCACACGCCCTGCGCCCTGCCGAGCTTTAGCATGGTCTGGACGTTCTTGCCGCAAAAAGGCGCCTCGATGGCCAGCTCCTGAGGCTCGAACTCGCCAATGATGACGTTGACGCGGTCAAAGATTCTCTTCAGGCGCGCGTAGTGGTCGGCCACCCTGCCCATCTGGACGGTGCCCAGCACCACCACCTCGGCGTGGTTGCCATCCACGTCTATTATGGAGTAGCCCATGACGTTGGTGCCGGGGTCTATGCCCAAAATGCGTCTGGCCTTGCCCATCAGTCAGCAAGGTTGAGGCCGCGCATGAGCGTGGAGAAGGCCAGGCACGCCTCGCCGTGAGTCTCCAGCACGTCTTGGCACAGCCGCGCGCTGGTGGAGCGGAGGTTGCCAAGCTGCTCCAGGGTGTCGCACCTCCATTGGCTGGAGTATGATTGCGCCCCGTCTTGGCGGGTGCCGTCAATGGAGTATAGCTCATGCTGGCATCCGCCCGAGGCGGCGCGCATGGCGGGGACGTAGATTCCCACCATCCATTTGAGCCACCCGTCGCGCATCCGGTCGTCTACAGTGAACGTGGTGTTGAATAGGAACTTTGCCATGGTGTCTTTTTCTTCTTTGGTCAGTGCGCCCATCACCGCGGAATGACGGCGGGCGGAAAAGGAAGCGGGCGGGCGACATGGGCCGCGGCCCCGTCGCTCGCCCGCGAGAGCGTATTGCTGCGTCGGCTGGCCCGCCGTGGGCTAGTCGATATACTCGAAGCCGGTGTAGGGCACCAGCACCTTGGGAATCTTGATGCCGTTTGGCGTCTGGTTGTTCTCGAGCAGTGCGGCCACGATGCGCGGCAGCGCCAGGGCGGAGCCGTTGAGGGTGTGGCAGAGCTGCGTCTTCTTGTCGCCGGCCTCCTTGAAGCGGAGTTTGAGGCGGTTGGCCTGGTAGCTCTCGAAGTTTGAGACGGAGCTTACCTCTAGCCAACGCTTCTGCGCGGCGGAGAACACCTCGAAGTCATATGTGAGGGCCGAGGTGAAGCTCATGTCGCCGCCACAGAGGCGCACGATGCGGAACGGGAGCTCAAGCTTCTCGACCAGGCCGCGGACGTGGGCCACCATCTCGTCCAAAGCCTCATAGGAGTGGTCGGGGTGCGAGAGGCGCACAATCTCCACCTTGTCGAACTGGTGGAGGCGGTTGAGGCCGCGCACGTCAGCGCCCCATGAGCCTGCCTCGCGGCGGAAGCATGCGGAGTAGGCGCAGTTCTTGACCGGGAAGTCGGTGCTCTTGAGGATCACGTCGCGATACATGTTGGTGACGGGCACCTCGGCGGTCGGGATGAGGTAGAAGTTGTCTGCCGTGGCGTGATACATCTGTCCCTCTTTGTCAGGAATCTGTCCCGTGCCGAAGCCGGAGGCCTCGTTGACCATGAGGGGCGGCTGCACCTCGTTGTAGCCGGCTGCTATGGCCTGGTCGAGGAAGAAGGAGATGAGAGCCCTCTGGAGCTTGGCTCCCTTGCCCTTGTAGAAGGGGAAGCCCGCGCCGGTCACCTTGATGCCGAGGTCGAAATCGATGATGTCATATTTCTTAATCAGCTCCCAGTGAGGCAGCGAGCCCTCTGGCATCTCCGGCTCTTTCTCCACGGAGCAGTAGACAATCTGGTTGTCTGCCGCGCTCTTGCCGGGCGGGACAATCTGCGCGGGGATGTTGGGCAGCAGCACGAGCTTGGCCAACAGGGCCTCAGACGTCTCGTTTTGCTTTTGGTCCAGCTCCTTGATCTGCTCCTTGAATTTGGCGGTCTCGGCTTTAGCCTCCTCGGCCTCGGCTTTCTTGCCCTCCTTCATGAGTTGGCCGACAGACTTGGAGATGGCGTTCATCTTTTGCTGGATGGCCTCAGCCTCGGCCTGCTGCTGCTTGCGCTTATTGTCTAGCGCAATGATCTCGTCAATAATCTGCGTGGCGTCGAAGTTCTTGACTTTAAGGCGCTCAATGACGAAATCTTTCTGTTCCTGAATGAGCTTTAGAGTAAGCATATCAGAGAATGTTTGTGGGAAAAGAATTTAAATCGGTGTTGTCGGCCCCGAGCGGAGAAATACGAAAAGCTCCCGCCTTGCCGGCTCTCATAAAGCTGAGAGAGCAGCTTAGGCGGGAGACTGTGTCCGTGTCGGGGTGTGTCTTGCCCGAGCCCCGGTCCTGCTTACTCGGCAGCGACAGCGGGGATGACGGAGACGTAAGACCTGTTGTTGCGCTTCTTGACGAACTGTACGGTGCCGTCTACGAGAGCGAAGAGGGTGTGGTCTTTGCCCATGCCCACGTTCTCGGCCGGGTGGTGTACGGTGCCGCGCTGGCGGACGATGATGTTGCCAGCCTTAGCTGCCTGACCGCCAAAAAGCTTCAGGCCAAGTCGTTTGCTCTCAGAATCACGGCCGTTCTTAGAACTGCCGACGCCTTTCTTGTGTGCCATTTCTTACAAAAACTTTTTAGGTGGTTCGGGATTAGCCGATGATGTTCTCGATCTGAATCTGGGTGAACTGCTGACGGTGGCCGTTCTTCTTCTGGTAGCCCTTGCGGCGACGCTTCTTGAAGACGATTACCTTGTCACCCTTGACGAGGGGCACGAGGACTTTGGCTGCGACCTTGGCGCCGCTGATGGCGGGTGCGCCGATGGTCACCTGGCCCTCGTTGTCGATGAGGAGCACTTTGTCGAACTCTACGGTGTCGCCCTCGTTCTTCTCGGGGAGGTGGTGTACGAAGAGCTTAGCGTCCTTCTGAACTTTGAACTGCTGACCAGCAATTTCTACGATTGCGTACATTACTTATGACGTAATAATGATTGCGCCTGCAGGCGGTGCGGCCTCCAT
>CAKUYZ010000021.1 GCA_934717675.1 uncultured Bacteroidales bacterium
CCCTGGCGGACGAGGACCCGTCTGGCATAACGCCAGACGGATTCTTCTTCTGCTCCAACAGGGGCGGAGACTTCGGCCTGTTCACGACAAAGCTGGCTAATGGCGGCCGATGCACCGACGTGGTGAGGCTGGAAGACCCCATTGACCTGCGCGGCAGCGAGGTGGCAGGATGCCTCTCCCCATCGGGAGACACGCTCTATTTCTCCGGCACAGACCTCAATGGCAAGCTGGACATATATTACTCCATCCGCTCCTATAACGGCCAGTGGATGGAGGCGAGGCCCGTGCCTGGGCTTGTGAACAGGGTGGAAAGCGATGAGAACTACCCCTACCTGGCCAAGAACGGCACACGCCTTTTCTTCGCCTCCGACCGCGAGGGGACGATGGGCGGCTACGACATTTTCTACTCCGACTTCGACTTCCGCAAATACGAGTGGGGCAAGCCCGTGCAATTGCCATACCCTATCAACGACACCTATGACAACATGACCATCTCGTTTACCGACGATGGTCGCTACGCCTACGTCTCGCTCTTCCGCGACGACAGCATGGGTGGCCGCGACATATACTCGCTCCTTTTTGACCATGTGTTGCCATCGTCCGCCATTGTCCGCTACAACGTGAGGATGCGCGACGCCAAGAAACGCCCCACGGACATCACGGAGCAGCCGCACATTGAGGTGCGCGACGACTACGGCGACATTGTGGCCATCGAGAGAGTGAACATGCGCACCCACTCCTTTCTTGTGGTCCTGGACCCTGGCACCTACACCCTCTCACTAGACATGGACGGTGTTAAACACTACGAGGAGCAAATTGTGGTGGAGGAGAGGACCTACGACGCCACGCCCATCAACAAGACAATAACGCTAGAGTCGCTATAACGACCTCGAGCAAACGACAGACGAACATAAAAACAATAGGCGATGAACATTAAACTGACGCGCCCGATAGTTTTTTTCGACCTTGAGACCACGGGTCTCAACATAGGTCACGACCACATTGTGGAGATCTCGCTCATCAAGATATTCCCCGACGAGCACCGAGAGAGTTTCACGCAACGCATCAACCCAGGAATACACATCCCCGAGGAGGCGACGGCCGTCCACGGCATCTCTGACGCCGACGTGGCGGACAAGCCACTCTTCAAAGACGTGGCCCGCCGCGTTGCGGACATCATCCAGGGTTGCGACCTTGGCGGCTTCAACAGCAACAAATTCGACATCCCCATGCTCGCCGAGGAGTTTATGGCAGTGGGCATGACGGACGTAGACCTGCGCCGCTCAAATTTCATTGACGTGCAGGTCATATTTCACAAAAAGGAGCAGCGCACGCTCACCGCGGCATATAAATTTTATTGCGACAAGGACTTGGAGGGCGCACATGGCGCCTTTGCAGACACGTCGGCCACAGTTGACGTATTTCTGGCGCAAATAGACCGGTATGCCGACCTGCCCAAAGATATCAAAGGGTTGGCGGACTTCTCGCAGATGTCTCGCAACGTGGACTTCGCCGGCCGCTTTGTATATGACGCCAACGGAGTGGAGACGTTCAACTTCGGCAAACACAAGGGCAAGAGCGTGGAGCAGGTGCTGCGCACCGAGCCAAGCTACTTTGACTGGATGATGAATGGAGACTTCAGCCGCGACACGAAACGCGTCTTGACAGAGATACGCCTCAGGATGGGAGGCCAGCAACGCCGATGAAGATTATCTGCGTAGGACTCAACTATCCGCGCCACGCCGACGAAATTGGCATGAGGCCTGCCGCCGACCCGGTCATCTTCATGAAGCCGGACACCGCTCTGCTGCGCGACAACAGCCCTTTCTATGTGCCGGACTGGGCCGAGCGGTTTGACTACGAGACGGAGCTGGTGTTTCGCATATCGCGCCTGGGGCGACACATTGAGGAGCGTTTCGCACACAGGTATTATGATGCGGTGGGGCTTGGCATTGACTTCACGGCGCGAGACACGCAGCAAAGGCTGATGGCCGAGGGCCGCCCGTGGGAGATTTGCAAGGCTTTTGACTACTCCGCCGCAATATCGAAATTCATCCCACTGTCGGAATTGCCGCCAGTGCCAGAGTTGCGTTTCGGCCTCGAGGTGAACGGGCAAAAGAGACAAGAGGGCGTGGCTGGGCAGATGCTGCACTCGATAGACGCCATAATAGCCTACGCGTCTCGTTTCTTCTCGCTCCGCATAGGCGACATTATCTTTACCGGCACGCCCACGGGCGTAGGGCCTGTCAAGGAGGGGGACCGGCTCACGGCCACCTTGGAGGGGCGCACAATGCTGGATTTCCTTATAAAATAGTTCATCCCGCACGGGCTCGGCCAGCTATCGCAAAAGCCACTTGTCGTGAAGTTGCTCACATCCATAATGCCAAGACGCGGATGGATATGCGGTATGGCCATATCCATTACCGCCGCCATTGTGTCATTGTGCGCCTACGCCCTCATCACCAAAAGTGACGGGGCTGTGGACACAGCAGCCGAGAGCCGAAGGCTGGGGCGGGCGATGGAGCAGCATGACAAGGCCATGGGCCAATGGCTGAGCGAAGTGGCAGATACATTGGCTGGCAATGGCATGGAGAGCCTGCCGCGAGGCTGCGCCTCGGACTATTCACTTTACGTCTTCGAGAACGGCCAAATGCGCCTTTGGCACAATGCCTGCCTGCCCACCGCCAACCCTACGCCATCCGCCATCCGCAGCCCGATGCTGGAGGCCGAGAACGGATGGTTCTACGTCAAGACCCTCCACCGCGGCAATTTGCACCTCTCGGCCCTGCTGCGCATTCGCAGCCGCTTCCCGTATGACAACGACTACCTGACCGATCGCTTTCACCCCTCGCTGCGCCTGCCAGACGGCACCGACATATCCACCGACCATGAGCGCGGGGCGGCAGTCTATTCGCCCAACGGCGCATACCTCTTTTCCGTCACCTATGGCCCAGGATACGCGGCGCGCCTCACGACGTGCCAATACGTCTTGGCCATAATTTTTTTGGCTCTTGGCGTGGCTTGCGCCGCGGCCGCCGTGGTGTTCGCCTCGGTTTTCGTCTCCCGACGCGTGGGGAGATGGCAGTCCCTCGCATTCGCGGCGTTCGGCTTCGTGACCATATATATGGCCAGCCTGGCCATCAACCCTCCGGAGGCCGATGGCCAATCCACGCTTTTCTCGCTCCAGTTCTTCTCATTCGACTGGTGGATTCCGTCATTGGCCTATCTGCTCCTGGCCGCAGGGCTGCTTACGGCTTGGAGCGCACTCTACTTCCGCCAGACCCTCATCCGCACTCGTCACGGCCTTGCCATATTGGCGGCCAGTGTGGCTCCATGGGTGGCGTTTATGTTGGCCAATGGGCTGTTAGACACCATGGTGCGCCACTCGCAAGGGTTGTCGTTTTATGTTGGCGAGCTTGGCCTCACGTCCCCCACTCTGATAAAATTGGTCATTGTGTCGCTGCTGCTCATGGGTCCATGTCTGGTGTTTGAGCGTAGCTACTCGTGCGCGAGCGGGTCGTGGGGGTGGAGGCGCTTTGGCCTGTGCGCCTTGGCGGGGTCAAGCGCGGCGGGGTTTGTGGCTTGGCTGTGGGGATGGCCTCAGGCGTGGATGGCGAGCGTGGAGTATGGCGCGCTGTGCGTGGCTTTTTTCTTGATGAAGAGAGCCTCGGCCCGCGTGATGCTCTTCAGCCACTTCATCTGGACGCTTATGCTCCTGGCCCTCATTGCAGCCTCGCGCCTGACGGTGCTAAACGCCGACAAGGAGATGGCATACAGGAAGTTGCTTTCGACAAACCTCTCATTCCAGATGATGAGGGAAGACGACCCCATTGCCGAGCAGTTGCTGCCATCGGTCCAGGGTGCGCTGACGGCCGACACCACCACCTTGCGCCTCATGGAGGCCAAAGACATTCTCCACGACCAAATTTTCACCCACCTGCGCAGCGCGGTCTTTGGCGGCTACTTCACGCGCTTCGACCTGCAAGTGATCCCATGCCGCGGCATGGGCAGCACCATCCAGATGACCAACACCGGCGACCTGTATGACTGCCTGCCATATTTTGACCAACTCATTGCCACCCACGGCCGCAAGGTTGCCGGAGCAAACAAATTCTACTGCATTGACGATGGCGATGGCCGCCCGTGTTACCTAGGCGTCTTCCCCTTAAGCCACACAGACGCGCCAAACAACCTCTTCGTCCAACTGACGCGCAAAGCCATCACGCAGGGGGTGGGCTATCCCGAACTCCTCATAAACAAGCGAGACAGGATGGACGAGAACAAGCTCCACGGCTACTCCTACGCCAAATATGCCGACGGGCGGCTGGTGTACCGCTACGGCACATTTGACTATCCGCTTGTGAGGACGTCTCTCTTGTCCGACTCCGCCAACACGTTCACTCAATCTGACGGATATTCGCACCTGATGTGCCAGACGTCGGCACGGCAGGCCCTGGTGGTGAGCTACCCGGTCATGACCCTCTCGCACTTCCTGACTTGCTACTCATTCATATTCCTCGGAATGCTTGTCTTGTGCCCCGTCATAATGCTCATCGCGTCGCACTCCCGCCGCTCGCACTGGGCACACATGAGCTTGAGCGAGAGACTCCACGCCGGCCTGGTCATCTTCGTGATGTTCCTTTTCGTCCTCCTCTGCGCTGTGTCCAGCATCCAGTCAATGGGAGACTATGAGCAAGAGAGCCGCAACCGACTGTCTGACGCGCTCCAGGCCGTGGAGGCAGCAATGACTGACGAGCTGTCGGGCGCAAGCCCAAGGGAACTGGCCACAAACCACGCCTACACCGTGGAGATAGACAACGCCCTGCAACGAGCCGCAGAACCGTTCGCAGCCGACGCCCATCTCTTCTCTGCCGACGGCAAGCTGATAGGCACGTCACGCCGCGAGATGTTTATGAGTGGACTGGTGGCCCCGCTGATGAATGACGAGGCTAAAGGGATGTTGGCGAGTGGCAAGGGCGAAGCCTTTGTGCAAGAGCGGATAGGCAAGTTGCTCCACTACGCCATATACGCCCCGCTCTTCAATGACGGAGGCGAGCTGCTGGGCTACGTCAACGTGCCATTTTTCAACGACGTGAGCGCAATGCGGCGACAGATGATGTCTACCATAGTGCCAATAACCAACTCCATGATGCTCATCATCTTGCTGGCCATCGTATTCTCCTACGTCATGGCGCACGGCATCATGCGGCACCTGACGGAGCTGCGCGACATTTTGCGAAACTCTGACATTGACAGCCGCGGGGCGAAACTGGCCTACCCCTATGACGACGAAGTGGGGCAGATTGTCACCGCATATAACAAGATGACGGCCCAACTCCACGCCTCGGCCGAGCGACTGGCGGCCACAGAGCGCGAAAGCACATGGCGCGAGATGGCGCGGCAAGTGGCTCACGAGATAAAGAACCCCCTGACGCCCATGAAGCTCTCGGTCCAATATCTGCTGCGCATATGGGAGACACGGCGCGAGAACTTTGAACCCATGCTTCATAAGACGGCACAGACGCTCATTGAGCAGATAGACCAGCTGACATCCGTAGCCTCGCAGTTTTCCGGCATAGCCAAAATGAAACAGGCCGAGCCGGAACCCATGGACCTGGCGGCCCGCCTCACGGCCACGACTACACTCTTCTCGCGCTCCGAAGACTCCACGCTCACCTATGAAGGCCCTAAAGACGGAGTGTGGATAATGGCCGACCCCGACCTTATGACAAGCGTCTTCAACAACCTGATAAAGAACGCCCAGCAGAGCGCTAAAGACGGCCGGAGAGTGGACATTGCGGTGAGGCTCAGCCACAATGGCGAGACGGCCACAGTGGACGTGACGGACAATGGAGACGGGATTGACGACGATGTGAAGGAGAAAATATTCAAGCCCAACTTCACAACCAAGAGCACGGGCATGGGCCTGGGCTTGGCCATAACCAAAACCATCGTGACGAACAGCGGTGGCCAAATATCTTTCGCCACCGCGCGCGGCCGCGGCACCACATTTACGGTCTCACTGCCCCTGCTGCGTCAAGACTAGAGCTTGAGGGCGAATTGGGCTCGCAAGCCCCAACGCGGCGCGCCGTCGCGATCGTCACCCACAGCTCGCCAAACAAAGTCGACGCGGAAGAAACGCAAGATGTTGTCAATGCCCGCATTAAGCTCAACGTAGGGTTTGGACGGCCCGCCGACACCCTCCGGCATATCAAGCATGGCGGCATGGCGATGGCTCAGCCCACCAACCATCAGCTTGGCCCCGACCACCTCGCGCAACCCCAATTTATACACCAGCGGCAATTTATGAAGCAAGAGGCCGTCTAGCTGATAATCGGCATGGACGTAGACATATTTGTCGCAGACGAACTCCAAGTAATTCATCAGGTTGAAGTCGTAGCGGTAGAACCCGTAGGTCTTGTTGCCGCGGGCAATGTTGAGCGTGGTGTAGGGCAATCGTCCGAAGTAGATGCCGTCCTCAACGGCCAGGTCTAGCTTGGTCTGGCCAATATAGAAACGGTGCTTGACTGTGGAGTGCAGACGTGCGTAGGTGCCGTTTTTCGAGCCTGCGCGCGTGTGACCTCCCGCCACGGTGAAATGGACTATTGGGAAGTCTGTGGTGAGATACATACGTTGCAAGCCATCGTCCATAAACTTTTCGCGCCAAGAGAGGCGGAAGTCTAACGACACCTCTTGCTGCTCCACGCCGCCAATACGCTCGCCACCTTGCGTAAACGGGTAGTATCGGGGGCTCTCCTGCCACAAGGCTAAGGCCTGGAGGCGCGTCTGAAAACCCGTAAGCCACTCATTGTCATAGCGCAGGCGCACCTTTTGGCAATATTGCAGCTCGTCAATCTCCTCGCGCTTGAAGAGCTGCGCCACAATGTTGGTCTCGCTCGTAGATAGCATATTCTCATATAGGTAGAGAATGTTCTCGTCTTCACCAATTTTCATGAGACGGTCAGAGTAGTTGAGCTCCAGCGTGCGCCTCATGGGGCTTTTGAACCTGTAGCCCACCCCGGCACCGAAAGTGGGGCGCGTGTTCTTGAAGCCGTAGCCCACAATGCCGCTGAAGACCCACTGCTCGCTCACTTCCTTACTCGTGCGGAGACCCGCGCCAAGATGCAGCCCCTCAATTTTATTGGTGTTGAACATCTCCCCAATGGGGCCAATCTCCACCGTGCCGACATCCACGAAACCCGTGATGGCGGCCTTGGCCAGGTGGTTGAACACCTTGATGGAGCCGACATTGTTGAGCGAGTCTATCATGGCGTTGGCGTCTTGCTGCTCCTTGGTCATCTCGGCGTGTCGGCGCTCCTCCCAAAAGGCGTCATCGCGTTGCTTATAGCCATCGGCCTTCAGAGTCTCAATGGCCAAGGCTTTTTTGCTCAACAGGAGCGGCTCCGGAGAGTCTAGGCGCACGCCGCTCTGCGAGTTATACATCCGGCACAATATCTCAAGCCTCTTTTTGTCTGAGTTGACGGGCATATAGTCCACATGCACCTCCATCTCGTTTGTCCCGAAAAACGGGATGGAGTCGTTCACCATTTGGTAAGAGCTGCTTATATTGAGCTTTTTGACAAAGTTGATGTTAGTGCCCTTGGGCATGGTGGCGGCAATGCGCAGAGGCGAGAAATGGCGCGTCTCAATGTCCATATTGCCCTCAAAGACCTTGTCACCTCGGTTTTTAGGGCGAAATTTCACGGTGTAGACCTTCACGCTGTCGGCGGGAGACGCCGTGGGGCCGGCCGTCATGACGCTATCGGTGATGAAAAAATCATAGTAGTGAAAACAATCGGACGCAATGGGGCTCACAAAGCCCACGCCCAACATTTTCACCACATCGTCATAGAAATTTATCTCATTGTCCATGGCGTTGGAGAAACCGCCTATCTCATATTGCTTAAAGACGTCTATGCCCCTCGTCCGGTCCGCCAACACCGTTGTGCGGGCCTTCAGCGGGTCGCGCTGCGTCTCATTATGGCTCAAGGTCTCGGAAAAATAGACAGGCAAGTAGCGCGAGCTGTCTTCGGCGCTCACTTTCATCAGTTTGGCCGCGTCGCGAAGAATCAGTCCCTTTTGCGCGGCCCTGTCGCTGATGTTGGCGAGGCTATATTCCCACCGCGTATATTTCTCATATTCAGCGCGGTCATGATTGGCTGGGTTGTTTCGACCCTTGTTTGCCAAAACTGCCTTGAGGAGGCGGCGGGGAGCGTCGTCTGGCTTAACTGTGATCTCCTCAATGGATATGTTGTCCGGCCTCATTTTAATGACGAGGCTATCCCTGCCCCCCTTAATCTGGCTGATGACGCGAAACTGCTCATCATAGCCCATGGCACTGAAACGCAACGTGTCATAGCGCGCAGGCACCATGAGCGAGAAATGGCCGTCGAAATCGGTCTGCACGCCAATGAGCGTGGCTCGCACAAAAACGTTGGAGAAAGGCAACGTCTCGCCCGTCTCACTGTCCACGACCACGCCGCCCAGGTGTCGGTCAGGCCCCGTCAAGACGCGCTGCGACGCCACGGGCTTGCCCTTGCGCGCCGTCTTCTTGCGCTGTCCGTAGGCGGCAGGCATGGCCACGATGGCCGCGATGATAAACAGTATGATGTGGAGAATTGCTTTTTTCTTCATGGCGGCAAAGATAAAACTTAAAATACGATTTGAGTTTTATCTTGTGTTAAGTTGAACAAAAATAGGGTCGTGCGGATGGCCATATTTTCACCTCTCCGACGTCGGAGGGGCGTCAGGCCGTGAAGACACCCATTTGGCAAGCCTTGCAGTCGGGCCGCGCCTCAAACCTGCGCCCATCGGTGTCGGTGATGGTGAGCGGCACCAGAGCGGCGCATTCAGGATGTGACTTGAGACATTTGCCAAGCGAGAAGAGCAGGCAGTGCCTCATGGTCATGACGCGCACCCCCTTGCCGGCGGGCTGCTGCCTCTCATAGCCCCACTCCTCCACGCGCGAGCCGTGAGCCTCGTAGAAAGCGCGCGCCTCGCTGTTGACCACGTTTGCCTCACGCCCCAAGGCGGCTTTGGGGAAATGCGCGTCGGGCTGCTCACTCCGCTCCACTGCCATTGGGCGGAAGTGCGCCACGCGTGCCTTGGCGTGAGCCTCTAGAGCGGCGCGGCGCAATGCATTGAGTTCGGCCGACGGAACGAAGACGGCCGCCGCGTCGGGCCTCACGTCCACAGAGACGGGGAAAAACGGCGTGCCACCCATCTTGGAGAGCTGAACCGTCATCTGCCTAGCCGCGGCAGCCTGGTCTCTGGCCTCTGTGGCGTTGGCTGTGGAAGAGGTCTCGGTCATGACGCCATCCTCATCCTCCATACGCAAAGAGAGACGGCCACAGGCATAAGAGAGCGTGAGGCGAAGCCCCACCCTGCGCACCGTCTTGTCATGTCGCAGAGCATCGGCAAAAGCCACGTCGGAGTTGCGGAAGATCATGTCCCCCGCCTTCAGCCCCCTGACGTCTTGCGCCGTGACGTTGACAAGCCCGTCCTTAACCTCAGAAGCCGTGTTCACCCTTATGCCCTCCAGCCCCCCCCGGCCAAAGAAGCACAACCCGTCACCATTGTTCACGGCCAACGGCGTTCGGATGGCGAATCGGCCTCCCGCCCTGACGGCTTCGGCCTTGCCCAAAGGCTCGCCTATGGATTTGGGCGTGAGCGGCTGCCAGATGTCGGCCTGTCGGCCATGGGCGAAATAGTCCGTGAAGCCGCGGTTGAAACTCTTGGCTGGTGAGGGCTCAAAGCCAGGCTCCACACGGCCAGAGGACAGGCGACGCAGATCGGGGCGGCGGTCCAGCACCTCGTCTAAGAGGCTGCGATAGTGGAGCGTTATGTTGGCCACATAGTCGGCATCTTTGAGCCGCCCCTCTATTTTGAAAGAAGAGACACCGGCATTGATGAGTTCCTCCAGGTTGGCGGCCTGGCAGTTGTCGCGGAGAGAGAGGACGTGGGCCTTGCGGCGCAACACGGTGCCGTCGGCCCCCGCGAGGTCGTAAGCCAGGCGACAAGGCTGCGCGCACTCGCCACGGTTGGCGGACCTGCCGCCGCGCATCAGGCTCATATAGCACTGGCCGCTATATGACACGCACAAGGCGCCATGGACAAAGGCCTCCAGCCTCACCCGCGTCTGACGGGCTATGGCGGCTATCTCATTGACCGACAGTTCCCTGGCCAGCACCACCTGGCTCATGCCCACCTGCTGCCAAAACAAGACCTTATCCGCATTGCGGTTGTCGCACTGCGTGGAGGCGTGGAGCTCGATGGGCGGCATAGGCCCTCGGAGCAAAGACATATCTTGCACAATGAGGACGTCGGCACCGGCCTCATAGACCTCCCAGGCCAAGCGGCGAGCGTCGTCCACCTCATTGTCAAAGAGCACAGTGTTGAGCGCCACATGGACACGCGCGCCGTAGAGGTGGGCATGGTCCGCCAGGGCGGCGATGTCCTCTATGGTGTTGGCCGCCGCCCTGCGCGCCCCAAACCTAGGCGCGCCTATGTAGACGGCATCGGCCCCATGGTCTATGGCCGCACGGCCACACTCCAGGCTCTTGGCCGGCGCCAGAAGCTCAATCGTTTTCCTGTCATATCTTTCCATTGCCCGCGAAAATACAAAAAGAATCCCGGCCAGGGTTGCCCGGTCGGGATTCGGAACGTACAGGGTTTATCAAGAGACGGCTCTAGAATCTAAAGCCAATCTTTAAATTAGGCGTAGCGAAGATCTTGATGTCATGATGCTGCGCCACATAGGTGTCATAGCCTTTGGGATAGACTTCAAGCTGGCTGTATTGGTATGAGGCGGGAGCGACCTCCAGTCCCAAGACGAGTCCCTTTGTCACCTCAAGCTCAACGCCTCCGACAAGGGAGCCGGATATGGCCCATATCTGCCCGGCTCGAGAGGAGGGAGTGAACACGACAGCCTCATCGTCTCCCGTGTAAGGCCTCGTGGCCTGAATCCGTCCCATCTGGCCTCCGATGGCCACGCCCGCATAGAGCGAGAGGCGCTCATTGGCCGTGGCGAAATGCCAGTTGGAACCCACGTTTGCCATCCAGTTGGTCGAGAGCTTGCCCTCGATGTAGCGTGACTGCGGTATGGCCATGTCCGCGATGCTCTCGTCACCCTCCACGAAATCCTTCTTAGGCGTGGCCGCAATGTTCATTGCGAACATAAGATTGACGTCGATGTTCTTGGTGATGAAATATCGGCCTTGGACACCGACCATGTTGAGCAGGTTGTTGCTTCCCAGCTCGCCAAGATTCAAGTAGTAGCCTGGGTCGGTGGAGCTTACGTTGTCGCCGCCGATGCCCGTGCCGGGCGCAGAGCTACTGTTGTCGTATTTGGGCAGGAGGTAGGCACTGGTGTTCTGTTTGAACATAGTGTTGTTGCCCAACACGAGCGATACTTGAAACTGACCGGCATCCTGCGCCAGCGCAGCGGCTGGCGCGAGGAGTAGGAGAAGCAGCGCCACTGCGCTAAATCTTCTTTTCATGCTGGTCGGGTGTGATTATTATTCTGCGGAAAGCTTGGCCACGGTGTTCTTGTAGAGCTCCGAGTAGTAGTCGTAGGCCGTTTTAGCCTCGTCACGGTTTTTCTTGGCCTCATCGAGGGCGAGCTTGGCCTGCTTAACAGAGGTGATGCCGTCATAGGTACCCGCATAGAAGTTGTCAAGATTGTTCTGCGCGACAGCGACTTTAGCCTTCGCAGTCTCGACATCGGCTTTAGCCTGCTCAAGTTGCTCCTCAATGTCAGACAGGTCGTCATTGCCCAAAGCGTTCTCGGCAGCGTCAACAAGATTCAACTCATACTGGAGCTTTATGGCCTCGGCCTCAAGCTCAGGGTCTGTGGAGCTGAGGATCGCCTTTGCAAGTCGGACTTCCGAAATCTTGTCTTCAATGGAATTAAAGGCATCGTAGATGTCGAATGAAGCCTTCATAACGTCCGCATCGGTCGCTACAAGAGCCTCGTACTCCTCTTTCAGGGCATTTTCGGCCGCGACAAGGGCTTCTTTAGCCTTAGCTATAACCTCCTCACTCTTGCCAGCGGACACCGAATCATTGTAAGCACTCTTATATTCCTCATACGTGTACTTTTGAACCACGTACGCGTTCACCTGATCTTGGTGCTTCTCATTCAGGTCTAGGAATTTCTCGAGGAGCTTCTGAAGCTCATCGCTATTCGGGTAAAGGACGATTGGGGTGGAATAATACCAATACGAATGTTCGAATGATTTGCCGTTAACGTCTGTAAAGGAATAAGAAGAGTAGTAAGAGTTGCAATACCAATATGAGTATGTGTTGCCATCCTTGTCATAACCCGTCTTCTGTCCCTCAAGGTCAGCGATCTGGGCGTTAAACTCGTCGCACTTCTGCTCATAGGTCAGACGGAAAGCCTCACGAGCAGCCTGGTTTTCGCTCTGCTCAGACTCAATTGACGCTTTCTTGGCCTCGAACTCGATAGTCGCCTTGGCTTTATCCTCTTCTGTGAGCGAGCCGGCTGCCTTAAGCTGGTCGTAGTAGCTCTGGCCTATCTCGACGATCGCCTCGGCCTTCTCTTGCGCATACTTGGCGGAGGCGAGGTTATTCTTGAGCGTAGCCTCGATAGTGACGGAGTCAGTAGCGGCTGTGTTGGCAGCGTTCACATAGATCTGCCACTCACTGAGATAGTTTTGCTCTGCAAAGTAAAGAGCACTCTGGGCGTTCTTGAGCTTGCTGTAGACGTTGCGCAAGGTGACGTAGCTTCCGCTCTGCTCATCGAAGACTTCGGCATCGGCCTTTGCGGCATTGAGCGCGCTGGCGTAGGCCTGCTGCGCCTGCGCGTTTGCGGCCTTGAGGTTGAGGAGCGTTGTCTCCATCTCAAGCTGCTGAGCCTCCAGTTGCTTAGAGAGCAGAGCCTTCTCGTTGTTGATTTGCTCAATCTCAAGCTCACTTTGGGCGGCAGCTTTCTTGTATTCCAGATCTTTGAGCTTGACGTTGATCTCCTGGATCTGCTTCTGGTACTCGATCAGCTGATTCTCAAGGGTCTGCTTCTCGGCCTCGGCGTTCTTGACGGCCGTCTCGGCCTTGATGTACTCAGACTTGGCCTGGCGAAGAGCCGCGATGCCGTCCGGCTCGTCATTGTCAATGCAGCTCGTCAGGTTCGTCGCAGCCAGGGCGGCAGCAAGCGACATGTAAAGTAGCTTAGTACTTTTCATTACGGATTTTAGTTTAACGATTAAACAGTACTTGGGTTTTAGCGTCGGGCTATCTCCCGACCTTTCTACACCAGCAAAGTTATCCACAGCCGCCATTACCAACCCACAAGACAAGCCGACGTTTGACCAAACGCCCCAAATTTTTGACGAAACGACATTTCATACCAATTTTTATTGCAAAATTCGGTGACCAATGGCATTATATGCCACATAAAGACATATACATTGCCATATATACCAATATATTTTGTATAAATAGAATAATATGCCACATCATGACATAGCCGACAGGAGGGACACAAAAAATGGGCTGACGGCAAAGCCACCAGCCCACTAGGGTAAGGGAAACATGCCTTGCGGCACCCTATGCTACTCCGATTGGCGAAACCACTTTATTATCTCTCCAAACGTCACTTTCTTGCCATACATGAGGATGCCGACACGATAGATGCGGGCTGCAATCCATGTGAAAAGGACAAAAGTGCCGATAAGAAGCACGAGCGAAAGCGCAATCTCCCACGCCGGAACGCCAAAGGGCAGGCGCGCCATCATGATGATGGGCGACGTGAATGGGAACAGAGAGCTCCAGAAAGAGAGTTGACTGGAGGGGTCTTGCATGGTATGGATGGCAATGTAGATGGCCGCGAAGAGCGGAATCATGACAATGAGCGTCAGTTGCGAGCCGTCTTGCGGAGAATCCATGGCAGCCCCGCAAATGGCGAAGAGGCTGGCATAGAGCAAATAGCCAAAGAGGAAGTAGACCACGAAAAGCGATATGATCTGGACAAAGTTGACGGCCTGAAGCTTGGCCATGATTTCTGACACCATGCCGGGGTCAGCCACGGAGGGGTCTGCGGCCACAGAAGACGCCACGGCGGCGGCCTCGGGCGCAAAGATTGACGCCGCGCACGCCATGAGGGCCACGCCCAAGACAATCCATATGGCCAACTGCGTGAGAGCCACGAGGGCTATGCCTATGATTTTGCCCATCATCAGCTCAAACGGCCTCACCGACGACACCAAGACCTCCACTATGCGGTTGGTCTTCTCTTCCATGACGCCCTGCATGACCATGGAGCCGGTGGTTATGACGAACATATATATGAGCATGGCCGCCACCATGGCCACCACGGCGCCCACGGCGGCCGAGTCTTCGCTCTCCGACCCGTCTTCGGCAATGCTTATGGTGGTGACGCGCGCGGTGGCGTCGTTGACGCGTTCGAAGAGTGAGTCGAGCCCCGCGGAGTGGCCCTCATAATTGTCCATCATCTCGCGGCGCAGAGCCTCGCGGAGGTCGTCCTCGGTGTGGCGGACGGTCTCCATAGGCAGTGTGGACTGCGAGTAGAGCCTGACGCTGTCTTTGCCATCGGGCCTGCCGCCTATGACCATGTAGGCATCGAAGCCGCCGGCCTCGTAGGCCGAGCGGAGGCTGTCCTCGTCAGTATCGGCCGCCAGGAGGGAATATGTGGCCGAGCTGTCGTCGGTCAGGGCCTGGCCGTAGCGTTGCGTGCGGTCAATCACGGCAATCTTGGAGGCCTCGGTCTGGCCTACCATGGCGATGAGCGTGGGCAGGGCCATAAGGAGAAGCATGCCCACGGGCATGAGGAGCGACATGATGATGAAGCTCTTTTTGCGGACGCGGGTGGTATACTCGCGGTTGATTATGAGAGACAGTTTACTGCTCATTGGTTTGCTTGTTGTTGGCGTCGGACTGGCCTACCACCTTGATAAAAATGTCATTCATGCTGGGCAATTTCTCCTCGAAACTAGCCAGCTCCACCTTGGAGAGCAGGTGACGGATGAGCTCATTGGGAGTCATGCCGGCAGCCTCGGCCGCCGGGCGGACTAGAGCCTCGGTGATCCCGCCCGCGGAGCGCACCCCGGAGAGCGTCACGAGTGAGCCGGGCTGAAGCAGGGCGTCGGCCGAGCCCGCGAAGCGCACCTGGAACACATTCTCCTTAAACTGCTGACGCACGGCATCTACGGAGCCGGACAGCACGGCACGGCTCTTGTTGATGAGCGTGATGTCATCACACACCTCCTCAACCGAGGCCATGTTGTGCGTTGAGAAAATGACCGTCGCGCCCTTCGCTTTGAGTTCGAGGATCTCGTTTTTGAGCAGGTTGGCGTTGACGGGGTCGAAGCCGCTGAAAGGCTCATCAAAGATGAGCAGACTGGGCTCGTGAAGCACAGTGACAATGAACTGCACCTTTTGCTGCATACCCTTTGAGAGTTGCTCCACTTTCTTGTCCCACCAGTCGGAGATCTCGAACTTTTCGAACCAGGCCTTCAGCCTGCGGCGCGCCTCCATGGCCGAGAGACCTTTCAGGCGCGCCAAGTAAATGGCCTCCTCCCCCACTTTCATTTTCTTGTAGAGGCCGCGCTCCTCGGGCAGGTAGCCTATGCGGCCAATGTCCTCGGGGCAGAGCTTGCGGCCGTCAATGAGCACCTCGCCGCTGTCTGGCCTCGTTATTTGGTTCAGAATCCTGATAAAGGTGGTCTTGCCCGCCCCGTTGGGGCCCAGCAGGCCATAGACGCAGCCCTGCGGGACGCTGAGCGTCAGCCCGTCTAGCGCGCGGTGTCCCGAATAGTCCTTGACCACGTCATGGGCTTCGATAAATGCCATCTTGGTTGTCTTTGTTTGTTCAGATTTATCACAAAAGTAGACAATTAACAAAGTAAAGAGGGGCCGATTCCGCACTTTTTCTTTAACCTGGCGAAATTTCTCGCCATAATAGAATAGTCATTCTTTTAAACCCACAACAACAGAATCATATTCCAAAGAAAGAACAAACACTAGGCCAAACCAACAAGAGCGCATATCTTTGCAATGTCGGAAGGAGAAAGGGACCACCCTAAGGAACCTCCGACAGGACAAAACAGAAACCGACAAACGAAAAAATACATTAAGACTATGGCACAGAACAAATTGCACTTTGAGACCCTTCAGGTTCACGTTGGTCAGGAGACCCCAGACCCAGCAACTGACGCACGCGCAGTGCCCATCTATCAGACCACGTCTTACGTATTCCGTAACTCGCAGCACGCCGCCGACCGTTTCGGCCTCCGCGACGCCGGCAACATCTATGGCCGCCTGACCAACAGCACGCAGGGCGTCTTTGAGCAGCGCGTGGCAGCCCTTGAGGGCGGCACGGCAGGCCTGGCCGTGGCATCGGGCGCGGCAGCCATCACCTACGCCCTGCAAAACGTCCTTGGCGTCGGTGACCACATTGTGGCCGCGGACAACCTCTACGGCGGCTCATATAACCTCATAACCCACACCCTGGCGCAGCAGGGCATCAGCAACACCATAGTGAACGTCAACGACCTGAAAGCCCTGGAGGCGGCCATCCGTCCCAACACCAAGGTCATCTACGCCGAGACGTTTGGCAACCCTAACTCCGACGTCACCAACCTAGACGCCATTGCCGAGGTGGCGCACAAGCACAACATCATCTTCATCGTAGACAACACCTTCGGCACGCCATTCCTCATCCGCCCGTTGGAGCACGGCGCAGACGTTGTGGTCCACTCCGCCACCAAATTCATTGGCGGTCACGGCTCTAGCCTCGGCGGCGTGATTGTTGAGGGCGGCAAGTTCGACTGGAAGAAGAACGCCGACAAGTATCCTACCCTGGCGAAACCAGACCCGTCATACCACGGAGCCATTTTCGCCGACGTGGCAGGCCCTGCTGCTTTCGTGACGCGCATCCGTGCCGTGGTGCTGCGCGACACTGGTGCGACCATCTCCCCTTTCAACGCCTTCATCTTGCTCCAAGGCCTGGAGACCCTCTCGCTGCGCGTGGAGCGTCATGTAGCCAACGCCCTCAAGGTGGTCGAGTACCTCTCGAAGCACCCCAAAGTGGCCAAGGTGAACCACCCGTCTCTGCCGTCGCACCCCGACCATGCGCTCTATCAGAAGTATTTCCCGAATGGCGGCGGCTCCATCTTCACCTTCGAGATCAAGGGCGGGCAGGAAGAGGCATGGAAGTTTATCGACTCCTTGCAGATATTCTCACTCTTGGCCAATGTGGCCGACGTGAAGAGCCTCGTCATCCACCCCTACACCACGACCCACTCGCAGCTGAGCCCTGAAGAGCTCGCGCAGCAGCACATCACGCCTTCCACCGTCCGTCTGTCAATTGGCACCGAGCATATTGACGACATCATTGCCGACTTGGACCAGGCGTTCGCCCAGATCTAACCTCCACACAAATATTGAGTCTTGCATGCCCCGCCGCGCTGCCATGTGGCAGCGCGGCGGGGCATGCCCGTTATCGGAGCCTCCTGCGGGGCGATACGCTCGCGCATTGGGCATGCGGGCCTTGCCGCTTTATGCATTTTTATAGCTAACTTAGCCCCGAATATATCAGAGAATCCGGACGCTTTCAAACAAAACGGAGGATATGGAACAACAGCAAAAAGCCCCGTCGCGCACCGTGAAGCGCAAACCCCACGAGCCAAACAAATGTAAAGTCATCGTGCTGAACGATGATTACACGACGTTCGAGTTCGTCGTGCGCATGCTGGTGGAGATCTTCTTTATGGAGACAAGCGATGCGGAGAGCACCACCGAGACCATAGACCGCGAAGGCAGCGCGGTGGTTGGCACGTATCCGCGCGACATTGCGGAATCTAAGGCCGCGGCCGGCATTGCCATGGCGCGGGCTGAGCATTTCCCCTTACGAATAACTACCGAAAATGCCTAAGGACAAAGAGGGACAGATTGACCCCGAGGACGTGAAGCGCCCGTCGGAGCAGCTCCTCATCTTGATGAGCTACGCCTTGACCTACGCCAAGCAGCAGCGTCACCAGTTCGTGTTTCCTGAGACAGTGCTCATGGTCCTCATGCGCGATGAGAGACTGGTCAAGGAGATGAAGGACAACAACGTGAACACTGCCGCCATTGAGAGGGAGACGAAAAAATATCTGGATGAAGAAGTGGAGCGCACACCTGCGGGCAAGACCATCATGCCGACACCGTCGGTGGCGTTCAACAAGGTGTACGCCACGGCCTTAAAGGCGTCGGAAGCGAATAAGCTGCAGGCCATGCAGTGGAACATTCTCGACTCCCTCTATCATGTGAAGGGGACTGAGGCCAACCGCATCCTCACCTCACGCATCACAGAGAAGCGGTTTGAGCAGATATTGGCGGAATACAGAAACCAGTGCATCGGCGAGTTCCTGCTGCGCGGAATCCGCGAAAAGCCATGCCGTAAAGACGAGGTGTGTGACTTTGTTGATGAAGACACTAACGAAAAAGTCACTGTCGTCACACACAAGAGAGACATGGAACCGGAAGAAGAGGAGACAAAAGAGAAAGAAAGGGCCTGCCGCAGGGTGGACAACGACGCGAACATAGCCAATGCGCCGTTCTACGGGCGCGCTGACGAAATCCGCCGCTCCATAATCACCCTGCTGCGTTATCAGAAGGGCCACATAATATTCGTGGGAGACCACGGCGTGGGCAAGTCGTTCATGCTGAGGGGCCTCATCCAGGCCTGCAAAAAATTCAAGCAGAAGTCGAGGATTGGCAGCGCCCACTTCTACAACCTCAACCCGTCCGCCATCGTGACAGGCGTGTCGTATACCGACGAAGTTGAGAACCACGTGGCCGAAATAATAGAGGACATAGACGCCGAAGACTGCATGGCCGTGGTCTTTGCCGACAACGTGAGCGAGCTTGTGCCGCAAAACCCAAACGACAACACGCCAGACACCCTGCGGCTGCTCACCACACTCTCCGAGGGGATGGACATCCACATTGTCACCACGGCATCGTTCGACCAATACAAGCGGCTCACGCAATATAACCCCAGCATAGAGAAGTATTTCACGCGCATAGACATAGCGGAGCCGAAGCTAGACCCCGATGGGCGGCAGATGGCGCACGCCGTCGCTCCATTCTGGTGCGCTGGCCATGATGTGGAATGCCCCGGCGACGTGCTGGACCATATCATAGACACCGCCGCCTCGTCATACACGAAAGACATTGCCATGCCCGGCCGCGCCCTAGACCTTCTGGAGTGCATCTGCGCACAGCAGGAGATGGAGCTGAGCCGCAGGCATAGCGGCGCGTCAAATGTCTTGACCCGCGAGAGCGTAGACGCGCTGATGAAGTCGATGGGCTATGACACCATAGCCTCGCACGATGGTCAAGACCAACAGCTGCGCGACCTGGAGCCCAAGATGCTAGCCAAGATTTTTGGCCAAGACGAGGCCGTGCACGGCGTGGCGCAGAGCGTGCTACTGGCCAAGGCCGGCCTGAGCGATGACACCAAACCTCTTGCAGCCTACCTCTTCGTGGGTCCCACGGGCGTTGGCAAGACGGAGCTGGCCAAGGTGCTGGCGTCGGAGCTTGGGACGAAGCTCGTCAGATTCGACATGAGCGAATATTCTGAGCAGCACACGGTGTCGAAGCTCGTGGGATCTCCCGCGGGATATGTGGGCTATGACGATGGCGGACTGCTCACCGACGCCGTCAGGAAAAACCCAAACAGCGTGCTGCTCTTTGACGAGATTGAGAAGGCGCACCCTGCCATCTTCAACCTGCTGCTCCAGGTGCTGGACTATGCCCAGCTCACTGACAACAAAGGCCAGAAGGCCGACTTCAGCGGCACCATCATCATCATGACGTCCAACGCCGGCGCGCGCTTCGCCACAGGCGCGGGGTTGGGCTTTGGGGCCAAGGGCGAGAAGAGCGAGGTGATGGGAGCGGAACTGAAGCGCGTCTTCGCCCCCGAATTTCTCAACAGGCTGACGCAGATTGTGGCCTTCCACGACATGAGCCAGGCCATGGCCGAGAAGATATTGGACCGCAAGGTGGACGAACTCAAATCGACCCTCAAGAAGAAGCGCAAGGTGGACTTCACCCTCACAGACGAGGCCCGCGCCATGCTGCTGAAAAAAGGGTTCTCGGCCCACTATGGCGCGCGGGAGATGGACCGCGCCATAGGCAGCCTTCTGAAACCCGCCCTCATGGAGACGCTGCTCTTCGGCGGCTCGGCCAACGGGGACAGGCTGACGGTGGAGGCTGACGGCGACAGGCTAAAAGCGAATATTGACAAACAAGGTGTACAAACAAAATAGTTGCAAGAATATGAAACCAACACTTTTCGTATTGGCAGCGGGCATGGGCAGCCGTTACGGCGGCCTCAAGCAGCTGGACGGTCTCGGCCCAAATGGCGAGACCATTATGGACTACTCCATCTTCGACGCCATCCGCGGCGGCTTCGGCAAGGTTGTCTTCGTGATCCGCAAGGACTTTGAGGACGCGTTTCGCGAGAAGGTGCTCTCGAAATATGAGGGTCACATTCCCACCGAACTGGTTTTCCAGAGCATCAACGACCTGCCGGAGGGCTTCAAGTGCCCCGAGGGCCGTCAGAAGCCGTGGGGCACGAACCACGCCGTCTTGATGGGTAAAGACGTGATCAAGGAGCCGTTCGCCGTCATCAACGCCGACGATTTCTATGGCCGCGACACGTTCGCCGTCATTGGCAAATACCTCTCAGAGCTACCAGCCGGCTCGAAAAACAACTACTGCATGGTTGGCTTCCGCGTAGGCAACACGCTCTCAGAGAGCGGCACCGTGGCCCGCGGCATTTGCTCCACAGACGCGGAGGGACACCTCACCACGGTGGTGGAGCGCACTGAGATTATGCGCGTCAACGGTCCCGTATGCTACAAAGACGAGGAAGGCAAGTGGGTGGCCGTGCCGGACAATACGCCCGTCTCCATGAACGTGTGGGGCTTTACGCCCGACTACTTCGACTACAGCGAGGCTTACTTCAAGGAGTTCCTCTCCGACCCCAAGAACATGACAAACCTCAAGGCCGAGTTCTTCATCCCGCTCATGGTGAACAAGCTCATTAACGAGAAAACAGCCACCGTGAAGGTGCTCGACACCACGAGCCACTGGTTCGGCGTCACCTATGCGGCAGACCGTCAGGGCGTTGTGGACAAGATTCAGGCCCTTATTGACAAGGGCGAATATCCCGCCAAGCTCTTCTAAACCCTAGCGAGGCGCAAACGGGCCGCGGCCTCCCACGTCATTTCGCCAATGGCACGGGAGGCCGCGGTTCTTTATTACACACAATGACACAGAGCGACATGGAAAACAAGAAGACCTGCATCTTTGTGGGGCATCATAAGATGGTCGTGACGCGCTCAGGCGATGGCCAAGCCCCCACCCTGCCAACCCTGGCGGAGGTATCGCGACTGCTGCCACCCGACACCCTCCCCATTGCCGTCCACACCCCGCAGATGGAACTATGGGCGGCCTCCGTAGACCAATGGACGGACACGGACAGTCTGACGGCCACAGAGTTCCGCCCGCTCTTCTTCTCCATGGGCAAAGACGAGTTCCGAGCCGCGTGCAAGGCCAAGCAGTTGGCATATTGGGATGCGCAAAGTCACTTTTGCCCCGAGTGCGGCCATACCATGGAGCATATGACGGACATTGCCAAGAAATGCCCCGCCTGCGGTCACGAGACCTATCCGCCAATATCGCCAGCCATAATTGTGAGGGTGGAGCGCGGCACGGATGAGATTCTGCTGGTCAAAGCCCGCAATTTCCGAGGAGACCACTACGGCCTGGTGGCGGGTTTCGTGGAGACGGGCGAGACGCTGGAAGAGTGCGTGCGCCGCGAGGTGAAAGAGGAGACTGGGTTAGACATCAATGACATACGCTATTCCGGCAATCAGCCTTGGCCGTTCCCGTCGGGACTGATGATCGGCTTTGTGGCCCAATATGCGGGCGGAGAGATAAAGGTGCAGGAAGAAGAGCTTACTGACGCCCGTTTCTTCCGCCGCGGCGAGCTGCCCGCCATACCGGACAAGATGAGCATAGCCCGCAGGCTCATTGACGAGTGGACGGGAGAAAGCGATTGACCATCAAGCCCGCCCACAAACAAAACAAGGATGTCGGACCGACAGCCACACGGCACCGTCAGTCCGACATCCTCTTTTCTCCTGACCGCCTTGCGGGCGGCATTCTCCAGAGCCAATCAGGCCAAAAGCCCAAGCCGCCTCATCTCATCTGTCAGCAGCTTGCGGTTGGCTGGCTCCATGGGGCAGAGTGGCGCGCGATACACCTCCTCCATCATGCCCATGGCGGCCAAAGCGGCCTTGACGGGTATGGGGTTGCTCTCTACGAAGAGCAGATCCATAAGCTTGCGGTATCGGTAGAAGAACTTACGCGCCCCGATGGCGTCGCCGCTTATTGACTGTCTCATGAACTCGGCAAAGTCTTTTGGCACGACGTTGGCCAGCACGGAGATGCAGCCATCTCCGCCCAGCAGATTGCAAAGCATGGATATGTTGTCGTCCCCACTATACACCTTAAAGCCATCGGGCCTTCCGTCAATCAGTTCCGCCACATTCATCACGTTGCCAGTCGCCTCCTTGATGCCGACGATGTTATCGAACTCACGCGCCAACCGGAGCGCGACCTCAGGCTTTATGGCCGAGCCCGTACGCCCTGGGACGTTATAGAGGATTATGGGGATGTCTACGGCCTTGGCCACGGTGGAGAAGTGGAGATACATGCCTGCCGATGTCGGCTTGTTGTAATACGGGCCGACAGTCAGCACGGCATCCACGCCAGCCTCGGCGGCGTTGCGGGTATATTTGACGCAACTCTCTGTGGAGTTGGAGCCTGTGCCGCCAATGACCACCATGCGACCCTTGATGTATGACACGGCGTGACGGAACATCTCGGCGTCTTCGTCCTCGCTCAACGTGGGGGTCTCGCCAGACGTGCCGCAAACCACCACTCCGGCGGTGCCGTTGGAGATGTGGAAATCCAAAAGACGGTCGAAAGCGTCATAGTCAATAGAGCCGTCTTTTTTAAACGGCGTGACAAGAGCCGCAATAGACCCTTGCAAAGAGAATTGAGCCATAAACTCAGATGATATTTTTATGGGGCAGGCCGACCCAAGATGTGGGACACGCCGAGACCTCTACACTACTTGAATACATTGCAAAGTTAATTTATATCCGCCGATAGTAAAAATTCAACAGCGCAAATTTGCGTTCTGGCAGCACAAAAAAATCCGCGCCCGCCTGTTGGCGGGCGCGGACATATTGTCATACAGCCGCACTACGGCATCTTGCCTAGCAGAACATCTGCCTGATGCGTTGGAAGAACGACGCTTTGTCTTGAGCCGACGGCTTGAAAGAGTCGCTGTCTCTCAGTTTCTCAACCATCTTCCTCTCATCGGACGTGAGAGTCTTCGGGATGTAGACATCCACCCTGATGAGCAAATCGCCCTTGACGGAGCTGTGCAACTCGGGCAGTCCCTTGCCTTTGAGGCGCAAGACCTTTCCTGGCTGCGTTCCAGGCTCCACGTTTATCTTCACCTTGCCATCTGCCGTAGGCACCTCGACGGTGGTGCCGAGGATGGCGTCTGGCGCAGTGAGGTAGAGGTGGTATACGAGGTTTGAGCCGTCTCGTTGGAGCTGGTCGTCATCCTCAATCTGGATGAGGACGAGCAGGTCTCCGGCCACGCCACCGTTTTGCGCAGCATTGCCGGCACCGCGGACCTTGAGCTGCATGCCGTCTTCGACACCCGCAGGTATCTTGACGCTCACGACAGCCTCATCCGTCACCGTGCCCGTGCCGGAGCAGTTGGGACATTTGTCCGTTATGGTCTTGCCCCGGCCGCCACAAGACGGGCATACGCTCTGCTGCTGGATGCGGCCGAAGAGCGAGTTGACAATCTGGGTGACGACACCGGAACCATTGCACTGCGAGCAGGTCTTGACAGAGCTGCTGTCTTTGGCTCCTGAGCCGCCGCACGTGGGGCAAGTCACTTGCTTGCGCACCTTGAGCTTCTTCTCAACACCTGTGGCCACCTCGCGGAGCGTGAGCTTGACGCGCACCCTGAGGTCAGACCCCTTGTTGACCGACGCAGACCCGGAACGCCTGGACGAGAAACCACCTCCGAAGCCAAAGTCGCCGAAGATGTCGCCGAAGTGGCTGAATATATCCTCCATATTCATGCCGCCGCTGTAGAAGCCGCCTCCACCCGCACCGGCTGAGCCATCGAACGCAGCATGACCGAACTGGTCATACTTGGCGCGCTTATCGGGGTCGGACAGAACGTCGTAGGCCTCAGCGGCCTCCTTGAACTTCTCCTCGGCCTCCTTGTCGCCAGGGTTTCTGTCCGGGTGATATTTAATGGCCAGCTTACGGTAGGCCTTCTTCAACTCTTCGGCCGTGGCTGTCTTGCTGACACCAAGAACTTCGTAATAATCTTTCTTAGCCATGATTTATAGCCAAACTCCTTTCTGAGGGCGAGCCCCCGACACTCCTATTGGCACACGACAACTTTGGCAAAACGCAAGACCTTGTCGCCCAGCTTATAGCCCTTCTCGACGCAGTCCATAATCTTGCCCTTCATATCTGGCGTGGGCGCGGGCAACATGGTGATGGCCTCGTGCACGCTCGTGTCTAGTGGCATGCCTTGCGTCTCGATGACGGAGACACCGCGCTTTGCCAAATAGTCATTAAATTTCTTGTATATGAGTGACACGCCGTCTTTCACGGCCGCCACGTCGGCCTTGTCCTTCATGTGCGTCATGGCGCGCTCGAAGTCGTCAAT
>CAKUYZ010000022.1 GCA_934717675.1 uncultured Bacteroidales bacterium
CAGCCATGACCAGAACTTGCCAGGCAACCTTATGGATGCCATAAGGGCCAATGAGGCGCCCGTGATTCGTTACGCCTACATCCTCAGTTGCGGCCGATGCCAAAATGGAGAGGCAGCTACGGCATCTCTAGACGCCACCTCAGAGGCCATGATGAACAGGTTTCCGCTCCTCTTCCACCAAAAAGGGAAATACGCCCTGCGCAGGGAGCAGCCCGACGAGGCCATACGATGGGCTGGCCGTTTCGTGAGCGTATACCAAGGCGTCTCCAACCGCAACGGCGCATATCTTGAGATGGCCTACGCCTACATATTGAAGGGGGACAGGGCCAAAGCCCGGCAAATGGCGGAGAAATGCGGGACGTTCGGCTCCGACTTCGACATTGACCGCCGTGCGATGGATGAGGCCTCGAGAGCCATGAGCGTGTCTGAGCCAATGCTCCGCGCAAGGCTGCAGTTTGAATATGGTCGTTTTGAGCGGTCGTTGCAGACCCTCAAGTCGTTCTCTCCCACCAAGGCCGATGAGGCCGAATACAACTTCCGCATGGCCAGAGCCGAAGACCGACTTGGCAACCCTTCCGCCGCCATCGGGCTATATGACGCGACCATAGCCCGGTCGGCTGGCAGCAAGCGATATTTCGGGCCATACGCCGCCGTCCATGCGGCCGACATCTGCCTGGCGCGAGGAGACCGGCGCGGGGCCATGGGCTATTTGGCAAAAGCCAGGCAGATGAATAATGGCGAGTATAAGAAAGAGCTAGACCAACGAATTGAGCTGACCGAGAGGGTGGCGAAAAAACAGAAGTGACTCAACAAAATAAGGAAACAATTATGCGTAATGTGCTAATATGCATGGCCCTATGGCTTGCGGCGGTGACCGCGGCCATGGCGCAGCTGCCTCAACGCCCCGAGCCACAGCGGCTTGTCAACGACTTGGCGGGGCTTATGAGCCCAGACAAGGTCGAGGCGCTTGAAGATTCACTCGTAAGGTTCAGCCGCTCCACGTCTACCCAAGTGACCGTGGTGACAGTCTCCAGCCTAGAGGGGCGCGACATTGCCGAGTTTGCGCAGGAGCTTGGCGAGAAGTGGGGCGTAGGGGACAAGAAAAAGGACAACGGCGTGGTCATAATAATCAAGCCCAAGAATGACGATGGGCGCGGTCAGGCTTTCATCGGCACCGGCTATGGGCTCGAGGGCGCATTGCCAGACATCACGTGCACGGCCATAGTGCGCGACAAAATGATCCCGCATTTTAAGAACAATGACTACTCCGCGGGCATTGAGGCAGGAGCTGTGGCGGTGATGCAGGCTGTGCGAGGGGAATATTCGGCCGATGGCGAAGATGATGACGCCGCGCTTGCTGCCTTGTGTCTGGCCATTGCTGCCGTCTTTGGTGTCGTTGTCCTAGTGGCTGTCTTTGGCTCGTCCAACAATTCGCAAACGGGGGCCGACGGTGGCCACATCTCGTGGGGAGGGCTAGACGCTATGGGTGGAAGTGACCATACATCGTCATCTGTCGGTGGCATTGGAGGCTCTGGCGGAATCAGCTTCGGCGGTTTCGGAGGTGGGCATTTTGGCGGCGGCGGTGGCGGCGGCAGTTGGTAGGTAACCAATACGCGTAATACGTCAAGTAACCCTCACACTCTGCGTTTAAGGCTTCCGCTTTTGGCTTTTATGAGTGAGGGGTGAAAAGAAAAAAGGAAGAGGGTTCGCGGCCTAGGTCGCGAACCCTCTTTAAATTGTCAGCTGTGTGGCGTTAGCCACAAACCGAACTACTCAGCAACGGCAGCGGTGCTGTCTGCGGGAGCAGCGGTGCTGTCAGCAGCGGCAGCGGTGCTGTCGTTAGCGCAGCAAGCCTTTGCGGAGTCGTTGGCGCAGCAAGATGCGGCAGCCTCAGTGTTCTCGGTGTTAGCGTTGTTGCCAGAGCAAGCAACGAGCATAGCAGCAACAGCTGCAATAGCAAACAGATTCTTCATAATAGTTTATTTGATTAATGTTGTTCTGTATCACCCTTGTGAAAACGACGCAAAGTTAATCTTTCGTCTAACTAATTGGCCATATGGCCCGATTATTTTTAGTTAAAAAGCCATAAAGTAAATTCCGTTTGAAACAATCACTGCGAAGAGCCGTGCCGGTGAGGCGGCTTGACGACACCATGACTTTAAGAAGTAACCTCTATTGTGTTGATTTATAGGGCGGACGTTGGCCGCTGACCGAATATTTTAGCTACATTTGCGCCCTGAATGTCGTCTTGGCGCATACCCATGGCCGTGAACAAGATCAAATATAACGATGTGAGGCGAAACTCCGTCAGCATAACCCTGAGTGACAGGGAATTGGCTGCCATAGACGAGTATTGCGCCTTGTTCAAGAAAAAATCGCGCTCGGCCGTGATACGCGAGGGGGCGGTGCGTTTTGCCATGGAGCACATCATTGACCGCCGCACAAGCCTATTTCCCGACCAAGTGTCGGGGCTTGACGCTGACGACGACACGTCCGCCACATCGCGCAGGCACAGTGCGGCGGACGACGCCATGCCATCGCTCTTCGATTTCGTCGATGACGAAGGGCTGTGAACCGAACCCGCACATTTCCACACAACAATGGCAAAGACAGAAGACGACGGCAAGGTGTATTACACCATTGGCGAGGTGGCCGATATGCTAGGCGAGACGGAGAGTTGCGTCAGATATTGGAACCGTGAGTTCGCCAGCTATGTCAAGCCTCACAGAAATAAGAAAGACAACCGCCTCTTCACCCAGCGAGACATTTCATCATTGCGGTCAATCCGTTACCTGCTGCGCGAGCGCGGTATGACGATAGCCGGCGCCCGAGAGTGCCTGGCGGCAGCCAGACGCACAAAGAAAGACCCCATGGCCACCGACGTGGCGGACACGTCGCTTGCGGTGAAGTCTGAAGTGATTGGTAAGCTGGCGGAGATAAAGTCTATGCTGACGCAGATATCATCATACCTATAAGTATGGCAACACAAAACGAGAGACCGTCATACACCGTGGCCGACGCCATTGCCGCGCTAGACTCCGTATTCCCCCTCGCCACGCAAGACGGCTGGGACAACAGCGGCCTGCTGGTGGGCAATGCGGCGGACGGCCTGAGGGGCGTCATGCTGTGCGTGGACCTCACGCCCGATGTGGTGGAAGAGGCCGCCAGAAAAGACTGCAACCTCGTGGTGAGCCATCACCCAATAATGTTTCGCGGCCTCAAGAGGCTTACGGGCTCCGCGCCAGAGCAGCGCACCGTCATCGAGGCCGTGAGGCGCGGCGTGTGCCTTGCCGCCTTCCACACGCCGGCGGACAAGAGCCCCGAGGGTACCAGCGGGAGCGTGGGGAGCATGCTTGGCCTGCGGGGCATGGAGGTGCTTGTTCCTGAGCGTGACTCGCTGTGCAAGGTGGCCACTTACGTGCCATTGGCGCAGGCGCAAGACGTGGCCGACGCCATGAGCCGAGCCGGGGCGGGCCACATCGGAAATTACAGCCACTGCTCGTGGTCGGTCCGTGGCGAGGGGCAATTCATGGCGGAAGACGGGGCCAATCCCTACGTCGGAGCGTTGGGAGAACTTCATCATGAGGCCGAGGCCCGCGTGGAGGCCATCTGCCCCAAGAGACTGGAGGGCGCAGTGGTGCGGGCCGTGACCGGGGCGCACCCCTACGAGGAGCCTGCCATTGACGTCTTGCCGCTGTCCAATGCCAACGCCAGGCTTGGCTACGGCGTGGTCGGCAATCTGGAGAAGCCGCTGTCTGAGTCAGCTTTCCTGAGTTTGCTCAAAGAGAGGCTGGGATGTGGGGTTGTCCGTCATGCCGGAGCTTGCTCATTGATCAGCAGGGTGGCCATATGCACCGGCAGCGGGGCCGAGTTCGTGGCCAACGCCATAAAGGCCGGCGCTGACGCATATGTGACGGCCGACGTCAAATATCATCAGATGGCTGACGCCGCGGCGGAAATCTTGGTGGCCGACGTTGGGCATTATGAAAGCGAATCGGTAGCTAAGAGCGTTTTTAAGGCAATATTGACAAGAAAATTAGCTAATTTTGCCCATTACGAAATATACAGGGAGTCGAACCCGATAAAATATTACTAATAAACAATATGGCAAGCAGCGAACAGACAACTGGCAAGGAGATGCCCATTGAGCAGAAACTCAAGGCTCTCTACGACCTCCAGCAGGTGAGTACGAAGATTGACAAGATCCGCACCATGAGGGGGGAGCTGCCCCTTGAGGTTGAGGACCTCGAGGACGAGATTGCCGGTCTCGAGACCCGCGTGGGCAACTTCAACGACGAGATAAAGAGGCTCAACGCCCAGGTGGTCGAGCATAAGAACAAGATTAAGGAGGCCGAGAGCCAAATTAAGAAATATGAGGAGCAGCAGAACTCCGTGAGGAACAACAGGGAGTTCGACGCCATCTCGAAAGAGATTGAGTACCAAGATCTTGATCGTCAGCTTAGCGAGAAGCGCATACGCGAGTTCACCGCAGAGATTCATCGCAAGCAGGAGCTGCTTGACGACGCCCGCGCCCGCATAGAGGAGCGCGATCACGACCTGGAGAACAAGAAGGCCGAGCTGGACACCATCGTGTCTGAGACACGACAGGAGGAGGAGTCTCTTGAGAAGCAGGCAGAGGAGATCAGCAAAGGCATTGACGAGCGTTCCCTCGCGGCTTTCAACAGAATCCGCAAAAATGCCCACAACGGCCTGGCCGTAGTGACCATCCAGCGCGGTGCCTGTGGCGGGTGCTTCAACCATATCCCGCCACAGAGGCAGCTGGACATCCGTCTGCACAAAAAGCTCATTGTCTGCGAATATTGCGGCCGAATCCTTGTTGACGACGGCTCACAGCAGGGCATTGACGACGGGACTCCCGCATCAAAAGACAAGTAGTCCGCCTGGCTCGCTAACTCCCGACGCTGTCATTTTGCCATGATGATAGAGATTGACGGCAAGGTCATCAGCACAGAGATTTTCCGTCGCCGCTTCGTGTGCGACATCGGCCGATGCAAGGGTACTTGCTGCTACGATGGCGACTCCGGAGCCCCGCTGGAAGAGGACGAGCTCCGAAGGTTGGAGGAGGTGCTCCCGGCGGTGCGCCCGTTGCTCAACAGTCAAGAACTTGACGAGATTGAGCGTCAGGGGCTGTGGGTGAAAGACCGTGATGGCGACCTCGTCACCCCCATCATAAACGGTTGCGAGTGCGTCTACTCCAACCGTGAGGCGGACGGGACGTGGACTTGCGCCATAGAGAAAGCTTTCTTGGCGGGAAAGACCGCGTGGCGAAAGCCTATGTCTTGCCATCTCTACCCAATACGCGTCAAGAAATATAAGAGGTGCGAGACCTTGAACTTCCATGAGTGGGAGGTCTGCAAGCCGGCTTTGGAGTTGGGAGAGAAAATAGGCAAGCCCGTCTACCAATTCCTCAAAGAACCACTGATTGCCAAATATGGCGAGCGGTTTTTTCGAGACTTGGAGCAAGTGGAGGAAGAACTGAAGAGGCAGAACGTCATATAGCGACACATAACAACACAACATACCTACATAAGAACCATTGATATATGGGAAGAGCGTTTGAATATCGTAAGGCCCGCAAGCTGAAGCGTTGGGGCAATATGGCCAAGACGTTCACGAAGCTTGGCAAGGAGATCATCATAGCCGTCAAGGCGGGTGGCCCCGACCCTCACTCTAACTCCAAGCTCCGCGCCATCATTCAGAACGCCAAGGCAGAGAATATGCCTAAGGAGAACATTGAGCGCGCCATCAAGAAAGCCACGAGCAAAGATCAGGCGGACATCAAAGAGATGGTATATGAAGGCTACGGCCCTCACGGAATCGCCATCCTCATTGAGACCGCGACGGACAATACCAACCGCACTGTGGCCAACATCCGCAGCTACTTCACCAAGCTCGGCGGCACCCTTGGCACGTCCGGCAGCGTCTCTTTCATGTTCGACCACAAGAGCCTCTTCAAGGTCAAGAACAAAGAGGGTGTGAACCTCGAGGATCTTGAGCTTGAGCTCATTGATTTCGGTGTGTCCGAGATCTTCCTGGACGAGGAGGACGACCTCATCAACATCTATGGTGAGTACGAGTCTTTTGCACAGATTCAGAAATACTTGGAGGATAACGGCTTCGAGATTGTCAGCGCAGAGTTTGTCCGCATCCCGACGGATACCAAGACCCTTGCTGATGACGAGGTGGCTGGCGTTGTCAAGCTCCTCGCCAAGCTGGAGGAGGATGAGGATGTCACGAACGTCTATCACACCATGGCCAACGACATTCCCGACGAGGAGTAGAGGTGGCTTGCGGCTTCTCGCCGATAGGTTAGCTAACAGCGGCGCGCATTGCGGTCATGGCATTGCGCGCCGCTTTCTCCTTGGCCAACAGGTGACCCCTTGGATAAGAGAATCTACGTACGGAGACGGAATATTAATGCGCAGCCGCTTGTGTTTTTGGCAGAAAGAGCGTAAATTTGCGCCATCTTAATAACACAATATATCTATGTACCTCGACAAAGAGAAGAAGCAAGAGCTCTTCGGTCAGTACGGAAAGTCTAACACTGACACTGGTTCTCCTGAAAGCCAGATAGCATTGTTCTCGTTCCGTATCAACCACCTTACTGAGCATATGAAGCTCAACAAGAAAGATACTGCAACGAACTACTCGCTGAAGAAGATGATCGGTCGCCGTCGTCGTTTGCTTGACTACCTCAAGAGCCGCGACATTGAGCGTTACCGCGACATCGTCAACAAGCTTGGCCTCCGCAAGTAGAGCAGGGCGACTTTCGCTCTTGCGAAAAGAAAGAAGCGATTTGGAGTTTATGCTCCAAGTCGCTTTTCTCTTTTTTACGGTGCAAGCGTTGCGCAGAGGCGCAGATTTACGCTTGCAGATTTAGAAGCCTACTCAAAGGGATCAAAAAAACGCCCCCGACTGAGCCATTTAGGCGAGGCGGGGGCGTTGGTTCGCTAGTGGCGAATGATCTATGACTTTAGTGTCAGATATTTCCAACCTGTCTCTTGGTAGGCTTCAAGAGAGCCCGCGGGGACTTTCATCACCGCATCAACGGGCAAAGACTTTATGGCCTTGACTCCCAAATATTGAGGCTTAGGGTTCCTATTGATTATTCTGAAGATGGTGGATGACGTGAACGCCCGCTCGCTTATGTAGTTCACAGACGCTGGGATGTCTATGGTCTCAACGCCCTTACAGTAGCAGAACGCCGCACTGCCCACAATTTTCACGCCATCGGGAACGACGTATTGCCCGCCACGTCCGCAAGGGTAGGAGATGAGTATCTTTGCCGTGTTGTTGAACAAGACGCCATCTTTGCTTATGAACTTAGCGTTGCCATCTTCCACAACGTATTCTTTCAGCCTGCGGCACAGAGAGAACGCCATGCACCCGATGTGAGACACGCTGGCGGGAATGCGCACCTCGTCAATGTCGCAGTCAAAAAAAGCTTGCGTCTCTATTTTTTGCAGTCCGCTTGGCAATGTCGCCTTTTTGAGCGTTCGGCAATGAGCGAAAGCGTTGGCTCTGATTGTCTTGAGAGTTGAGGGCAGTTTCACGGTTGCGAGGTTCCCGCAATCTGCGAAAGCCTCATCGTCAATGGTCTCGAGCCCTTCAGGGAGCGAGACGCGTGCCAAATTGGAGCAATGGGCGAAACAGCCACTTTCTATGACTTTGACGTTTCGGGGTATGATGACATCTACAAGCGACGTGCAGTAGCTGAAAGAGTTGCGTCCGAGACGGGCGACGCTGTCGGGAAAGGCGAGCCCCTTGAGGCCCACGCAATTGACAAAAGCCCTGTCGGCCACGCTTGTCACGGCAAAAGTCTCTCCGTCATGTTTCACTGTGGCGGGAAGCGTGAGCAGTCCCCATTGTGGTGTTCCATTGACGCATCCGCTGGCGGCAACAGTCTTGGATTTGGCGTCCGTTACCGTATATTTTATGTTTCCTTCAATGAACATGATGCCATCTTATGAGAGGGTGGCTCGCCAGTTGTCATCATTGGCGAAAACCCGCTTGGATCTCAAATATACAACAAAGGGAGTAGCTGACCAAGAGGGTTTGGCTGAAGCTGCGTTTTTGCCCTCTCTTTTTTTGTCATGTTATGGCAGACCGAACGTTTTATTTGTGAAAATAGGTTTTTGGGGCAAAGAAAAAGCCACCGCCAGTGTTGGCGGCGGCTCTTGATGAGTGCGTGGCGCTGTGTTCAGCGGAGTTTCTTATTCCATTTGCTGATGACCCTTAGAGTCGACTTGTCAGAGCTGAAGACGGAGTTGAGCCCCTGCGCCTCTTGCGCCGGGTCTCCCGTGTAAGGGTCTCCGACCTGCCAGTCGTCATGCTCGGGGGTTGCCTCTCCGCCCCATCCCCAGAAGTTGCAGCCGGCAAAGAGGCCGCCTTTTTTGCGAGCGTCGGCAATCAGGCTGAACACGTAGTCGTAGTAGTCGTCGCGCACGGAGGTCTGCGCCTCCTTGCTGAAGGAGAATCCATCTCTCGGAAAACCGAACTCCTCCATGACCAATGGCTTATGCAGCCTTTGGCTCACGGCCAGGTGTTGGTCAATGTAGTCTTTTGTGTTTTGGCATGCTCGTCCCAGATCCTCTCGCAGGTGGCGCGCCCGCGCCCATCCCCAGTTATAGGGCCAAAGGTGGATGTTCATATAATCCACGTTTTTGTCTGCGCAAATCTGCTCATACAGGCTCATATCTCCCTCACATCCCCACGAGCCTTCGCTGCCGATGCTGATGAGGTGGTTGCCGTCTAGGCTGCGGATAAGTGCCGAGGTCTCGGCGAGCCATGCCGCGAACGGAGTCTTGGCCTCTTGGCTGAAGGCGCGCGGCTCGTTGCCTATCTGCCAGCTCATGATAGCGGGGTCGTCAGCGTACTTTTTCCCCGTGTAGCGGTTGGTGCGCCCAATGATGAACCGCACGTAGTCATAAAAGATTTCGTGGGCTTTGGCATTTGCCGCGAACTGACTGACGAAATCCATATAGGCGGGATAGCCGGCCTCGTTGGGTCTCGGGGCGACGCCTGCGCCGGCATGCTGGAGGTAGAAGCCGTAGCCGCCGCTCCATTCCCATGAGTTGTTGAGGTACAGGACGGCCACCATGTCTCGTTTGCCCATCTCCATGAGCAAATAGTCAAGGCCGGCGAGGATGGTGTCATTATACACGCCTGGGGCTATTTGCAGGGTGGGCTCCACCTTTGTCTTCACCCCGCGTTCGCCGTCAGAGCCCACGAGGATTCTGAGGTTGTCCATACCCGCCGCCTTCAGGTTGTCTAACTCGGTCGCAAGTCTGACCCTGTCGCCGCCTTGGCCCTCAGAGCCCAATATGGCGCCGTACCAGAAGTTCGTGCCGACGTAGTAGTAGGGTTTGCCGTCGCGCTCGAAATGGCCGTCTTTCACGGTCACAAAGTTCTGCGCTTGCGCGCCGACCGCCCAGGCTCCGCCAATGAGGGCGGCAATGGCTGTCAGTAGTCTCATTCTGATGTTTCTTTTGCGTTTATTGTCTGTGTCATTGCGTCTATACGTGGCTTTCGAGCAACTTTGCTTTGCCGTCTGGCGTCAGGGTGAGGCTGCGTGTCGACGCCGGCACCAGGGCGGCCTCGTGCGGGTGGAGTATCACTGTGCCGCAGTCTGGCGATGTGAGGCAGCACGTGCCGTCCAGTGTCATCAGGACCTTGAACGAATCTACGGCCGAGTAGTCGCGAGTCATTGGCGCGGTAGGGCGCAGCAGGGTGGTGGTGAAGAACGGGCTGCGCACAACCTCCACGGGCTGATTGGGCTGCTCCTCATAGTGGGCGCGAGGGTCGGGAGTGGTCTCCCCGAAGTGTATGGCCTGGCGCGCAAGCTCGGTGTGCAGCTCGCGCAGGTTGCCGTGGGCGTCTCGGCGGTTGTAGTCGTATAGGCGGTACGTGACGTCAGATGACTGCTGAATCTCAGCAATATATGTGCCGCCCCCGATGCCGTGCACCCTGCCTGCGGGGATGTAGAAGACGTCGCCCACCTCCACGTTCACCTTGTTCAGGTAGTTTTCAATCGACCCGTCGGCCACGGCCTGCGCATAGTCTGCCTCGGCAAGCGGCTTGGCGAATCCGTCTATCAGGCTCGCGCCTTTGAGGGCGTCCACGACATACCACATCTCGTTCTTGCCGAGCTTGCCATGCACGCGCGCCGCCATCTCGTCATTGGGATGCACCTGTATTGACAGGTCTTGGCGGGCGTCAATGAATTTGATGAGCAGCGGGAACGTTGTGCCGCACTTTTGCCAAGGGCCTTTGCCAAGAAGCTCATCTTTGTGCTCTTCCAAGATTTGCGGCAGCGTCTTGCCGGCCAACGCACCCCCCTCGGCTATTGACTCCGAGCCTTTGACGGCCGATATGAGCCATGCCTCGCCGCCCCAAAGGGTGGGCTTGTAGATGGGGGTGAACTTTATTGTCTCCATAATAAGAATGCAATGGGTTAAAATAATACAGGCTGTGGCTGCATATGTATCATTGAGCCAAACCTTTGTCGGAGTACAATAATAGTCAAAAAGTTGGCCTGCGGCTTGCCGCTTTTTATCATATAGTGGTATCTATTTAGCAGCGGCGCCGCAGGCCGTCCTTGCGGATGTCTTGCGGCGTCGTGGTTAAAATGGGCAAAGCCCGGTTGCCGAAATCTATTTGATGGCTCGTATGAAGTTTTTGCGCTCTGCGCTCGGCAGCACAAACTCCACGGTCTTCAGTCCGTTTGCCGCTGTCGAGTCCCGTAGCGAGACTTCGAAGACGGCGTCGGCGTTCACCCACCAGAGCGCGTTAAGCAGCTCGCGGCCCTCGCCCTTGTCCTCCACCATCATTTCCGTCTTGGCGTCGTTTATCACGAAGTCGGGGTCGCAGACCTCTTTGCGCATAGCCGAGTATCCGCTTGGCGATGTGGATTGGTCATATACGTTCACCTCCATCTTTGCGCCTTTGGGCGACGCCAGGCGGGCTCCTCCTTTCACCCCTATCCTTATGTCGGAGCGGCAAGACGCCTTGATGTAAAAGTCCGTGGTCTCGTACTCATACTGCCCCTGCGCCGAGGCCGTCATGCAAGCCGTGGCCATCGTCGCGGCCAAGGCGAGTCTCTTCATTCTGTTCATTACCTTTCCCCTTTATTGTTTGTTGAGAATTAGATGCTTGACTATCTCCCAGATGGCAATGCCCGTCGAGACGCTCACGTTGAGTGAGTGCTTGGTGCCAAATTGCGGGATCTCCACGCAAGTGTCGGCCTCGTCAACCGCCTCTTGTGACACGCCCCTGACCTCGTTGCCGATCACGAGGGCGTACTTCCCGCCCTTGTCCACATTCAGGTTCTCCAGGCTCACGCTGCCGCGGGCCTGCTCTAGGGCGAGCGTCACATAGCCATGCGCCTTGAGATCTCTCACGGCCTCCAGCGCCGTTGGGCTTTGCGACCATTCCACCGAATATTCAGCGCCGAGGGCCGTCTTGTGGATTTCGGGGTTTGGCGGGGTGCCTGTGATGCCGCAGAGTATAAGGCGCTCCAAGCGGAAGGCGTCTGCCGTGCGGAAGAGCGACCCAATGTTGTTCAGGCTGCGTATTTCATCGGCCACAATCACGAGGGGGGTCTTGTCCGCCTTATGGAACTCCTCGGCCGTCATGCGTCCCATCTCCTCCATCAGGAGTTTTTGGCGTGTGGGCATTTGTCTGTTGTCTAAGTTGTTCGGGATATATTGTCAGTTGCGCAATTTAAGCAAATTTATCGCAATAAGGAGGCGAGGAGTGGGGGAAAGATGGCGCAAAGGGGTAAATTTGTATGGCGAAGACCTTGGGCCGGCAGTGGCCTATGGCTCAGGCGCAGCCGGCAATGATATTATTACACAACAATGACAATAAACGAGATACAGGACGAGATAATAGATGAGTTCTCGGCCTACGATGACTGGATGGACAAGTATTCGCTCCTCATAGAGATAGGCAATGACATGGAGCCATATCCTGAGGAGCACCGCAAGCCCGAATATGTCATTGAGGGCTGCCAAAGCACTGTATGGATATATTGTGAGCAGAAACCCGACGGGACTCTTATGTTCAAGGGCGACTCTGACGCCATAATAGTGAAAGGCATTGTCGCTTTGCTCCTACGCGTGGTGGATGGGCAGAAACCCCATGACATTGAGACTGCCGATTTGTATTTCATCGACAAGATTGGCCTTAAAGAGAACTTGACCCCAACGCGCTCCAATGGCCTGTTGGCAATGATTAAGCAGATCCGCCTCTACGCCATGGCCTATGCGGCCAAGGAGAGGAGCCAAGAAGTGAAATAGCAGTCCGCCATGGAAGAAAGCAAGAAAAAGAAAGACGGCAAGACGCTGGAGCAACTTGTCATTGAGCAGCTCAAGACCATTTATGACCCGGAGTTGCCGGTGAACATATATGACTTGGGTCTTATATATAAATTGGAAATATCGACGGATGCCGACGTGCGCATCCTCATGACCCTTACGGCACCCAATTGCCCTGTGGCGGACAGCCTGCCCGAGGAGGTCATGGACAAGTTGCGCGCCATTCCGGGAGTCAAGTCTGTTGAGGTGAACTTGACTTTTGACCCTGTCTGGTCGCAGGATAACCTGTCAGAGGAGGCGCGTTTGGAGCTGGGCCTTATGTGATGGGCTGGAGAGATGTACAACACAAAGCCCCGCATGGCGAATCAATGCCGTGCGGGGCTTTGTGTTGTGTTTGGTGTGGTGTAGGCGGCTATTATAGTTGTGGGTCACCATGTCGCATTGTGATGCACATTTTCTGGTTTCCACTTGTCTTTGGGCTGTGGGGCCTCGGCTGGATGCCCTAAAACAATAACGTTGAGCGGCTTGACGAAAGACGGCAACTTGAGCGTCTGGCTTAAAGCCTCCATTCTGTCCTTTATTGGAGCCACTCCGCACCATACGGCTCCCAACCCTATGGCATGGGCCGCAAGGAGGATGTTTTCGGTGGCGGCGGAGCAATCTTGTATCCAATAGGCTTGGGCTTCACCTTCTAGAGCCTTTTGCATATTGCCACAGACCACTATCACCTGCCGACACCCGCCCCTCTTTATCGGAGCGTTGGGCAAGGCCGTCTGGATGGAGTCCAATAGGGCAGTGTCTGTAACAATCACAAAATCCCACGGTTGCTTATTCACTGCTGTCGGGGCTGCCATCCCGGCGCGGATGATCTGCTCCATCTGTGCTTCTGTCACGCTCTCGCTAGTGAACTTTCTGATGCTCGTGCGCGTCATGATGTTGGCCAGCGGGTCTTGTGCCGCGTTGCTGTTGCCGCTTTGTGAGCACCCTGCGACCAGGAAGCCCGCCAATGCTGCGCATATTGCTGAAGTTATGACTCTGTTCATTTCCTTATTGTCTTTCAAACCTTGCCAAAGATAATGCGCATGGAGCGCAAACGAACAATAAAATCAACAAACGTCGTCATTTACTCTACTTTCATCCGGTCCACCTCCCCGAGGCTCATCCCGGTGGCCTTGGCCACGGTCTCTGGCGGCAGCCCCATGGCCAGGAGCCTGCGCGCCGTGGCCTCGACGCCTTTGGCGTAGCCCTCCTCGCGCCCTTTCCTCAGTCCTTCCGCCAGCCCCTCGGCGTGCCCCTCCTCCTTGCTGAAGTCCAGGACGTTGCGCATGTCCCTCATAGCCTTGACGCTCTCCATGTAGCTGTTGAGTTCCTCAGGCGAGTACGCCGCGATCTCAGCCGCCTGGAAGAGCCTCTTGAAGACCCTCTCCTGCAGCCTCTCCGGCCTGCTCATGAGCTCGCTCATGTTCTTGAGCACGAACATCCACTTGTCGAAGAGCGACTCGAGCTGCCCCTCCGTTTTCCTGAATCTCGGTATGATGACGTAGATGAGCGTGAGCTTGTCATAGAAGACCCTCTTGGTTCTGGTGTTCATGAGCTTGACCTCGTGGCGCACCTCGTCGGGGTCCGCCGAGTCGTCGTCCATCTCGAAGTTGAGCAGGCCGATGGTGTAGACGTTGCTGAGCTTGAAGTCCCAGTAGCCCTTCGGGGCCTGGTTCCTTATGGGGAACGTTGAGTAGAAGACGGATCTGTCCTTGAAGTAGGCCTGGCTCGCGTTCTGCATCTCCACGATGAAGTGGTCCCCGGCCTCGCTCTCGCAATACACGTCGAAGATGGCCCTGCGGTCCACGAACGTGTCCCCCTGGTACTCCGTGTTGAGATACTTGATGTCCTTGATGTCCTGCCTCTCCGGTATGAGCGCCTTGAGCAGGCTGATGAGCAGGTCCTTGTTGCAGTCGCTGCCGAAAATTTTCTTGAACCCGAAGTCGGTCTGCAGGTTTATGTATTTGCCGTCCATAAGAGAGTCTCTACAATTCTGCTTTTGTGCGCAATATACTAAATTGCTGCCCCAAGAGCAAAAAACGAGGCCCGGCGCAGAGCATTCCGCACCGGGCCCTTGCCTGATTTTGTCGTAGGGTCTAGCCGTTTATTTTGACCTCGCCGTCGCCCGTCGCCTTGGGGTCGGCTCCGTACTCGTTCTCGCCAACTGTGCCAGCCGTGCAAAAGAAGACCAAGAGGACTATGGCGCCGATGACAGGCAGCAGAGCGATGAGCAGCCACCACCCGCTGCGTCCCGTGTCATGCAGGCGGCGCACATCTATGGCAAGACCCGGGATGAAGATAAACAATGAGAACAATAGTGACGCTATTGCCACTAATACATTGATTACGACCGAATCCTGTACTGCGACGCTAATAACTTGGAGAACGCTAGACACAATCCATGTGAACAGAGCGAAGAGCCAAAACTCGCGACGACGCGCACGGCCGCTAAATGTGGCAAATTTGGTTGTCACACACTCCTTGAAGTTACTGAAGAGTTCATTCATGAGGTTTATAGTTTTGTTTGTATCTTAAAGTTACAAAAATTGCGCACAGGCGACCTCGCACCCGCGCGCATTTATAGGCTATAAGCAAAGAACTTCCTTACGCTTTCGGATTTGGGCCGTAAGAATTGGCCTGGCTGTCACCCTCTTTCGCCCAGAAGACAATGAGAATGATTGCGCCAATCAGCGGGATGATGCTCAAGAGCTGAAGCCAACCGCTCTTGCCGGTATCATGCAGGCGGCGTGCGCCGACTGCGAGCATCGGGACGATGAACGCAAGGCTGGCTATGCCGCTCAGTAGGTTGCCCAACCCAGAGGAAATGAGGCCAATGATGCCGCACACGATGCCAACGAGAACGTCGGCAAGCACGAAGTACCAGAACTCCTCGCGACGAGCGCGACCCTTGAAGTTGGCGAAGTCTTGCTTGAAGCACTTCGCTACGTAGAATTTGAGTTTGTCCATGGAATAAAAAGTTTAGTTGCTATTTGTCGGTGGCAAAATTAATAAGATTTGCCAAAATGTAGCAACCGTTGTGGAATAAAAAGCCTCGCCACCCGAATATTATACAGGGAGGCGAGGCTCTGATGTTTTGCGGTTATGGCAATTATTTTGCCTTACCCTGGTTGGCCACTGCGTCCATGAGCTTCTTGATCTCCTCAGGGTCGCCAAGGAGGTAGTCGTTCTTCAGCTCTAGGGTGTTGTCGTCAAACTCGAAGACATAAGGCACGGCCGTCGGGAGGTTGAGGCTGATGATGCCCTCGTCGGTGATGCCCTTGAGGAACTTGATGACGCCGCGGAGCGAGTTGCCGTGGGCCACGACGACGATATTGTCAACCTTTTTGAGCTGCGGGAAGATGACGCTCTTCCAGTAGGGCAGGGTGCGCTCAATGCAGTCCTTGAGGCTCTCGGTGCGAGGAATCTCGCAGTCGGGGACATAAGATGCGTAGCGCGGGTCCTTGGTTGCGCTGCGCGGGTCGTCATCTGGGATTGGGTTGGGAGCCACGTCGTAGCTGCGGCGCCAGATCTTGACCTGCTCGTCGCCGAACTTTTGCGCGGTCTCGGCCTTGTTGAGGCCCTGGAGGTTGCCGTAGTGCTTCTCGTTGAGGCGCCAGGTCTTCTCCACGGGAATCCAGTCAAGGTCCATCTGGTCAAGCACGTTGTTGAGGGTCTTGACGGCGCGCTTAAGGAACGATGTGTAAGCCAAATCGAAAGTGAAGCCTTTCTCCTTGAGGGTCTTGCCGGCCTTGATGGCCTCGGCCACGCCGTTCTCGGTCAGGTCTACATTGGTCCAGCCGGTGAAACGGTTCTCCAGGTTCCACGCGCTTTGGCCGTGGCGGATGAGGACGATTCTTTTCATCTTATTTAATCTCTTGTTGTTAGATTTCTTTTGTGGCAAAGATAGCAAATTCGGCCGATAGTGGCTTCCGCCCGCAGGTTATTATTGCCTCTCGGTCAGATGCCAAGCAGCCTCTTTATGTCGTTCAGCTTGTTCAGGGCCTCGAGTGGCGTCAGGTTGTTGATGTCTAGCCCGGCAATCTCGGCGCGTATGCTGTTGACGAGAGGGTCGTCAAACTGGAACAAGTTCAGTTGCACAGGACCTTCCTTCTTCTCTTTGACCTTTTTGAACCCGTTGGGCTTCTGCGTGTTGTCCGTCACGCCGTCACGCTCACTCTCCAGTTTGGCCAGAATCTCGTTGGCCCTGTCCACGACAGAGCGCGGCATTCCGGCAAGTTTGGCCACGTGGATGCCGAAGCTGTGCTCCGAGCCGCCAGGCACCAGTTTGCGCAAGAAGATGACCTTGCCGCCCGCCTCGCGCACCGAGACGTTAAAGTTCTTTATGCGCTCATACATCTTCTCCATGTCGTTAAGCTCATGATAGTGCGTGGCGAAGAGTGTCTTGGCTCTGGCGCGCTCGTTGTTGTGCAGATATTCCACAATGGCCCAAGCGAGCGATATTCCGTCATATGTGCTGGTGCCGCGCCCTAGTTCGTCAAACAGCACCAGGCTGCGCGGCGTGACGTTGTTGAGTATGTTGGCGGCCTCGGTCATCTCCACCATAAACGTGCTTTCCCCTTGCGAGAGGTTGTCGCTGGCCCCCACGCGGGTGAATATCTTGTCCACCGCGCCCACCTTGGCTTTGGCGGCCGGCACGTATGAGCCGCATTGCGCCAGCAGCACAATGAGGGCCGTTTGACGCAGCAATGCGCTCTTGCCCGCCATGTTAGGGCCCGTGACTATAATTATCTGCTGTTTCTCCTTGTCAAGGTGAATGTCGTTGCTCACATAGGCGTCGCCATCGGCCATAAGGCGCTCAATCACGGGGTGCCGGCCCTCGGATATGTCTAACACGTCAGAGTCGTCGACTTCGGGGCGGCAGTAGTTGAAGTCCACTGCGTTTCGGGCGAAAGTATGGAGCGCGTCCATCTCGGCCAGCCGCGCCGCGTCAGACTGCACGGCCCCGAGGTGGGCGTTGAGTTCAGCGATCATCTGGGAGTATATTTGCGCCTCTAGCGCGGCTATGCGTTGGTCTGCGCCTACGATTTTCTCCTCATACTCTTTGAGTTCCTGCGTGACGTATCTCTCAGCGTTTGCCATAGTCTGCTTGCGCACCCAGTCGGCCGGCACTTTCCCTTTGTGAGTGTTTCGCACTTCAATGAAGTAGCCGAAGACGTTGTTATACGCCACTTTGAGAGACGGAATCTGCGTCTCGGCAGACAGCCTGTCTTGCATGGCCGTGAGATAGTCTTTGCTCGAGGTCGAGATGTGGCGCAGCTCATCCAGTTCGGCCGACACGCCCTCGGCTATGACGCCACATTTCTGTATCGTTGTCGGCGGGTCGGCCACGATGTCTCGCTCAATCATTTGCCGCAGGTTGTCGCAGTCGTCCAACTCGCATGTCAGCCGTTCCAACTCGCTGTTTGGCGCGGCTTCCGTCACTGTCTTTTTGAGTTTCGGGATGGCCTCAAGGGCGCGTTTCAGCATCACCACTTCGCGCGGTGATATGCGGCAGCAGGCAATTTTGCCCACAAGCCTCTCCATGTCTCCCACCTGCTTCAGCATGCCGGTGACCTCGGCCGTCAGCATGGGGTCGGCCACGAACTGCGCCACGACGTCTTGCCTCCGTCTAATGGACCTCACGTCGCGGAGTGGCATGGCCAGCCACCGTTTAAGCAGGCGCGAGCCCATGGGCGTGGTGGAGCGGTCTTCCACGTCGGCTAGCGAGCTGGTGCCGTCGCGCCCGTCATTAAAAAGCTCCAGGTTGCGGACTGAGAATCTGTCTAGCCACACGTAGGCCTGCTCGTCAATGCGTTGCAGGCGGCTGATGTGGGCTTGCCCGTCGTGCTGCGTGGCGTCAAGGTAATATAATATGGCGCCAGCGGCTGTCACGCCGGCCTGAAGGTCTTCCACGCCGAAGCCCTTCAGGCTTTGTGTGCCAAAGTGTTTGAGCAACCTCTCGTGGGCCGACTGTGGGGCGAAGGCCCAGTCGTCAAAGGGGTATGTGATCCACTTGTTGCCAAAAGACTCAATGAAAGTCTGTCTCTTTCCTTTCTCAAACAGCACCTCTTTGGGGCGAAACGTGGCCAAGAGCCTGTCGGCGTAGTGCGTGTCTCCTTGGCCCATCATGAACTCGCCTGTCGAGATGTCTAGGAAAGCTATGCCCACGCAAGGTTGCGTCAGGTTCACGCAACAGAGAAAGTTGTTCTCGTTGGTGACGAGGACTCCGTCTGTCATGGCCACGCCCGGTGTCACAAGCTCCGTGATGCCGCGTTTCACAATGCCTTTGGCCGTCTTGGGGTCTTCCAGCTGGTCGCACACGGCCACGCGCAACCCCGCCCTGACCAGCTTGGGCAGATATGTGTCTAGCGCATGGTAAGGGAATCCGGCCAACGCGCCCAGTTCGGGGTTGGTGCCGCTGCGCTGCGTGAGCGTGATGCCCAGTATCTTGGCGGCCTTGGGCGCGTCTTCGAGATACGTCTCGTAGAAGTCTCCCACGCGAAATAGCAGCATGGCATCGGGGTGTTTGGCCTTGATGCTCATGTATTGCTTCATCAGTGGGGTGTCTGTAAAATTTTTCGTGGCCATTGGCGTGATGGTGTCTGTTGTGTGCAACCCGCGAAGTTACTCTTTTCCGCCGGCCTTTTAGTCTCGCCGGTTTGCAAAGGCAGCCCCGTTTCACTATCTTTGGATGCCAAACAACATTCTGTCGGGTATGAAGACAAAAGATGAGATTGTGGAGAATTGGCTCCCGCGCTATACGGGGCGCAGCCTGGGCGAGTTTCCGCGCTATGTGCTGTTGACCAACTTTATGAACTATGTGGAGATGTTCGCCGAGATGTTTGGCGTGCCCATAGTGGGCGGGAACATGCCCAACGCCGCGACCGACGGGCTCATCATCATCAACTTCGGCATGGGCAGCGCCAACGCGGCAACGGTGATGGACCTCCTGACGGCCATCCACCCGCGCGCCGTGCTTTTCCTAGGCAAGTGTGGCGGCATAAAAAAGAAAAACAACATAGGCGACTTCATATTGCCCATTGCCGCTATCCGCGGCGAGGGAACCAGCAACGACTATATGCCGCCCGAGGTGCCGGCGCTGCCCGCGTTCTCGCTTCAGCGCGCCGTGTCCGGCTCCATCAGAGACCACGGCTATGATTATTGGACGGGCACCGTCTACACGACCAACAGGCGCGTGTGGGAGCATGACGACGCCTTCAAGCACAAACTCGAGACCATGAGGGCCATGGCCGTGGATATGGAGACGGCGACTCTCTTCACCGTTGGTTTCCACAACGAGATTCCTACGGGGGCGTTGCTCCTTGTGAGTGACCAGCCGATGATTCCGGAGGGTGTCAAGACATCGGAGAGCGACCGCAAGGTCACGGCTTCTTATGTCCGTCCGCACTTGGAGATAGGCATAGATGCCTTGCTGGAGATTGAACGCAATGGCAACTCCGTCAAACACCTTAAATTCTGAGCCTTAAAAGACGTTAGAGATGCCGTCATTGTCTCAAGACGACATAATGAAGGAGCTCCGGGCGGGCAAATACCGCCCCGTGTACCTGCTTATGGGCGAGGAGCCCTATCCCATCGACGTGGTTTGCGACTACATCGAGGCCAAAGCCATGCCCGAGGCCGACAGGGCTTTCAACCAGACGGTGGTCTATGGCCGCGACACCACGGGCAAAAAACTGGCGTTGGAGTGTGACCAATACCCAACGTTCGCCGAGAGGCGAGTGGTCATTGTCCGCGAGGCGCAGGCCACGGTCGGCCTCGGTGAGCTGGAGGCTTACGTGAGCCACAGCTTGCCGTCCACGGTACTTGTCTTGTGCCACAAATATAAGCTGCTGCCCAAAAATACGAAGCTCTATAAGGCCATTGAAAAGGCCGGAGGCGCCATATTGGAGACCAAAGCTCTCTATGACAATCAGATGCCGCACTGGATAAGCTCCTTCGTCATGGGACGCGGTTTCGCCATAGAAGATAAGGCCGCGGACCTCTTGGCAGAGTTTGTCGGCACGAGCATGGGAGATGCCGCCGCGGCCATTGACAAGATAAGGGTGGCCGTAGGCCCGCAGCTCAAGACCATAACGGCCGACATGGTGAGCGAGAACGTGGGCGTGAGCAAAGAATACAACGCCTTTGAGCTTCGCGACGCCCTCTTCCGTAAAGATTTGCCCAAGGCCATGCGCATTGTCAAAGCATTCGGGCAGAATGAGAAGGCCTATCCCGTACAGGTCATCTTCGCCGCCCTATATAACGCTTTCGATCATCTTTTTACCTATTGCTACATCCGCGCCAAGACCAAGAGCGATGACGAGGCCGTGAAGGCGGCAGTCGCCGTGGGCGAGCGCAGCCCGTATATGGTGTCAAAAAATTTCGGCCCGGCATCGAGGCTCTATTCGGCCACGGACTGCATGCGCATCACAGCTCTTATTGCCGAGTATGACATGAGGTCGAAAGGTTACGCTTGGCCAGACACCTCCAACAGGGATATGCTTGTGGATGTGGTGAGCCGAATCATCGGATGAGGTCTGCACCCCTTTGCTCATAAGGTGGGAATTCATTATATTTGCCTGATTTTATATCTCAACGTCATTTGATTAAACAAGATAACAGCATGGCTAAGGTTTTTACTAAGCACTTCCAGTATACTGGAACTGACGATTTCGACGAGGTCCTTGATGTCCAGATCAACGAGTATCTTGAGCGCGAGGGACTGACTGATGCCGACATCATAGACATTAAGTATGAGGGCCACTCCGCCCTCGGTGTCAACACATATTCCGCGCTGCTCATCTATAAGAAGTAGGCGGAGGCAGATCCCTTACGAACACCCCAAGGGTGCGGTCTCTCGCTTTCGAGAGCCGCGCCCTTGGGCGTTTTATGCGCAGGCGGCGTCGCGTTTGCGCTTTTTCCAGAGCTGATAGCTGTTCACTGTGTTTTGCCACAGCACGTATGCGCCAGGGGCCACGCTGGCGAGAGGGTCCATGTATGTCAGCGCCATCCAGATGGCCAGCACGGTGTTTTTCTGCCCAATGGCCTGCCCGCCGCTTATCCTGTCTCCATAATGCCCGCCAACCGCTTTGCCAAAAAGGAACTGGGCCGCACATGTGGCAAGGCTCACAATGGCCAATCCGGCCACGAGCGGCAGGTCTCCAGAGTCGTCAACAATGCTTTTGGCCGTCTTGCCCATGACCATGGCCAAGGCCACGGCCCAAATGTAGAATGCCAGCCCAGAGTGGTCGCGCAACCATCGGTGGGCGGTGGGCAGCGTATGGCGCAATATCTGAGCCAAAAGGACCGGGCAGATGAGAAGCGGGAACACTTTGCTCAGAATGAGCAAAAACGCCTTGACGAAGGCCACGCCCTCTTGCTCATAGACCAGAGGGAAGACCAGCGGCACGTATACGGCGGCCAATATGTTGACCATAAGCGTGTACGTTATGAGCGTCTCCGCGCTGCCGCCCAGCTTGGCCGTGATGACGGCGGCTGCCGTGGCCGTGGGGCATATCAGGCACACCATGGCGCCCTGGGCCAAGATGGGAGACAAGGGGGCCAAGGCCAAGTAGGCCAACACGCTGCCCGCGAGCTGGAACCCTAACAGCCAGAAATGCCATCGCCTGACGCGAAACTCCCGCGGGTCCACTCTGCAAAAGGTGAGAAGCAACTGGATGAAAATGAGGCTAGGGGTCAACACTCTGTCCACAGCCCACACATATGGGTGGGCTGGCCCCAAAGCGTCTATACAATGGAATGCGGCATAGAACAAGACGCCCGCCAACATGGCCAGTGGCAGCGTCCAGTTCCGCAAGAAGGAGGATATTTTTGTCATTGTCTTGGCTTATGCGATTGTGTCAATGCGCTAAGCTAGTTGTAGAATATGACTTGTGAGGTTAACGAACCTAAAACAAGCTGAACGTGGTGGGATAAATGGCGTGCGGGTTGCGCTTTCTCTTAATCTTGTGGCGTGTCAGAAGAGGTAGTTCATGCAAATGTATAGCCCGCCCGTGCCGTCGTCCGTGTTCATGGCGCGGCCATAGTCCGCTGAGACGATGAAGTTGGAGTTCATGTGAATCTTTAGGCCAAGCCCTGCCGACGTGTGTGGCGTGTCGTTTCCGTCGCGGAAGAATAGCCTTTTTTGCTCTTGCGGCACGGCGGATAGGTCTGCGTCATACTCCTGTGTGGTCACGCCGCAGTCGGCAAAAAAGTTCGCACCCACGGCCCACCGCTGCCCTGCGAGACCAAAGTGTGCAAAGAGCCACCGCAACTCCACATTGGCCATGGCCACCCCATCGGCCGTCACCCTGTTGCGCATCACTCCGCGCAGCGTCTTGGAGCCTCCCAACCCTTGCGATGTGGCCGATGTCAGCGTGTTTGTGGTAATGTGGGGCAAGAGGTAGAATGGCACCCTGCCGCACAGGCGGTTTTGCGCTGTCAGTCGGTAGGCAAAGACCAGGTTTGGCGTGCCGAGTCTGAAATATTGTCGGTGGTAGAGCGTAAGGCGGATGAAGCCACTCTTGTGGGAAGTGAGGAGGCTTGGCTCCACGGCCAGGATAATCTCACTCCATATGCCCCGTGTGGGAAATGACTCTTTGTCGCGGCTGTCGTAGCCTGCGCCCACGCGCAAGAAGACATCCGTGCCGCCTCGGGCCTCGTCTTTGCGAATCACGCCCCACTGGCGATACAAATCGTAGAGCGATGGCACGTCGGGCTCTTTGCGCCGCAGCTCGGAGCGATGCGTGGAGGCGCACTCCATATTGAAGGCCGAGACACCCGCCTGAAAGAAGACCCCGCTGCCAGGGATGCCATATCTCACGCCGCCCATCAGGCGAATCATGCGCCGGTGGTGGGCGTAAAAGGCGTGGCTCACGTAGCCTGGCTTCTTGTCATCCACCCACTCGCTGTGATATACCGCCTTGTGGCCATTGAAGCCGTAGAAGTCCATCAGCAGGTCGCGAAAGAGAGTGAAGTCTGCCGTCAGCCGCAATTGTGGCGAGAGGTGGCGCAAGGCGTGCGGGCTGTCATAGTACGCGCGGCAGAGCATGGTGCCGGCCACGTAGCGGCTGCACTCCAGATAGAGCGAGTGGTCATAGGCCGGGTATCTGCCGCCGTCGCCATACCAATAGAGGTTGGAGAGTACGCCGTATTGGAATCCGAGGTCGGTGTCGTAGGCCACCGACGGCAGCACGCCAAAGGACAGCCCGCGCTTCACGAAGGCTGAGTCTTGGGGAGAGGCCGCCTTCGCAAGTGCGGGCATGAGGCCTGCGGTCACTGCCGCCAGGCGGAAGATTGTTCGTAAGAGTGTCAGAGGGATTTGAGAATCTGGTCAATCTTTGGTGTCAGGACAATCTCGGTGCGCCTGTTTTTGCAACGTCCAGCCTCGGTGGCGTTGTCCGCCACGGGCATGGTGTCTGCTCGACCCACGGCCTGGATTCTGTTGGAGTCTACGCCTCCGGCAATGAGTATGCGGACCACAGATGTGGCCCTTTTTACCGAGAGGTCCCAATTGTCTTGAATCACCTGCCCGCGCAGCGGCACATTGTCCGTATGCCCCTCCACTGTGATGTCCACATCGGCCGAGACGTCTTTCAGCACGGCGGCTATCTTGCGCACCGCGCCCACGCCCTTGTTGTTCACCTCATATTGGCCCGAGGCGAAAAGCAGCTTCTCTTCTAGCGAGACGTATACCTTGCCGTCTTTGTGCTCCACCGTCAGTTCGTCAGAAGTGAAGTCTACAAGAGCGTTAGCGATGGTGTTTTTCAACTGCGCCATGGCCTCGTCCTTGGCTTTCAGTTGGCTTTCAAGCTCCTGTAGTTGCGCGGCTTGCCTCTCAAGCTCAGCCTGCTGCTCTCTCAGTTGCTTGCTTTGTGCGTCGATGGCCTCTTTTTGTGAGGCAATCTCGCGGCTTTTGTCCGCCAGCTCGGCGTTGCTGCGTTGCAGTTGGTTCTCGCTCTCTGTCAGAGCTTTGTTGGCCTCGGCAAGTTGGCTCTTTTTCGCTTCTAGGCTTTTCTCGGAGTCCAACAATTTGTCGTTGCTGTCGGCCAGCTCGTTTTGCATTTGAGACAGGTGCCCCATCAGAGATCGGTATTCTGGCACGTCTCCCATCTTGGCGGCCAAGGCTGCCAGGTCGTTTTGCAGCACGTCAAGGCGGTTGGAGAGCGTTCTGTTGCGCACGCCGGCCAGTGCCGTGTCTTGCTCCAAGTGGTCTTTGGCTTCTTTTAGGGCGTCTATGTCGTTTTCCAGCTCTTGTTTTCTGGTGCGCAACTGGTCTATGGCCACGTCTCTGGCCTCCACTTTCCGTTGGTTGTCGGCCGTGGCTTTTTGCGCCATCTGATATTTGCTCGTCGGGACGAAGGCCGATGCCAACAGGGC
>CAKUYZ010000023.1 GCA_934717675.1 uncultured Bacteroidales bacterium
GCCTGGAGGTTGGCTATGAACTTTTGCTGCCTCTCGGCCATGCGGCACGCGTCTTCCTTAGACATGAGCGTCTGCCCCTCTTCCAAGGCGTGGAACGTTGGCGACGTGTCTTGGGTGTCGTTGACGTCGCCATGCGTGATTTCGTTGCGATAGACTTCGAAATCACGCTTTGCCTTCTCCAGTTTCTCAAGGATTATCTCCTTGAACTCCTGAAGCTCTTCATCCGAATAACGAGTCTTCTCTGCCATAGTCGAAAAAAATTAGGGGTGATGCGCCAGCGTCCCGCCAAGGACGGGCGCGTCACCCTAATTGTTGTGGATTTTTATATTTTGCTCACCGACACAAAAAGCGAGAGATTGTCATCAAGCTCCACTTTCTGCGCGTTGGTCTCATCAAGCCCCGCCTCAACGGAGACGGACTTAGCGAGCGTTTGTGAGGCAATGTAGTCGGCATAGTCGCGCACGGCCTCATCGGTCTGCTCGTTGGACTCAATCTTGACGATGATCTTGTCCGTCACGTCAAAGCCGGAGTCTTTTCGCAGGTTCTGAATCCTGTTTATGAACTCGCGCGCGATGCCCTCTTTACGCAACTCTGGAGACACCTCGATGTCTAGCGCCACGGTGAGGCTGCCCTCATTGGCCACGAGCCAACCTGGGATGTCTTCAGAGATGACCTCGGCGTCGGCCGCGTCAATCTGCACGTCGTTGTCGGCCACTTTGAGAGTGAAAGCCCCATTGCGCTCAAATGTTGCAATGTCGTGCGTGGTCATTTTTGCCATCTCGGCCGCAATGCCCTTCATCAGCTTGCCATATTTGGGGCCAAGGGTCTTGAAGTTCGGCTTGATGCGCTTCTTTAGAATTCCGTCGTCCTCAGTCACAAACTGCAACTCCTTGACGTTGACCTCCGTGAGGATGAGATGCTGTATGGAGCGCACCTGCGCCTTGAAGTTGTCATCTGTCGCCGGAATCATGATCTTGGCGAGGGGCTGGCGCACCTTTATGTTCACCTTGCGGCGCAGAGCCAAGACCATCGAGGATATGCTCTGCGCATAGCCCATGCGCTCCTCAAGGGGCTTGTCTACAAGCGCAGGGTCAGCCGTTGGCCAATCGGCCAGGTGCACGGTCTTGGACTGGTCGCCCATCAGGTCGCGGTATATGCGATCGGAGATGAACGGTGCGACGGGCGCGCTCATTATGACCACCTTGCGCAGGCACTCAAAGAGCGTCTGATAGGCGGCCAGCTTGTCCTGATCCATTGTGCCTCCCCAGAAACGCTTGCGGTTGAGGCGGACATACCAGTTGGAGAGGTTCTCCATGACAAAGTCTTGTATAGCTCGGCCTGCGCGCGTGGGCTCGTAGCTCTCCATGGCGTCCGTGACCTCGGCCACAAGGCTATTGAGGAGTGAGATTATCCACCTGTCAATCTCAGGCCTCTCCGCCACAGGCACAAGAGGCTCCGCGCCCGTGAAGCCGTCAATGTTGGCGTAGAGGGCGAAGAAGGAGTATGTGTTGTAGAGAGTGCCGAAGAACTTACGACGCACCTCGTCAACGCCAGCCACGTCGAATTTGAGGTTATCCCACGGCTGGGCGTTGGTGAGCATATACCAACGGAGAGCGTCGGGGCCGTATTTCTCGATTACTTCGAACGGGTCAACGGCGTTGCCAAGCCTCTTGGACATCTTGTTTCCGTTCTTGTCCAGCACAAGGCCGTTGGAGATGACGTTTTTGAACGCCACGCTGTCAAAGCACATGGTGGCGATGGCGTGGAGCGTGAAGAACCACCCGCGGGTCTGATCAACGCCCTCGGCGATGAAATCGGCCGGGAACAACAGGTCGTCCTTATGCTCAAACGGGTAGTGATATTGCGCATAGGGCATGGCGCCACTGTCAAACCAGACGTCCACCAGGTCGGGTTCGCGCCTCATGGGCTTGCCACTGGGCGAGACGAGAACCACAGCGTCAATATAAGGGCGGTGGAGGTCTATGTTCTTGGGGTCGTAGTTCGCGGCGGACATATCGCCCACCTTGAAATTCTTGTAGGGATTGGAGGTCATGACCCCAGCCTTTACGGCCTTGTCAATCTCCGCCATCAGTTGCTCCATGGAGCCGACACATATCTCCTCGCGACCATCTTCAGTGCGCCAGATCGGGAGCGGGGTGCCCCAGAAGCGGGAGCGGCTCAAGTTCCAGTCTTGCAGGTTCTCCAACCAATTGCCAAAGCGTCCGCTGCCAGTATACTGCGGCTTCCAGTTGATGGTGTTGTTCAGCTCTATGAGCCTGTCCTTCACCGCCGTTGTCTTGATGAACCAGGAGTCTAGCGGGTAGTAGAGGACGGGCTTGTCTGTCCTCCAGCAATGAGGATAGCTGTGGACGTGCTTGGCAATCTTGAACGCGCGACCCTCCTCCTTGAGCTTCATGCAGATGTCAAGGTCGAGCGTCGGGGCGTCAGGAGCCAAGGTGTCATCATAGGCATTCTTGACGTAGCGGCCTTGGAACTCGGCGTAAGCCTTCTCGTTGAGGAAATTCTTGACGTAGTCGGGGTCGAGATCCTCAATCAGGAAGAAACGGCCTCGGCGGTCAACCATCGGCTGCTGCTTGCCGTTCTTGTCTACGAACATGAGCGCGGCGATGCCGTAGTTGCGCGCCACGCGGGCGTCGTCGGCGCCAAAGTCAGGAGCAATGTGGACAATGCCGGTGCCATCTGACGTGGTGACGTAGTCGCCGCTTATCACCTCAAAGGCCTTGCCGTCTGGGCGGGCGAAAGGCAGAAGCTGCTCATAGGAGATGCCAATGAGCTGCTTGCCCGTGTATTCGCCAAGCACGGCATATGGGATGTTCTTATCGCCCTCCTTGAAGTCGTCAAAAGACTTGCCGTCCATCTCGGTGTTGAAATAAGACGACACCAAGTCTTTGGCGAGCACGACAGCCTCAAGCTGACCAGAGTAGGGGTTAAAAGTCTTGATGAGCTGGTAGACAATCTTCTCCCCTACGCACAATGCGGTGTTGGAGGGGAGAGTCCACGGCGTGGTGGTCCAGGCCAGGAAGTAGACGGGCAAGCCGCCCGCAGTCTGGAACAAGGTCTCGCTCTTGGCGTCTCTCTTGACGGTGAACTGCGCCGTGAGGGTGGTGTCCTTCACGTCGCGGTAGCACCCTGGCTGGTTCAGCTCGTGGCTGCTGAGGCCGGTGCCTGCGGCGGGCGAGTAGGGCTGAATGGTGTAGCCTTTGTAGAGGAAACCTTTGTCATATAGTTGCTTGAGCAGCCACCACAGGCTCTCAATGTATCGGTTGTCATAGGTGATGTAAGGATCGTCCATGTCGATCCAATAGCCCATCTTCTCGGTCAGATCGCCCCAAAGGTCAATATATTTCATGACCTCCTTACGGCAAGCGGCGTTATACTCGTCAACAGAGACCTTGCCTCCGATGTCCTCTTTGGTGATGCCGAGCATCTTCTCAACGCCCAGCTCCACGGGAAGGCCGTGGGTATCCCACCCCGCCTTGCGGACCACGCGGAAGCCGCGCTGGGTCTTGTAGCGGCAGAAAGCGTCTTTGATGGAGCGCGCCAAGACGTGGTGAATGCCAGGTTTGCCGTTGGCCGATGGCGGGCCGTCATAGAACACGAAGTCGGGATGCCCCTCCCTCTCTTTCAGACTGTTGCGGAAGGCATCCTCGCGCCTCCAGCGTTCGAGGACATCTTTGCTGAGCTCGGTGAGGTCCAAGCCCTTGTATTCGGCAAATCTCTTGCTCATGGAATAAAGTATCTTAGCTTATTGACAAGCCCCCGCCAACGCCCCAAAGACGGCGGCAGCGGGTCAAATTTTCGGCGTGCGAATTTAGCAATTATATGGCTTAAAAGCAATATGGGCCAATCCCGCCCCGCAGCCCCTACCTCCGAGCCGCGAAGAAGAGGCGGACCAGCTCCGCCGCCTCGGCCGCGCCCACGCCACGTGAGACTTCTGTCTTTGGGTGGAGAGGAGACGGGGACAGGCGCGCGTAGCCCCGCTTGTCATCAGACGCCCCGTAGACAATCCGCCCAACCTGAGCCCACGCCAAAGCCCCCGCGCACATGACGCAGGGCTCCAGAGTGACGTAGAGGGTGCAGTCGTTGAGATATTTGGAGCCAAGGCGTTGCGCCGCGGCGGAAATGGCGATCATCTCGGCATGGGCGGTCACGTCATGCAGCCTCTCAGTCTGGTTGCGCCCGCGGCCCACAATCTTGCCGCGACACACGACCACCGCGCCCACGGGTATCTCACCCTCACGCTCGGCCTGTCGAGCCTCGTTCATGGCCTCGGCCATCCACTTGCCATCGGCGCGAGCCTGGGCCTCGGCCTCCTCCGCCTTCGTCATCTCCTCCTGCGGTTTGTGGGCTGCTTGCCGAACTTACGGACGTAGGCCGCCGGCGCGTAGGCTCGGGTGGAGAAATCTACGTGGATGTCCCAGTTTTGGCGGACGTTGACTTTCTCCATATAGAAGATCAGCTTCTCGGGCCGTCGGCGTTCGCTCCACTTGCCAGGATCCCACTTGCCGTTTCGGTTGTCGTCTTGCAAGATGCGGAGCATATAGTCGCCCTGCGGGATGTATTTGAAACCGGCCTTGCCATTGGGTTTCAAGTAGTTTTGTCTCAAGACATTGCCGCGAGTGTCGGTGAGTTGGAGCAACGCGTTGGCTGGCACGCTGTCCACATCAATGTAGAGCGTGCCATACTTGTCAAGGCTAGTGACGCTCACCGTCTGGCTCATGGGGCCGTTGACGAGTCCGTAGATGTCGGAGGCCGCGGCGGAATCCACCACCACGACATATTGCTCACCTGGCTCCCACTTAAATTTTATGGCCTTGCGGCATATGTTCACCGTGTCGTCTATCGGCGTGAACGCCACAGGCCTCTGGAGCGTGTCCGCCTTTAGGAAGAGGCGGACGGAATCCCACACCAGTGAGGCGAACGGCGTTGGGGAAGTCAGAGACAGCTCGGCATAAGGGGCCACGCCGCTTGGCAGTTTGAGTTTCAGCGGCTCCACCTTGGGCTTCTCCTCCTTCACTTTCCGACGGCGACGCGCCGAGCGGTCTTCCGCCTTCTTTTTCTCAAAATGCCACTCCTTGAGGGTGTCGGTGCGCTCCACAAGCTCGCCCAAACTGTCTTGGACAAGATAGTTGATCGCCAAGACCACAGAGTCTTTCTTCCACACCGTGGTGTCTGTCATCCAGACCTGCACGGTGTCGTTGGTGGGGCTGTATTGGAACACGGCCACATCTCGGCCCTCCTGACCCACAAACGATACCTTGGGGCGGCGGCTCATGGGCTTGTTGAGCGTGAGCGTCACTTTGTTGCGCTCTTTGCGCTCGTCAGACTTGACGTACTGGTCATAGACATCTTCATCAAAGGCGAAGAGAGCGAGGGAGTCTGGCGTGAAGACGAGCGTGTCTCGCAGAGTGGGAGCGTAGTAATATTTCACCGTGTCGTTGACCACGTATGTGGAGTCGGTCCTCACGCTGTCGGCCACTTGGCGAGTCTCGAAAGACGGCGTGACGTGGCGTCCGAGCCATGCGATTTTCTCGCCCGGCTGGTCGAAGAGGAAGTTGCGGTTTTGGTCATCAAGAGCGTATACGTCATACTCCGCCCCCGCCGGGACGTTCTTGATGGCGAAGCGGCCCCTGGCGTCGGTCTTGGCCACCCTGATGGGCGCGGCCTTGCAAAAAGCGGTGTCGGTCAGGTTGGCGTGGAGCAAGACGTAGATGCCCTCCACGGGCATGACGGTCTGGGCGTCATAGACGTTGCCGGAGATCATCATGGAGTCGGTGCTCTCGCCCGTGGAGAAGGTGAAAGTGAAGTTCTCATAGACGTTGCCCTCGTTGAGGTCGGAGAGGCAGTCGGCAAAGTCTAGCGTATAGGTGGTGGCGGGTTGCAGCTCACCTTCAAAAGAGACCTTCACCTGCTTGCCGTGCGCCTCCACCCTCGGTTTCTTGGCCGTGGGCGGTGACATGACAAACTTCTGGTCGGCATCCTTCAGCTGCACGTTCTCGTCAAAGACAATGGTGACGGCGTTACCGCTAAAACCCGTGGAACCAGCCGCGGGCGTGGAAGACATCATGACGGGCGGACGCACATCCTTCGGGCCGCCAGTGGGGGTGCCGGGGTTGGCGCACCCCCACACCATGGCCACAAGAGCCGCCCCTATGCCCGCGGCTCGCATGGCGCCGCCACGAGATGGGAAGAGATTATCGTGTTGAGACACTGTATGGCTAAGTTATTGACGCCGCTAAGTTAGCAAAAAGAGGTGACGTAGGCCAAAAGGCCATCTGACGCGAAAAGGCCTTACCTTTGCCGCCATAACGCAACGCCATCAGCAGAGCCAGATGAGAGACACCAAATCGCCCTACACAAGGGCCGACAACCCCGAGGCGCGGACGGCATGGGAGTGCCTCCTGCGCACGGGAGTGAGCATTTTCCTGACCGGACGCGCCGGGACGGGCAAGACCACCTTCCTCCGCCGCCTGCAAGCCTCAGGCGTCAAGCGCATGGCCGTGGTGGCGCCCACGGGCGTGGCGGCCATCAACGCGGGCGGAGTCACCATACACTCATTCTTCCAGTTGCCGCCATCTCTCTTCATCCCAGGCCAACCGTTGGAGCAAAGCCGCGCCATGAGGCAGAGCAAGCTGAAGATGATCAGGGGTATAGACCTCCTGGTCATTGACGAGGTGAGCATGGTGAGGCCCGACCTCCTCGACGCCATAGACGCGCGCCTTAGGCAAGTGAGGCGCAGCCAAGCCCCGTTTGGCGGCGTGCAGCTGCTGCTCATCGGCGACCTGATGCAGCTGGCGCCCGTGCTGACAGATGCCGAGGCCCCGGACCTGCTCCGGCACTACGCCTCTCCATATTTCTTTTCAAGCAAAGCCCTGACGCAAATAAAATATTTCACCATAGAGCTCAAACACATATACCGCCAGACAAACGCCCAATTTATTGACCTGCTGAACAAAGTGAGGGACAACAATCTGGACGAGGCCAGCCTCCGCACCCTCAACAGCCGATACGACCCCAAGTTCAACCCGCCCGAAAGCGAAAAATATATCCGCCTCACCACCCACAACGCCCAGGCTGAGACTCTCAACGGCCTCAAACTGGCTCAACTGGACGGCATGGCGCGCACCTATGACTGCCAAACCTCCGGCACATTCCCCGAGAAATCATATCCCGCGGACAAGTCTCTGACCCTCAAAGTGGGCGCACAAGTCATGTTCCTGAAAAACGACCGCGAGGGCCGATTCTACAACGGCAAGATTGGCCACGTGGTGGGCCTGACGCCCGACAGCGTGATGGTGACGAGCGACGACGACTTCGGCACCGTGGAGATAAAGGCCGAAGTGTGGCAAAACTTCTCATACGAGATGAACAAAGAGACCGGCCAAGTGGAGCAAAAAGTGGAGGGCACATTCTCACAAATACCGCTCAGCCTGGCGTGGGCCATAACCATCCACAAGAGCCAAGGCCTCACTTTTGACCGCGCCATAATAGATGCCGGCAACTCCTTCTCGCCAGGGCAGGTTTACGTGGCACTGAGCCGCTGCCGCACCTTTGAGGGCATGGTGCTCAGCACGCCCATATCACGCTCCAGCATAATGACGGACGGCAACGTGAAGGACTATCTGGACCAGCAGCGCGGCTGCGAGCTGACGCAAACGCAGATAGACGCTTTCGCGGCGGACTATGCCGTGACCGTCATGGCGAGCCTTTTCGACTTCTGGGGCATAACAAGTTGCGCGGCAAGGATTTTGAGAATATTGGAGGAGAACTACGCCGCCACATACCCCGCCGTGATAGCGGAACTCTCGGCCACATTGAACCAAAGCCAAAACGAGCTGACAAGGCCAGGCCACATCTTTGCCGACATGTGCAGGCGGCACACGGCGGCTGGTGGCAACATTTTGGAAGACGACACCTTGATGGAACGCGCCAAGAATGGAGCCAAATATTTTGAAGGCAAGGTGAAAGCCATCCTCGACCCTCTGCTCCTTACCACCGACATAACCTTGGGCAACGCCACGCTAGAGAAGCAGCGAGCCAACGCCCGCGCCTCCCTGCGCCAAGAGCTTACCATAAAACACGCCGCGCTGCGAGCCGTGATGACGGGCGGCTTCGACCCCGCGGCCATAGTGGCGGCGCACGCCGAGGCCGTGGCCAAAGAGCCGGAAGACACAGCGCCCAAGAGCCGCCCCAAGGCCGACGAGCGCGAGGTGGCCAACAAAGAGCTATATCGCGAACTGAAAGTTTGGCGCGCCGAGGAGGCCCGCAAGGTGAACCGCCCCGCCTATGCCGTGGCGCCAGACAAAGTGCTGATGGACATTGCCGACGCCATGCCGACCGACAACAAGGCCCTGCTGGCCATCAACGGGATGGGCGAGGCCAAGGTCAAGCGGTTTGGCGCGGACATATTGCGCATCGTGGCCGAGTGGTTCGAGAAAGGCGCCAGGCCCGAGGCGCGCGAGCGGCAGCCAGACAGCCCGGCAAGGCCAGACACGAGGCAGCTGACAGTGGAGGCGTTTCGCCGCCTGCGCAGCACGGAGGCCGTGGCAAAAGAGCGTGGGCTGGCGCGCAGCACCATTGTGGGCCATCTGCTAGACACGATGGAGGAGACTGGACTAGGCATTGACGACATCATGGGGCGCGAGCGGCACAGCAGGCTGCGGAGACTCATTGAGGCGCAAGGGCCCGATGAGACACGATATGACAAAGAGACCATGAAAGGCGAGTTCGACTACCGCGAATACCTTTACGTCCGCCACGAAGTGATGGGCGAAAAGGACTAAAAGCGATGCAATGCAATTGCCATATTACCCATAATGGCTAATTTTGTCGCTAGTGCCGTCTCAGACACCCTCACTTCCTTATGACAGAGCAAGAGAAGCAAACCAAGCTAGACCAGAGATACCTGGGCATGGCCCGGATATGGTCACTAAACTCCTACTGCGAGCGCAGGCAGGTGGGGGCGTTGATGGTGAAAGAGAAGATGATAATCAGCGATGGCTACAACGGCACGCCCTCGGGATTTGAGAACGTGTGTGAAGAGAACGGGGTGACGAAGCCCTATGTGCTCCACGCCGAGGCCAACGCCATAACCAAGGTGGCGAAGACGGGCAACAGTTCCGCAGGGGCCACGATGTACATCACGGCATCACCCTGCATTGAGTGCGCCAAACTGATCATACAGGCAGGTATCTCGCGCGTGGTATATTCTGAGGATTACCGCACGCCAGAAGGCATTGAGCTGCTGCGCCGCGCCGGCGTGAGAGTGGACAAAGTGGAAGAGACCATAATAATAAAGTAAAAGATGAAATACGCATGGACACTGCTGCTCATGGTCGCGGCGGCTCTGGCCGGCCTCTACTTGGGCTGGGTGAGCGGCAACAACGCGGCGAGTGGCGGCTACGGCGAAAACCAGCGCGGGCCGTTGACCCTCGGCGGTGGGAAACTGGACGAGGTGCTGGAGCTTGTGGAGAACTTTTATGTTGACCCCATAGACATGGACTCGCTCCAAGAGCTGGCCATCCCGCAGGTTATGAAGCAACTGGACCCGCACAGCGTCTACATTCCCCGCTCCGACGTGGAGCGCGTCAGCGGCGAGCTGAAGTCGGACTTCGGCGGCATTGGCGTCACGTTCTCAATACGTGAAGACACGGTGTGCGTCATGTCCGTCGTGGCGGGCGGACCATCATCGGCGCTCGGCGTGCTGCCAGGTGACAAGATAATAAAGGTGAACGGCAAAGACTTCGCGGGCAAAGCCGCGGGCCTGACCAACCAAAAGGTGCTTGACAACCTGCGCGGCGAGATTGGCACCAAAGTGAGCATCAGCGTTTTCCGTCACCCCTCCACCACCCTCGACTTCGACATTGTCCGCGGCGAGATCCCGCTCATAAGCGTGGTCTCGACCTATGAGATCGCCCCGGGCGTCGGCTACATGAGGATAGACCGCTTCGCAGAGAAGACATATGAGGAGATGATAGCCGGCATCGGGAAGCTCAAGGCCGAGGGGTGCGACAAGCTGATTGTGGACCTGCGCTCCAACGCCGGCGGATTCCTGAACGTGGTGCAGGCCATGTGCAACGAGTTTTTGGGTCGCGGCGAGATGATTGTCTACACCGAGGGCGGTCATCAGAGGCGGCAAGAGAGCTGCGCCGACGGCACGGGGACGTGCCGGGACATGGGTCTGACGGTGCTCATTGACGAGTTCTCGGCCAGCGCGAGTGAGATATTCGCAGGAGCCATGCAAGACAACGACCGAGGCACCATAATAGGTCGCCGCTCATTCGGCAAAGGCCTGGTGCAGACGGAACTGACTCTGGCCGACCAGTCGCACCTGCGCCTGACAGTCTCGCGCTACCACACTCCGAGCGGCCGATGCATACAGCGGCCCTATGATCACGGGGACGAAGAGTATTACCAAGACATCAACGAGCGTTACAAGGGCGGCGAGCTGTTTAGCGCCGACAGCATAAAGGCGGACACCGCGCAAGTGTTCCACACACGCAAAGGCCGCACGGTCTATGGCGGCGGCGGCATTGTGCCGGACATCTTCGTGCCCTTCGACACGGCATCCGCCTCGCACTATCTCTACACCCTGCGCTCCAAGAGGCTGATCTACGACTACGCCATGACATACGTAGACGGCCACCGCGACCAACTGAAACGCCTCACGGCTCCCGATCTCATCCACCAGCTGCAAAAAACGCCGTTCATTGACGGCATCACGGCCTACGCCGCCAAACACGGAGTGGCGCGCCCCGCGAAGCTGGAGGAGAAAGAGAGCCTCATCATTGCCAACGAGGTGAGGGCCTACGTGGGGCAGGCCATAAAGGACAATGACGGGTTCTACCCAATCCTCAACACCATGGACCCCGTGATAGACAAGGCCTTGGAGACACTGAACGCCAAGAGTTTATATTGAGTCACAAAAGGCTGGCACATTGAACACGCGTAAGCTATTGGACAGCTGGGGGTTGGCAGGCGTTTTCATCGTCTGCTTCCTCTCCGCCACTCTCCTGCCCGGCGTGAGCGAGGTGGGCCTGGGGGCCTTGGCCGTGTGCGGCATCTACCGCGCCGTGCCACTTGTGGCCGTGGCCTCGGTGGGCAACTGGCTCGGCAGCGTCGTCACCTACGCCACGGGGTGGATAGGCTCAGCGTGGCTGATGGGTTTGCTGGGGCTAGACGAGTCGAGCCTGGCGGGCGTGCAGGAGTGGATTGACACCTATGGCAGTCTGTGCGGGCTGCTGGTGTGGGCACCGTGGGTCGGAGACCCGCTGGCCTTGGGGCTTGGCGCAGCCAAAGCCCCAGTGGTGGCCACATGCCTGACAATGCTGATTGGCAAAGTGGCGCGCTATGCCATCATTGTGGGCGTAGCCGTCAAAGCGAAAGATATGGTAACAAACAAAAGAAAGCTAACTAAAACAGAAAATCAAGAATGTACGACTATCTGATTGTGGGCGCGGGCCTGTTTGGCTGCGTCTTCGCTCACGAGGCGAAAAAAGCGGGTAAGAGGTGCCTGGTCATTGACCGTCGCGACCACACGGGTGGAAACATCCACTGCGACAAGGTGGAGGGCATCAACGTCCACCGCTACGGCGCGCACATCTTCCACACGTCCAACCGCGAGGTGTGGGACTACGTGAGCGCGCTAGCCGAGATGAACCGCTACACCAATCAGCCTGTGGCCAACTACAATGGCAAGCTATACAACTTGCCATTCAACATGAACACGTTTTACCAGATGTGGGGTGTGACGACCCCCGCCCAGGCCGAGGCCAAGATTGCCGAGCAAAAAGCGGAGGCCGTGGAAGCCATGAGACGAGACGGCGTCACGGAGCCTCGAAATCTGGAGGAGCAGGCGCTGATGCTCGTGGGGCGAGACATTTATGAGAAACTAATAAAAGGCTACACCCAAAAGCAGTGGGGACGCAAGTGCGCCGAGCTGCCGGCTTTCATTATCCGCCGCCTGCCCGTGAGACTGACTTTTGACAACAACTATTTCAACGACACATATCAAGGCATCCCGATTGGCGGATATAACGTCTTGACGGACAAGCTTCTCGAAGGCACCGAGGTGCGCACGGGAGTTGACTACGCCGAAGACCGCGCGGAGCTGGACAAGCTGGCGCGCAAGGTGGTCTTCACCGGCGCTGTGGACGAATATTACGGTTTCCGCTTCGGCCACCTGCAATATCGCACAGTAAGGTTCGAGACCGAGACGCTGGACGTGGAGAACTTCCAGGGCAACGCCGTGATAAACTACACGAGCGCGGACGTGCCATACACCAGAATCATTGAGCATAAGCACTTTGAGTTCGGCCACCAGCCCAAGACGGTCATCTCGCGAGAGTACTCGACAGAATGGCAGCCAGGCATGGAGCCATACTATCCCGTAAACGACGCGGCCAACGGAGCCATGGCGGCCAAATATGCCGAACTGGCGGGACGCGAGAGCGGAGTGATATTTGGCGGCCGACTGGCGGAGTATAAATATTACGACATGGACAAAGTGGTGGCCAGCGCGCTCTCCGCAGCCGCCAAAGAGTTGCAAGCCGGTAAATGACGCCACTCACACACACTACCCATAAACGAAGACCAACGGACCGTAACAATGATGAAGGCTAAAAGACTGTTTGTGGCCCTCGCCGCCCTGCTGACCTTGGAGATGGCGACAGACATGGCCGCACAGAACAACATTGACTACAAGACAGTGGACGTGAGCCAAATTCCCGAAGCGCAGATAAGGGCGCAGGCCACCAAGCTGCAAAAAGCCGGCGTGACGCTAGACGAGGCGCTGGACGCCGCAGCGCAGAGAGGAGCCACGAACAAGCAACTGTCTCAGCTCAAGGTGCGACTGTCAAAATATCTGAAAAACAGCCATAAGAACAGCAAGAACGACACCACGGCAGACGGCGACTTGGGCCTCACAGACGACCTGCAAGAGCAAGACTCCAACTTGGCGCAGACCGAGGCGCGGAAAATAAACTTCACTCACGAGGACTCACTCCTCTTCGGCTTTGACATATTCAACCGCGCGGGCCTTACTTTCGAGCCCTCGGCCAACATGGCCGTTGGAGACACCTACGTGGTGGGCATTGGCGACGCCATTGACATTGACATATACGGCGCGGCGGAGCAGTCATACAGCCTCACAGTGGGCAAAGACGGCAGCCTGAACATCCCCATGGTAGGCCCCGTCAAAGTGGGAGGCCAGACCATGGCCGACGCCAAGGCCGCAATCATGGGGCGACTGCGCACCATATATAGCGACATGGGCGGACGCACCAACGCCTCCATCCGCCTGTCTCAGGCCAAGCCAGTGAGGGTGAGCGTCATAGGCGAGGCGTTTATGCCTGGCACCTACACCGTGTCGGCCTCGTCATCGCTCTTCAACGTGCTGTATCTCAGCGGCGGTCCCAGCTCCAAAGGCTCCTATCGAGACATACAGCTCATCCGCGGCGGCCGCATCGTGGCGCACCTAGACGTCTACGACTTCCTCGTCAACGGCAAAAACGACGTCAACGTGAGCCTGGCCGATGGAGACATTGTCATGATCCCCACCTACATAAAGAGGGTCAAGACCGGCGGCGAATTTAAGCGCGTAGGCTACTTTGAGGCCAAAGACAACGAGACGGCGGCCGACATGATCCGCTACGCCGGCGGCTTCACCCCGCAGGCGCAGACCGACCATGTGGGGATATTCCGCATTGGCAAACGCTCCACGGAATATATTGACGTGAAAGACCCAGGCTCCGTAACGATGGCCAATGGCGACTCCATCGTCGTAACCGCCGTGGAGACCGACAGAATGGACAACGCCGTGACGATGGACGGGGCGGTGTTCTCGCCCGGCTACTACCAATGGGAGGAGGGCATGACGCTGAGCAGCCTCATCACCAATGCCGGCGGGCTGAAAGAGAACGCTTTCCTGACGCGCGGCGTCATTACGCGATACAAAGACGACTACACGCTCGAGGCCCTCAACTTCAACGTGCTCGACGTCAAGAACGGCGTGACGGACATTGACCTGAAAAATGGCGACGTGGTGACCATAGCGTCGATAGACGACATGAGAGAGGCCCGCACCGTGACCGTGAACGGCGAGGTGCAAGTGCCGGGCGAGTATGAGTATCGCGAGAACCTGACGCTCGGAGACCTGCTGGTGCTGGCCCAAGGCCTTACGGAGAACGCCTCGACCAACAATGTCGAGATTGTGAGGCGACTAGACGACGCCGAGGTGTATACCAACCCCGACGTGAGCCGCCAGGTGAACACCATAACCATCACCCGCGACCTGGCTCTGGACATTGACGGCAACTCGTTCATCCTCCAGCCGTTCGACCAAGTGTTTGTCCGCACCCAGACCTCAGCCAACGTTGGCGGCAGCGTCGTATTGAGCGGCGCTTTCATCAACCCGGGCAACTATGGCCTCACGAGCAACAGAATAAGGCTCAGCGACATGATGAAGCGCGCGGGCGGTTTCACCACGAGGGCCGACATTGGCGCGGCGCGCATATACAGGCTCATCAAGCTCTCTCCCACGGAGCGCGCCATCAAGCTCATGCAGAGCAAAAGCCGCAACGACACCATCTTCTACCTCAAGGATGACAAACTGACAGCAAGCTACGACTTTGTGAGCATCAACCTGGCCAAAGCCTTGGACAACCCGGGCTCCGAGGCCGACATATATCTCTGCGACGGCGATCAGATTGTGGTGCCAGACGGCAGCCAGACGGTACGCGTGGCGGGCATTGTACAGAGCCCCACAAGCATGGTGTGGCAAAAGAGATGGAACGCCAAAGACTACGTGAAGGCCGCAGGCGGCTTCGGGCCGCGAGCGTATAAGAAGCTCACCTATGTGGTCCACGCCAACGGCGAGAGCGAGACCGTGCGCCACATACTCTTCTTCCGCCGCTACCCCGAGGTAAGGCCCGGCAGCGAGGTCGTGGTGCCGAAGAAACCCGATCCCAAGTTCGGCGCCCCAGCCATAGTGTCGATGAGCTCGAGCGTGATATCCATGATTGCAGTTATCGTAAGCTTAACAAGATAAAAGAGACATGAGCGACAGCAACAACGCTGGCGTGGACAACGCCACGGGCCAGCAGGAGGAGTTTGACATTGTGTGGCTCATTGCCTACCTGTGGGGCAAGGCTCGGACCATAGCCTACATAATTGGCGGGTGCGTGGTAGCGGCCATAGTCATCTATGCGTGCCGCCCAAAGGTCTTCACGTCCAAGGCAGCCATCTTGCCGGTGATGGAGAACTCCAGCTCCGACCTCGGCGGCCTCAAAGGCCTGGCCTCCATGGCGGGCATCAACCTGGGTTCCATGGGCACGACTGGGGCGGCCACCATAACGCCAGACCTCTACACCGAGGTGGTCACCAGCACTCCAGCCCTGCTGGAGATTATGGAGCGAGTGCCGCTGACCTGGGCCTCCCCCACCGACACCGTCATGACGCTCTATGAGCATATGAAATCGGACACGCTGATGACTGTCGGGCGAGCCTTGAAAAAATATACAATAGGCCTGCCTGGCGTGATAATGACAGCCATAAGGGGCGAGAAGCCCGAAGCCGAATTTGTGGAGCCGCAAAATGACGATTTCTCGCGAGTGCCCAAACCCATTGTGCTGGACAAGGTGAGAAAGAAATGCGCCGAGTGGCTGCGAGACAGGATAGACGTCTCCCCAGACGAGGAGACGAGCCTGGTGAGAATAAGCGCCGAGGGCGAGACCCCGGAGCAGAGCGCGGAGCTGGCCACGGCCGTGATGCAGCAAATCCAGACCACCATAACGGAATATGCCACATCTAGCGCCAAAAAGACCCTCAACTTCCTCCAAGTGCGCTATGACGAGACGATGAAGGAGTTCACAGAGTCTCGCCAAGAGTTCTTCGCCTACCGCGACCGCCACCGCGACTATGTGGAGGAGCGTACAAGCGTGGAGCGGCAGCAGCTTGAAGACAAGTATAACATGAACTACTCCCTGCTCCAGACCCTGCAAACCGAGCTGGAGAAGAGCCGCATGAAGCTGCTGGCCGAGACGCCCGTCTTCTCCATTGTGGAGCCCGTGGTGCAGCCCGAGAAAAAGAGCAGCCCCAAGCTGCTGCTCCACCTCATAGGCGGCATGATGGTGGGCTTCGTGGTGAGCGTGGGCGGGCTGCTGCTCGTCTTAGGCTACAAGCAGGTCTTCATGCCCAAAGAGTTCCAAAAGATATATGACGAATACAAAGTGACGGACGAGGCGTAGGGTCGCGGCCCAACGCCACGTTATTTGCTTAAATTCGCGACCGACAGAGCCTCGGAGGCGGCCGGCGCACACCCGCTGCCGGCCCCGCGCGCCGGGGCTCACGAAATAAACAACACAACAAGAGAAACAAAAAGAAAATGGCAGAAGACGTTTTCAAGAAACTGGTGGCTCACTGCAAAGAATACGGTTTCGTATTCCCCAGCAGCGAGATCTACGACGGCCTCGGCGCAGTGTATGACTACGGCCAGAACGGCGTCGAGATGAAGAACAACATTAAGAAGTACTGGTGGGACGCCATGGTCAAGCTCAACGACAACGTGGTGGGCATAGACTCCAGCATCTTCATGCACCCTACCATCTGGAAAGCGTCGGGTCACGTTGACGCCTTCAACGACCCGCTCATTGACAACCGCGACTCCAAGAAGCGTTATCGCGCCGACGTCCTCATCGAGGAGCAGATTGCCAAATATGACGACAAGATTGAGAAAGAGATAGCCAAGGCCCGCAAGAAGTTCGGCGACTCGTTTGACGAGGCCAAATTTCGCGAGACGTCGGCCCACGTGAAGGAGCACCAGGCCAAGCGCGACGCGCTGCACGAGCGTTACAAGAAGGCCATGAACGAGAACAACCTGGAGGAGCTGAAGCAAATCATCCTAGACGAGGAGATTGTCTGCCCCATCTCCGGCACCAAGAACTGGACCGACGTGCGCCAGTTCAACCTCATGTTCACCACCGAGATGGGCTCCACGTCAGAGGGCGCGATGAAGATCTACCTCCGCCCCGAGACCGCGCAGGGCATCTTTGTCAACTTCCTCAACGTCCAGAAAACGGGCCGTATGAAGGTTCCTTTTGGCATCGCGCAGATTGGCAAGGCGTTCCGCAACGAGATTGTGGCGCGTCAGTTCATCTTCCGCATGAGGGAGTTTGAGCAGATGGAGATGCAGTTCTTCGTACGTCCGGGCGAGGAGATGAAGTGGTTCAACTACTGGAAGCAATATCGCCTCAACTGGCACGAGGCCCTGGGCATGGGCGACCAGAACTACCAGTTCCACGACCATGAGAAACTGGCCCACTACGCCAACGCCGCCACCGACATCGAGTTCCGCATGCCGTTTGGCTTCAAGGAGGTCGAGGGCATCCACAGCCGCACTGACTTCGACCTTAGCCAGCACCAGAAATACTCCGGCAAGAAGATTCAATATTTCGACCCCGAGACAAATGAGAGCTATGTGCCATACGTCATCGAGACTTCGATTGGCGTGGATCGTATGTTCCTCTCCATCATGGCCGGCGCCTACACCGAGGAGAAGCTGGAGGGCGGAGACAGCCGCGTGGTGCTGAAGCTGCCGCCCGTGCTGGCCCCAGTCAAGCTGGCCGTGCTGCCGCTCGTGAAGAAAGACGGCATGCCGGAGAAAGCTCACGAGATTGTCAACTCTCTCAAGCTGGCCATGAACGTCCAGTATGACGAGAAAGACTCCATCGGAAAGCGTTATCGCCGCCAGGATGCCATCGGCACACCATATTGCGTGACGGTTGACGGCCAGACTCTGGAAGACAACACCGTGACGCTGCGCGACCGCGACACCATGGAGCAGAAGCGCGTGAACGTGGCCGACCTGCACGACATTGTGTTCAAGAAAGTGTCTGGCCACGAGCTTTTCGAGAGGCTCATAAAGGTTCAGAGCGAGCTTAAAAACAACTAACGTCTTCGGTGCATAGCCGCCAAACAGAAGCATCCCCCAAGGTTTATTGAACCTTGGGGGATGCCTTTTTTGTCTTGCCCCAAACTAGCTCTCCTTGATGAGGCCACAGCGATAGGCCTGCAGCAGCTTCTCCAAATTATCCACCTGCGCCAAGAGCTCACGGCCGCGGTCAGTGTCCCTCACCAACATCCTGTGATATTTGAACTCCTCTAGCTGCACGCGGCTATGGATGTCGCTGCCGTCCTCCACGGCTTTCTCCTTGCTCTCGAAAGCCTCGTGCTGAACCAGCTGCAGGCCGTGGCTGTTATATATGAGCGTGTAGCCGGCAATGCCCGTGGTCTTGTGATATGGCTTTGAAAACCCGCCATCTATGACCAGTCGCTTGCCGCCCGCGCGTGTAGGGCTTTCGCCCTCGGTGGTGCGCACGGGCGTGTGGCCGTTGATGATGCGAGACTTGTCGGGGTCGAGCCCAAACTCGCGCATTATCTTGTCGCACGTCTCGGCACCGTTTGCCAACTCATAATATGCGCCCTTCACCTCGCGGTTAAGCTCATCCACATTGATGAAATATCGCTCAAAGGTCGTCATCTTGTCCTTGTTGTAGAGTGGCGAGTCGGGTCCGCACCACAGATACCACATATAGTCCACTGCCTCAGCCTTTTCGGCCGTCCCTTGCTCACCGAAATAGGCGACCCGCGCCATCTGGTCAATCCTGTCCATAAGGGCCCGGCCGCAATAGTCCTGCCCCCCTACGCTGACTGGCTTGAAAGAGCCGTCGGGACAAAGCGGAATGGCGGCGTGATATAGCAGGCAATTGTTGCGCACCAGATAGAGGCTGCCGTGGTTGTAGAAACACCTGATGTGCTTTTGCAGTTTCTCGGAGTGAGTGAAAGAGTGGAGCAGCTGACTCAAGAGTTGCTCCTCTTCGAGGCTTAGGACGTAGGGGTTGGCAGGGTCGATGGTGGGGAAGAGCTTGTCTTGCAGCGGATAGGAGACGCCGTGTATGGTGATGGAGCCCTCGTCATAGTCAATGGCGTTGAGCAGCAGGCGGTCGTCCATGGCATATTCGGGGTGGCGCATGATGATTTGCCCCTCCAGCTTGAACTGGATTATGGAGATGGCCTTGTGCATCTTGGCCATAAGCTGTTTGGAGCGGCTCATGCGGCTGTTGTCTTCAAACTCCTGGGCCTGAAAGCGCTCGCACGGGTCCATACCATAGTGGTCAATGGCAAAAGTGGCGAGGGGCAGCAGGTTGATGGAGTATCCCTCCTCCAGAGTCTCGACGTTGGCGTAGCGTATGGAGATGCGCACCACATTTGCGATGAGGGCGAGATTGCCCACGGCCGCGCCCATCCACGATATGTCATGGTTTCCCCACTGGATGTCGAAGTCGTGATATTCGCACAGCGCCTCCATGATGTCGCACGCCCCAGGGCCGCGGTCATAGACGTCGCCCACCACATGGAGGGTGTCTATGACCAGCCTATGGATGAGCCTGCTGATGGCGATGATGAACTCTTCCGACCTGCCAATGTTGACAATGGAGCTTATGAGACTGGCATAGTAGCTCTGCTTGTCCTCATCGGTCTGGCTCTCATAGAGCAGCTCCTCAATGACATAGGCGAACTCTGGCGGCAGTGCCTTGCGCACTTTTGAGTGAGTATATTTGGCAGCCACCACCCGCGCCACGGCCACGACGTGAAACAGCTCGGTCCTGTACCAGTCTTCCAAATCAAGGTCCGGCTGACACTTCACCTGGTCTAGTTTCTCGCGCGGATAGTATATGAGGGAGCAGAGCGTGTCGCGGTCCTCTCGCCTCATAGTCATGCCAAAAATGTCGTCCACTTTACGTCTGATTACGCCAGAGGCGTTTTTCAGCACATGGCGGAAGGCCGTGCTCTCGCCATGCAAGTCGCTAAGGAAGTGTTCCGTTCCTTTGGGGAGGCTAAGGATGGCCTACAGGTTGACAATCTCCGTGGCCGCGGCGGAGATATTGGGGAATTTTTCGGCCAAGAGGCGCAAATATCGCAGATCGGCCAAGAGGTCTTCTGGGGCGTATTGTCTGTTCATGCTTTGTGGGTGCTGATGTCACAAATATAGCGAAATATGTTAATATTGCTTTCTAACGGCAAAAAGCAGTGATTGGCCGCCATAAAAAGAGCCCCGCCCGCACGGCAAGGAAACCGTGCGGGCGGGGCCGACTATGCTTGCCCTTATTGGTTACTTGGCTTTGGCCCAGCTGTCTTTGAGGCCCACCGTCTTGTTGAACACGGGATGGCCGGCCGTGAGGCTGTCGGGGTCAACATTGAAGTAGCCTATGCGTTGGAACTGGAGGTAGGCCAGTGGCTTCTGGCTTGCCGCGAACTCCTCGACATAGCAGTTTGTGATGACGTGGAGCGAGTCTGGGTTTATGATCTGCTTCATGGCCTCGACTGGCTCACACTTCTGCTCATCGATGATGGCCGCCATCTCGTCTCGCGGGTTCTCAACCTTCCAGAGGCGGTCGTAGAGGCGCACCTCGGCCTTGACGCAATGGTCGGCGCTCAGCCAGTGCAGCGTGCCCTTGACCTTGCGGTCGGCGCCTGGCAGACCGCTCCTGCTCTCCGGGTCATATTCGCACATGATCTCCACAATGTTGCCGCTCTCATCTTTCTTGCAGCCTGTGCACTTGACAATGTAGGCGTTTTTGAGCCTCACCTCACCGCCTGGCGTCATACGGAAGAACTTTTTGGGGGCGTCTTCCATAAAATCGTCGCGCTCAATCCACAAGTTGCGGCTGAACGCTATCTTGTGGCTGCCCTCTTCCGGAGCCTCGGGGTTGTTTTGCGCGTCCATCATCTCCACCTGCCCCTCTGGGTAGTTCGTCACGACGAGGCGCACGGGGTTGAGTACGGCCGAGACGCGCGTGGCGCGCTTGTTGAGGTCCTCGCGGGCCGAGCTTTCAAGCAGCGCTATCTCGTTGAGAGCGTCGAAAGTGGTGTAGCCAATCTTGTCAATGAAGTTGATGATGCTCTCGGGGCTATATCCGCGGCGGCGGAAGGCGCGTATGGTTGGCATCCGAGGGTCGTCCCACCCGTTCACCAGGCCGTTTTTGACCAAGGCCAGCAGGTTTCGCTTGCTCATGAGGGTGTAGCTCAGGTTGAGCTTGTTGAACTCGGTCTGACGCGGGCGGTTGTCCGCCAAGTCTTCTCCGCGCGTCTCTTTGAGCCAATCGACAAAAAGGTCATAGAGTGGGCGGTGGACCACGAACTCAAGGGTGCAGAGCGAGTGCGTGACGCCCTCGAAATAGTCGCTCTGGCCGTGGGCGAAGTCATACATAGGGTATGCGTTCCACTTGTTGCCCGTGCGGACGTGCGGCACGTTCAGCACGCGATAGATGATCGGGTCGCGGAAGTGCATATTGGGGTTGGCCATGTCAATCTTTGCCCTCAAGACCATGGTGCCAGGCTCCACGCGGCCGCTGTTCATCTCCTGGAATAGGCGGAGGCTCTCCTCAACTGGCCTGTTGCGATATGGGCTCTCGGTGCCGGGCTGCGTGGGCGTGCCCTTCTGCTCTGCGATCTGTTCCGCCGTCTGCTCATCAACATAGGCTTTGCCGCGCTTGATGAGTTCAACGGCAAAGTCCCACAACTGCTGGAAATAGTCCGAGGCGTAGAATATGTCGCCCCACTTGAAGCCCAGCCACTCAATGTCTTGCTTTATGGCCTCGATATATTCAGTGTCCTCCTTTATGGGGTTGGTGTCGTCCATACGGAGGTTGCACACGCCGCCAAACCTCTTGGCCACGCCAAAATCTAGCGCGATGGCCTTGGCATGGCCAATGTGCAGATAGCCGTTGGGCTCCGGCGGGAAGCGCGTCTGCACCCTGCCGCCATTCTTTCCGGCCTTGAGGTCGGCCTCTATTTTCTGTATGATGAAATTGCCGCCCTCGGTCTTCTCCTCGGGCTCAGATGCTGTGCTGCTCATTGTGTTTGCCTTGTTGTTCGTGTTCTGATGTCTCGCGTAAAATTAAACAGAAAGCGAATCTCTTGCAATAAATTTCCCGCTATTGGAAGAGACATTCCACACGCCCGCGCCGCCCACTGACCACGCGTGGCAACGAACGCGCCAAATGGCTATATTCGCGCACACCGCGCGTCGACAGGGCGGGAATAAAAGGACAAGACAATGGACATGACAATTGAGCTCCGCAACGTGGAGATATATGCTCGCCACGGCTGCTACCGCGAGGAGCAGCTTGTGGGAGGGCGTTTTGTGGTTGATGCCGACCTGGTCGTGGACGGCTCCCGCCCATCGGCGACCGATGACGTCAGCACGGCCGTCAATTATGTGGCCGTATGCCGCCTGCTTGACGAGGAGATGGCCCGCCCGCACCACCTGCTGGAATCGCTGGTGGCGGACATGGCGCAAGCCCTGACAGCGCGCTTTGGCTCGGAGGGGCTTAAAGGCGGGTGGATAAAGGTGCGCAAGATGGCCCCGCCCATAGGCATGCAGGTGGAGAGCGTTGGCGTAAGGCTAGCCTTCTGACCCTTGAGGCCCCAAAAGATAGACTAAAGACAAACTGCCCCGAGACGCCGCCTTAGTGTTGTTTCTAAAGACACGTTAACGTATATTCGCACTGGTCATCCGAGCCGCAGAGCGGCGGAGTGGCAACGCGAATACATCAACACATCTTAAAAGCAGACACCTATGAAAGAGCTGAAAGGCACAAAGACCGAGCGGAACCTCCAGGAGGCTTTCGCCGGCGAGTCCATGGCGCGCAACAAGTACACCTACTACGCCTCACGCGCACGCAAAGACGGCTACGAGCAGATCGCGGCCATCTTTGAAGAGACGGCCGCCAACGAGAAGGAGCACGCCAAGCTGTGGTTTAAGCAGCTGATGGGCGGGGCCGTGCCAGACACACGGGCCAACCTGCTCGACGCGGCGGCGGGCGAGAACCACGAGTGGACCGACATGTATGACCGCATGGCCCGCGAGGCGGACGAGGAGGGCTTCGCGGAGATTGCCCGACTGATGAGGGGCGTGGCGCAAATTGAGCGCGAGCATGAGGAGCGTTACCGCCGCCTGCTCAAGAACATAGACGACGCCGTGGTATTCTCTCGCGACGGGGAGTGCATCTGGCAGTGCCGCAACTGCGGCCACATTGTGGTGGGCAAGAAGGCACCAGAGGTTTGCCCCGTGTGCGCCCACCCGCAGAGCTATTTTGAGTTGCGCAAAGAAAACTACTAGCCCCGCCACAGTCGCATAAGAAAGCCGCCCTCCATATGGATTGCCATATGGAGGGCGGCGTGCGTCAGGTGGTGCCCCTACCCCAGCCTCTGGTTCACGACATCCCAGTCAATGACCGCCCAGAGGGCGCGAAGATAGTCGGCTCGGCGGTTGCGGTAGTCAACATAGTAGGCGTGCTCCCACACGTCGGCCGTGAGCAGCGGGCGGAGCCCCCGGCCTAACGGAGTGGCCGCGTTGGCCTCTTGAGTGATGGTGAGTGTGGCCGCGCCCGAGACGGAGAGCCACACCCAGCCGGAGCCGAAGAGCGAGACGCCGGCTTTCTCAAAGCCCGCGCGGAAGCCCTCGAAACTGCCAAACTGCTCATCGATGAGCCGCGCGACGCGTCCAGTTGGCACGTTACCGTCTCGCGGCGGGCGAAGCTGGGCGAAGAACATATTGTGGTTGAAGACCTGGCCCGCGGCGTTGAACAGCGCGCCCTCGCTCCCCGTCACAATGTCTTCCAATGCCTTGCCCTGCCACACTGTGCCTGGCACGGCAGCATTGAGGCTGTCCACGTAGGCTTGGAGGTGCTTGCCGTGGTGGAGCGAGAGCGTCTCGGCGCTCATGACGGGAGACAGTGCGTCAATGGCGTAGCGCAAAGAGATGAGACGGAACTTGCCGTCGGTTGGTAAAGTGTTTCCCATGGTGTTGATGTGTTATGGATTGGCAATTGGGTTAACTGTGTTTGCAATATAGCCATAAAAACCAATAAAACAACACCTTGGGTGGCGGTTTAACAAAAACCTCTAACCATTTTCCTCCGCTATTTGCTTCAATATCCCATTGGCTTTTATAGCGTAATAGGCATCCTCCCACACCAGGCGATAGACATCATTCTGCATACGAAACATCTCTCGGAACGTCAAGACAGCCAACACAAACAGAATTGCGCCCCAAATGTCACTCTGCAACATATTTGGCAAGATAACTGTCCACGAATCGGCCGACAGGATATA
>CAKUYZ010000024.1 GCA_934717675.1 uncultured Bacteroidales bacterium
CGACGGTGCTGGGCAAGATCGAGCTGCCCGTGGACAAGAGCGACAGCCCGCGAGACAAGCACAAGAAGAAACGCCAAAGGATACAGGGCGGCAAGGAGAAGGTGGACGTATCATCTCCCGCAACCATAAGCCAGGTCAACTCCACCCTCAACAAGGAGCGCAACAAGCAACGCCAGCAGCAAAAACAGCAGCAGCAAGCGGCGCAGCAACAGCAAAACCGCAAAGACAAGCAGCGCAGCAAGAAGCAGCAGGGCAACGCCTCGGCGGCTCCTAAGGAGGTGAGCGAGGAGGACGTGCAGAAACAGGTCAAGGAGACGCTAGCTCGCCTCACGGCCAAAGGCCACAAGACAAACACGTCAAAGCACAACCGCGAGAAGCGCGAGGCGGTGCGCCAGCGCGAGGCCGAGGAGGCGGAGCGTCAGGAGCAAGAGAAGAAGATTCTTAAAGTGACGGAGTTCGTCACGGCCTCAGAGCTCGCCACCATGATGAACGTGCCTGTCAACAAGGTCATTGCCACGTTCATGTCTTTGGGCATGTTCGTCTCCATCAACCAGAGGCTAGACGCCGAGTCGCTCTCCATCGTGGCCGAGGAGTTTGGCTACAAGGTGGAGTTCCTCAGCGTGGACAAGGCCCACGAGGTGGAGGAGGAAGAAGATGACGAGTCGCTCCTCGTGGAACGTCCGCCCATCGTCACCGTCATGGGTCACGTAGACCATGGCAAGACGTCGCTCCTCGACTACATCCGCAACACCAACGTCATCCAGGGCGAGGCCGGCGGCATCACCCAGCACATTGGCGCATATAGCGTCACGCTAGACAATGGCCGCAAGATAACGTTCCTAGACACGCCAGGCCACGAGGCCTTCACGGCCATGCGCGCCCGCGGCGCCCAGGTGACCGACGTGGCCATCATCATTGTGGCCGCAGACGACAGCGTGATGCCACAGACCATCGAGGCCATCAACCACGCCTCGGCAGCCGGCGTGCCCATCGTCTTCGCCATAAACAAGATAGACAAGCCCGGAGCCAACCCAGACAAGATCCGCGAGGCCCTGGCCAACATGAACTACCTCGTTGAGGAGTGGGGCGGCAAATATCAGTGCCAAGAGATAAGCGCCAAAAAGGGCATAAACGTGGACAAGCTGCTGGAGAAGGTGCTCCTCGTGGCCGACCTTCAGGAGCTCAAGGCCAACCCCAACCGCTCGGCCAGCGGCAACGTCATAGAGAGTTCTCTTGACAAGGGCCGCGGCTACGTGGCCACCATGCTGGTGCGCAACGGCACCCTGCACCCTGGCGACATGCTGGTGTGCGGCTCTAACTATGGCCGCGTCAAGGCCATGTTCAACGAGCGCAACCAGAAGGTGGAGCAGGCGGGGCCGTCAGACCCGGTGCTCGTCCTCGGCCTCAACGGAGCCCCGCAGGCTGGCGAGAAGTTCAACGTCTTTACCGATGAGCGCGAGGCCAAAGAAGTGGCCAACAAGCGCGACCAGCTCCAACGCGAGTTCAGCATGAGGGCAACGCCCCACATCACGCTCGACGAGATTGGCCGCCGCATAGCCCTGGGCAACTTCCAGGAGCTCAACGTCATTGTCAAGGGCGATGTGGACGGGTCTGTCGAGGCCCTGTCAGACTCCCTCATAAAGCTCTCTACGGACGAGATCCGCGTCAACGTGATCCACAAGGCCGTAGGTCAGATCTCCGAGAGCGACATTCTGTTGGCAGCGGCGTCCAACGCCGTCGTCATAGGCTTCCAAGTGCGTCCGTCAGCCGCGGCGCGCAAGTTGGCAGAGAGGGAGAAGATCGACATCCGCCTCTACTCCATCATCTACGACGCCATCGAGGAGCTCAAGAGCGCCATGGAGGGTATGCTCTCGCCAGAGATCCGCGAGCAGGTCACTGGCAACCTCGAGGTCCGCGAGACCTTCAAAATCTCCAAGGTCGGCACCATTGCAGGCTGCATCGTCAACGATGGCAAGGTCAAGAGCAAGAGCAAGGTGCGCATCATCCGAGACGGCATCGTGGTCCATACGGGCGAGTTGGAGAGCCTGAAGAGGTTCAAAGACGACGTGAAGGAAGTTGTGGCTGGCTTGGAGTGCGGCCTCAACGTCAAGGGCTACAACGACATCCAGACGGGCGACATCATTGAGGCCTACGAAGAGATCGAGGTGGCGCGCAAGCTGTCCTAAGCTCTTTACACGACAATAAAACACCAACGGGGCGCGCGGCGAAAAGAAGGCCGCCGCCCCTTTTCCTTTACCCCATAAGACACTCCTATGGACCAAGACATAAGACAGGGCTGGAAGTGGGTGCCGAGCCTCTATTTTTTTCAAGGCGTGCCGAGCTGCCTGGTCATGACCACGTCATCGCTCATATACAACAATATGGGCGTGTCGCTTGGCCTGTTTGCCTATTGGAGCAGCATAATATGTCTGCCGTGGTCTCTCAAGCCACTGTGGGCTCCCATTGTGGAACGTTACGCCACCAAGAGGCAATGGGTCTTGGCCACGCAAGCCATCTTGGTAGTGGCTTTCCTGCTGCTTGGCGCGGCCATGCTCACGCCGGCCTTCTTCCCGCTGTCCCTTGCGCTCATGTTCGTTGTGGCCATAGCATCGGGTTTTCATGACATAGCGTGCGACGGGTATTACATGCTGGCCCTGTCGGAGCGGGAGCAGTCATTTTTCGTCGGCATACGCTCCACGTTCTTTCGCGTAGCCATGGTGACCGCCACGGGCCTTGTGCCCTTCGTGGCAGGCCGTGTTGCGGCCGCGGGGTCGTCAGCCGGCCAGGGATGGGCCGCGGCCATTGGCTTGGCGGGATTGACGCTGGCCGTCATGGCGTGTCTCTGCCGTTGGGGCATGGGCAAGATTGCGGAGCCGAAAGCGAGAGACACCAATAGCTTAGTCATTTTATGGAAGGCCCTGAAGTCATTCTTCTCGCGGCGCGGCGCGGCCGCGGCCGTCACATTCTTTTTTGTCTATCGCCTTGGCGAAGCCCTGCTTACCAAAATTGTGCTGCCATTTCTCAACACTGGGCGCGACGCTGGCGGACTGGGCATGAGCGTGGAGCGGTGCGGAATCACGTATGGCACGTTTGGAGTTCTTGCCCTGGTGGCAGGCGGCGTCGTGGGCGGCGTGGTGGCCTCGCACATAGGGCTGCGCCGCGCCTTGTGGCCCATGATGCTGATGATGAACGTCCCCAACCTTGCCTACGTGGCCTTGGCCTGCGCCATGCCGTCGGCAGACAGCCCTTGGGTGGTGGCGGCGGTCATGACGGAGCAGTTTGGCTATGGGCTAGGCTTCACGGCATATATGCTCGTGATGCTCCACTACGTCTCCGATGCCGAATATAAGGCGGCGGAATATGCCATTGGCACATCCATCATGTCGCTCGGCCTGACCCTGCCTGGCATGGCGGCCGGCCTGCTGCTAAACGTCATTTGCTGCTCCTTCACCACATTGTTCATTGCCGCATGCGTGGCCACGCTGCCCGGCATGGTGGCGGCAGCATTTTTGAGAAAATAAAAGGACTCGCTCATTGGCTCAGGACGCAAAATTGACTATCTTTGCGGCGCAAATACGATGGTTCCGTAGCTCAGCTGGATAGAGCAACAGCCTTCTAAGCTGTGGGTCTTGGGTTCGAATCCCAACGGAATCACAGGTTGGGTTCTGCACTTTCAAGATGCGCCATTATCCCAATGTTTGGCACAAGGAGCGGCCGTGCGCAATGCGTATGGCCGCTCTCTTTTTGTCAATGCCACCCTGACTAACGCCATTGACGCCATACACACACAAACAGCGGCACAGGTTACGGCGTTATAACAAAACGACCCTTCCGTCAGCGGGGCGTCAATGGCAGCAAGCATACATTTTTAAAATAGAACCCTTACATAATAGGGGCGTGAGCGGCTACTTTTTGCTTTTGATGGCCATTGGGGCTACCTTTGTCGCGATATGGACATCAGCATAGCAAACAAAGACACAGAGGCCGCTTATAGCACGCCCATTGTGCAACAGACATCATTTTGGTCCGACGTCAAGAAAAGAATGGGCCTGGAGTCGCGAGCCTTTGAGTTCGCGGTGCGAAACAGCGACATTTACACTGGCGTTGGCGGATGGTCTGTCACGCATGCGGATTTCATCCTCTTCTTGCAACACATCAACGACCGCGACTATGTGGCATACGTGCCATACGGGCCCGAGACGGAGCCTTCGGAGGAGAACCAGGGACGGTTTCTTGAAGAACTGTCCGAGACAGTGCGCCCAATGCTGCCCAAAGGCTGCGTGGCACTGCGCTACGACCTCAACTGGCAGTCCCACTGGTGCCGCAAGGAAGACTTTGACTGCCAAGGCAATTGGCGAGGCGAGCCGCGCCGTGAGTGCCAAGAGATTCAGCTGAACTACGGCACCGCAAACCACAACCTGCGCAAAGCCAACTCCAACATCTTGCCCACAAACACCATTGTGATTGACATTAGGCAAAGCGAGGAGGCCATATTGGCGCGCATGAAGCCCAAGACGCGCTATAACATCCGCCACGCCCTCCGCCTGGGCGTCGAGGTGAGGCAAGAGGGCATAGGCAGCCTGGACAAATGGTACTCACTCTACAAAGAGACCGCCATCCGAAACGTCCTGCACCTCAACAGCATAGACTACTTTCGCAGTCTTTTCGCCCCAAAGATAGGCAAAGACGAGGACGACGACGTCAGGGTGCGCCTCCTCATTGCCTACTATGCCGGCACGCCTCTCTCCGCCATGTTCCTTATCAACTCCGCGCACAGGGCCACATATCTCTACGGCGCGTCGTCATCTTCCCAGCGCAACACCATGTCTACCTACGCTCTCCAGTGGCACGCCATCCGCACGGCCAAGGCCGACGGGCTGTGGGAGTATGACATGTTTGGCGTAGCACCTGGCGCAGACCCCTCACACCCAATGTATGGGCTCTACCGCTTCAAAAACGGCTTCGGAGGCCACGCCTACCATCAGCTGGGCTGTTGGGACTACCCTCTGGACGAGGACAAATATAACCTCCTCGCCGCAGCCGAGATAAGGCAGCAGGGCTACTACGCACGGTAGGCATCTGGCGAGGCGTTCTTTTTCGTAACTTTGCCACAAGGAATACATTAGACATATTTTGCTAGAAGAATGGCACAAGTGGTGAGCGCGTCGGAGTTGCAGGACGACCCGAACGTATATGACGAAGAAAAGACCGAGCGCCTGGCGGGCTACTACACAGGCATCATTGGCACACTGGGCGAAGACGTGAGCCGCGAGGGCCTGGTCAAGACCCCCGTCAGGGTGGCCAAGGCCATGCAGTTTCTCCTCAAAGGCTATCGCGAAGACCCTGAGGCCATACTGAAATCGGCCATGTTCAGAGAGCCATACCAGCAGATGGTGGTGGTCAAAGACATTGAGATATACTCCATGTGCGAGCATCACATGCTCCCATTCTTCGGCAAGGCGCACGTAGGCTACATTCCACGCAACCACATCACGGGGCTGTCTAAATTGCCGCGAGTGGTGGACGCCTTCGCGCGCCGCTTGCAAGTGCAGGAGAGGCTCACCACACAGATTAAGGAGTGCATACAGAAGACCCTCAACCCGCTCGGCGTGGCCGTGGTCATTGAGGCCCAGCACATGTGCATGCAGATGAGGGGAGTGCAGAAACAGAACGCCGTGACCACGACTTCGGACTTCACTGGAGCCTTCCTCAATAGCGAGGCCACGCGCGAAGAGTTTTTCAACATCATTGGCCGACGGATGCACTAACGCGGCGCCAACCTCTAGCGGGGCGCGGAGAAAGACCTGGCACGAAGGTCGCTCCGCGCCCCGCTTTCCACTTTTCTCACAGTAACAAAAAAAGACTGCCGCCACGGGCGGTGAACCCTTGTGGCGACAGTCATTGCGAGAAAGGAGCCGGCTTGGCTCATCACTCGTTGGTTGGTCAATAGCTGACCTTCCCGTATGGGGCTTATCTACACTGTACTTATAGCCGCTCGTTAGCGACCATGATCCTTGTCCCCCTACATGACGAGCTTGTAGCCCTTGCCGTGAACGTTTATAATCTCCACAGACGGATCGTCTTTAAGGTGCTTACGCAACTTAGTGATGTAGACGTCCATGCTGCGGGCATTGAAATAGTTGTCGTCAACCCAAATTGTCTTGAGCGCCACATTACGCTCCAAAACCTTATTCGCGTTGGTGCAGAGGAGCTTGAGCAGCTCGCTCTCTTTTGTCGTGAGCTTGATCACGCTGTCGCCATCAATAAGCTGCTGCTTCTGAGTGTCGAACTTGAAGCGGCCGAGCTTATAGACGTCGAGAACGGGACTCTCGCCCGATGTGCGACGAAGTATGGCCTCAATGCGCATAATGAGCTCCTCCATGCTGAATGGCTTGGTCAGGTAGTCATCGGCGCCGAGCTTGAAGCCCTGAAGAATATCCTCTTTTACGTTGCGGGCGGTAAGGAAGACGATAGGGACCTCCACATTGGCCATACGAACCTCCTTGGCGAGCGTGAAGCCGTCTTTCTTCGGCATCATGACATCGAATATGCAGAGATCATATTTGTCGTTGATGAACATATTGTATGCCTCCTCACCGTCGTGAGCCAAGTCGGCCGCATAGTCTTTGGCCTGAAGGTATTCGCACAGCAAGACACCGAGGTTGCTGTCGTCCTCGGCTAAAAGAATCTTGTGCTTCTTCTTATCATCCATATCTATTACTTTATTAAAGGCAAATATATATCAAATTTTGTTCCCACGTTCAACTCACTCTCAACAGAAATCTGCCCGCCATGGTCTTCAACAATCTTTTTGACGTATGCCAGACCTAGGCCAAAGCCCTTAATATCATGCCGATTGCCTGTCGAGACGCGATAGAATTTCTCAAAAATCCTCTTCTGGTCTTCTTTTGAAATTCCCAGGCCGTTGTCCTTTATCGATATCACGATGCCGTTGCCGGCGTTGTGAGTCCACACATGGAGCATCGGGGCGTCTCGCCTATACTTGAAAGCGTTGTCCAGGAGGTTGTAAATGACATTGGTGAAATGGACGTCATCAACCAGCGTTACCGATGGCGACGCGTCCAGCCGCTCATTAATCTCTCCGTTCACGCTCTCGACCTTGACGCGGAAGTTGTTCACCACCTTGTCCACGATCTCGTTCACATCTTTCTCCACCAGCTTGAGACGAGCCTTGCCGCGGTCGAAGCTTGCCATCTGAAGGATTTTCTCCACCTGAATGGTGAGCCTCTTGCCCTCGTCTATGATGATTCCCGTGTTTCGCCTTATGAAATCCGGCTTGACGGTGTCCGCCAAGTCTCGGAGCATTTGCGCGGCGAGAGACATGGTTGATATCGGGGTCTTGAACTCATGCGTCATGTTGCCGATGAAGTCGTTCTTTATGGCGTCGAGTTTCTTTTGGCGGAAGATGATGATGATGGTGTAGGCCGAGAGAATCATGACCACGAGGCCGAAGAAAGCCGTCGGGATGATGAGGGCCGCCAGCCCGCTGACCACGTTGGGTCTCTCGGGGAAATAGACCCTCACGAAGTGGGCCCTCGCGTGGAGGTCGTTCGGATAGAGTTTCTTCTCGTAGGTCGTGCCGGAGAAGCCGGCGTCATAGGCGGGGCTGGAGAATGACATCTGGCCGGCGGAGTTAAAGACGGCGAACTCATAGGGCGCCGTTATGCCGTTGTCAGAAAACTGCTGCATGAGCAGCGCGTCGAGCCTCTGCGGGTTGACCCTGACCTCGATCGGCTTGTCTTCAAAAGCGCTCTTGGTCATCTTGGCGTGGAGGTAGCGCAGTTTGCGCGTCAAGACGCCGTTGAGCATCATGTAGGCGTTGCTGACCACGTCATTGCCGAAGACGTTTCGGGAGTCCACAATGCCAGCGTCGGCGGAGATGAGCGTACCGGCCTTGGAGGCGTCCAGCTTGTAGAAGCCGAAATTGTCCAGCTTGAACGTGAGTGTGACCTCCTCCGTTGAGTTGCCCGCGCCGTCCACCCTGTGGCGGGTGAATGGGTATGGGTCTCGCATGGCGGCCCTCTCGTCACGCGTCTCCATAATCTCGTCTGTCTCGAGCCTGGAAACGACATTGTCGATGCTCTTGACCACCACCTGGTCAAACTGGCCGTCCCTGAGCTTGCAGGCCTCCATAATCCACCTCACCTGCATAAACACTAGGCCTATGAAAGCGATGGGCAAGATTATGCACACCCACGTTATAATTTTTTTGCTCATACTAACAAAGATAGAAACAATTGTTTTTCTGCGCAAAAGAAAGCAGGACTATTTGGCCCGGGAATTAACATTTGGGTCACAAAGCGAAAAGGGGAAACCTCCGTTGACGGGAGGTTTCCCCTTTGGTGATCCGTCTGGGGCTCGAACCCAGGACCCCAACATTAAAAGTGTTGTGCTCTACCAACTGAGCTAACGGATCGCCCTGAATTTATGTCGGATGGCCTCTTCGGCGAATCCGAGTGCAAAAGTATGTCTTTTTGCCTTTCCCTCCAAATGAGAACGGCACTTTTTCCTACAAATCGTATGGCGTCTGCTGATATACGTAGTAGTTCAGCCAATTGGTGTAGAGCAAATGGCAGTGGGCGCGCCAGCTTTTGACGGGCGTGCGGGTGGGATCATCGTCGGGGAAGTAGTTGTAAGGCAGCCTGATGGGCAGTCCTTTCTCTTTGTCTCGCAAATATTCTTCCTTCAGCGTGTCGCGGTCATACTCTGAATGCCCCATGACAAAGATCTGTCGCCCGTTTTCCGTCAAGGCCACATATGGACCTGCAATGTCGGAGTAGGCCAAGAGGCTAAGAGCGGGGCAGGCCTCAATGTCTTGCCTCAGCGTGCCCGTGTGGCGCGAGTGGGGTGCGCAGAACACGTCGTCGAAGCCGCGCATGAGCGGCACTCGGTGATCCAGCACTTTGTGTCGAAACACGCCGAACATCTTCTCTGGCAACGCGTGCTTGGCAATGCCATGGTGATGATACAGAGCCGCCTGCGCGCCCCAGCATATGTGGAGCGTGCTGGTGACGTTGGTCAGGCTCCAGTCCATTATCTGCACCAGCTCGTCCCAATAGTCAACCTCCTCAAACGGCATCTGCTCAACGGGTGCGCCCGTTATTATGAGGCCGTCATATTTTTTGTCGCGAACCTGGTCGAACGTGACGTAGAACGAACTGAGGTGGTCGGCCGACGTGTTTTTGGCCGTGTGGGTCTTGACCATCATAAGATCCACGACAACCTGCAAAGGAGAGTTGGACAGGGCTCGCAAGAGCTGCGTCTCTGTGGTCACCTTGTTGGGCATGAGGTTGAGTATGAGGATGCGCAGCGTGCGGATGTCTTGCGTCATGGCCCTCTTCTCGCCCATGACGAAGACCCTTTCGGACTCTAATACTTGCTTCGCTGGCAGCGTGTCGGGAATGCGTATTGGCATTTTTTCGTTCGGTTATGTTGCAACGGCGCGGCCGCGGTGGGCCTAGAATCTCGCCGCGGCACTGTTTCGTTGTGCGCAAAAGTAGCTAAATTGCGCCTCTTTTGGGCATAAAGAGCTAAATTGTGGGCATGAAACTGACAAGGGGGAGCAAGGTGATGGTGACGGCCCTTGACTGGGGGCTTGGCCACGCCTCGCGGCTGTCGGCGGCTGTGAGCGTGTTGCGCCGTCGCGGCTGCGCCGTCACGTTGGCTGGCTGCGGTCGGTCTCTGGCGTTGCTGCGAGCCGACCATCCCGACCTGCCGTGGCGCCACCTGCCGTCTTTCTCACCGAGGCTGAGCGGCGGCCGTCGCCAATGGCCCATAATATTGGCTCAAGTACCGTGGTTCCTTTTTTGCGTCGCCCGGGAGCACGTGCTGCTCCGCAAACTTGTCAAGGCCGAGCTGCCAGACGCGGTATTGTCAGACAACTGCTATGGCGCATGGCATCCGTCAGTGCGCAGCTTCATCATCACGCACCAGCTACACCCCCACGTGGCGCAAGGCTGCCCCAAGTGGGTGGAGAGGGTTGTGAGCCAGGCTTTGTGCCTCATGGTGAGGCGGTTTGACGGCTGCCTGGTGCCAGACATCCGCATAGGCGGGCTTAGCGGCGATCTCTCCGCCCCCGTGCCGAAAGGCGTACGGGCTCACGCCATAGGCTGCCTGTCTCGCATGGCGTTGGCAGAGGAGCCGCCAAGCGAGACGGAGGTGGAGTGGCTCGGCGTGGTGTCTGGCCCTGAGCCACAAAGAGGCATGATGGAGCGGAGCCTGATTGACAGATTCAAGGCCCTTGATGGCCGTCGCGTGGTGGTGTGCGGGCGCAACCCGACGATGAGACGTGACGTCACGATGGTGAAGGGCGTTGAGGTTCTTGCCTATGCCGACGCGGCCAAACTCAAGGGCCTGATGCTGGCGGCCAAGCACATTGTCTGCCGTTCGGGCTACAGCACCATAATGGACCTTCAGGCCGTGGGGCGACGCGCCGAACTCATCCCCACGCCTGGGCAGGCCGAGCAGGAGTACTTGGCTGAACGGCTGCGAGATTCGCGCAACTGGCTGTGATAAAAATGCGTATATTTGCGAAAACCTAATCTCGATGGGAGAATTATCTTTCCTTCTGCTTCTGCTGGCATCTGTTATCGCCATTCCCCTTTTGGTTCACACCTCAAGACTTCGCCGCGAGGCACGGCAGAGGAACACCATAACGAAAATGTGTAACCACCTTTTCCCTGGCGACAAGATGGGTTTTGCGAAAGACGAGGTGATTGGCGACATGAAGAAACTGACGTCTGGCAGGTTTTCTGAAGACGAGCTGCTGGATTATTACCTGAAAATAAAGGGATTGCAAATGATTGACCTCAACTCGCTCAATGACTCTGACATCCGCGAGTTCCTTATGGAGCCGACAAAAATCCGCCTCCACTATCAGGAGCTTGTCTCTTTCTACGAGAAGTATCTCAACCAGCCACAAGCAAAAGGCCAAAGCGCGGTGTAAAAACGTCAGGCCTCCGGCCTAGCCGCAAAAGTGTCGGAATCGGCAGGCGAGCCCAACTCGCGGAGCATCTCGGCTTCCGAATCTTCCAGTTCCCCGCTGCCCTCACCCTCCGCGCAAACCACATCAGCGTCTTGCGCACAATCAGCAACGAGGCTCACTACCTCGTCTGACACAAGATCTGCGTCAGAGCTCTCCACCGCGCTCTCAACTTCCGAGGCCTCCGCCTGGTTTTCCGCACTGCGGTCTTCGCTCCGGCGCACACACTCCAATATGTCAATTTGGCCACCACTTATGCCGTTGAGGACGGCGCACGCTGCTTTCTGCTCGGCCTGTTTCTTTGAGCGGCCTTTGGCTCGGCCTATGACCACATCGGCCACCTTGATTTGGGAGACGAAGTTGTCTTCAGCGTCCTGAAAGACCTTGCCAGATTGCCTATGGGTCTCAAAGAAGACCTCCACACCCACCTGCTCACCCATGTTGACCAGGCGGCTTTTGTAATTGTCTTGCCACATCTCGCCCTGCGCCTCGGCCGTTCGCCTGTCATTGGTTATGTGGCGTTGCACAAACTTGCGCACCCTGCGCATGCCGCCATCAAGATATATGGCCGCTACGAAAGCCTCAAGGGCATCGCCAGGGATGTGGCTCACGGCCAAGTCTTTTCGCGAGCTGAGGGTGATATGTTCGTCTAGTCCAATCTCAAAGGCTATGGCGTTGAGCCTGGCGCGGCACACCATGTTGGATCTCAACTTGGAGAGGTAGCCCTCGTCTCGGTCGGGGAAACGGTGATAGAGAATGTCTGAGACCACGGCCTCAAGCACCGCGTCTCCCAAATATTCAAGCCTCTCGTTGTCTTCGCTCGTGCCGGCTCCGCGCCTTTTGTAGCCAATTGACTTATGGACGAAAGCTGTGCGGAAGAGGCTCACGGACGTTGGCATATAGCCAGCCGTGCGGCACAAAAAAAAATAAAACTTTCTTCCCTTGCGGGAAAAAAGTTTTATTAGCTCACGAATGCTCACAATCAAACTCAAATTTCCCTAAAGACGAGAGTGCCGTTGTGGCCTCCGAAGCCGAACGTGTTTGACATGGCAGCTCTTACCTTCCTATGCTGAGCAGCATTGAAAGTGAGATTGAGCCTGGAGTCAATGTCAGGATCGTCAGTGAAATGGTTGATGGTGGGCGGCACGACTCCCTGCTCAATGGACTTGACGCACGCGATGGCCTCAAGTGCGCCCGTGGCGCCGAGCAAGTGTCCTGTCATCGACTTTGTGGAACTGATGTTGATTCGGTATGCGTCGTCGCCGAAAACTTTGCCGACTGCAATGAGCTCGCACCTGTCTCCTGGGAGCGTGGACGTGCCGTGGACGTTGACGTAATCAACGTCAGCGGGCGTCATGTCAGCGTCTTTCAGTGCCTCAGTCATCACTCTGGCCGCGCCGTCACCCTGCGGGTGCGGGGCGGTGATGTGGTAGGCGTCAGCGGAGTGTGCGCCGCCGGCGAGCTCACAGTAGATGTGGGCTCCGCGCTTTACGGCATGCTCATACTCCTCAAGCACCAAGCTAGCGCCACCCTCGCCCATAACGAAGCCGTCGCGGTCTTTGTCAAAAGGACGAGAGGCTGTCTGCGGGTCGTCATTGCGCGTGGAGAGAGCCTTCATTGACGTGAAGCCACCCACGCCGGCAATGGTGATGGGGGCCTCAGAGCCACCACTCACGACAACCGTGGCGCGGCCGAGACGAATGAGGTCAAAAGCCACGCAAATGGCGCTGGAAGAAGAGGCGCAGGCCGAGACAGTGCCGAAGTTCGGACCGCCAAAGCCGTTGCGGATGGAGATATAGCCAGGGGCTATATCGGCAATAATTTTAGGGATGAAGAAAGGGCTGAACCTCGGAGTCCCGTCGCCGAGGACGAACTCGCGAGACTCTTCGAAATAGGTCTTGATGCCACCAATGCCGGTGCCCCAAATGACGCCGAAACGCGTCTTGTCCTCATTCTCCAAGTCGAAAGCCGCGTCGGCTATGGCCTCCTCTGCCGCCACAATGGCGTACTGTGTGAAGAGGTCCATCTTCCTGGCATCCTTACCGAAAATCTTTGTTCCGTCGAAATTCTTGACTTCGCAGGCAAACCTGGTCTTGAATTTAGTGGCGTCGAAGTGTGTTATGGGTGCCGCACCACTCACGCCGCTCACGAGGCCTTGCCAGGTATCGGCGAGGTTGTTCCCCAGAGGCGAGATTGCCCCCAGGCCCGTAACTACTACTCTTTTCAGCTCCATAAATTCGCAGTGAAGTCAAGATTTAGGCCTGCATGTGGCTCTCAATGTATGCAATGGCGTCGCCAACGGTGTGGATAGCCTCAGAATCGGTGTCGGGAATCTCAATGCCGAACTCCTTCTCGAACTCCATGATGAGCTCGACAGTGTCGAGGGAGTCTGCGCCGAGGTCGTTGGTGAAGCTTGCGCCCTCCTTAACCTCGTTCTCGTCAACACCCAGTTTGTCTACGATAATTGCCTTTACCTTAGATGCAATCTCTGACATAATTTTCTTCTGTTTTGGTTAATAATGTTAGTTCCTAGTTACCAAGTCCGCCCTGTCGTCTTCCTTAGGGGAATCAACTCCTTGGCATGGCGAGCAGCCAGCTTGCGAGCCGAGAGGGCGGCACCGTTAGACACACCAAGCGACACGCTTTGAGCGAATAACACTGCAAAGAAAGCAAATAGGCGATGAATTTTCAAACATCGTGGCAAAAAAAAAGGGGCAAACCGCCCAAAAGTGAGTAATTTTACATTTGCAATAAGTTGTGTCTGTGGGTTTTGCGCTATAAATGAGCCACGTAGCATTTTAGCCTTGCCGACACGACTCTTCACCCGCCTTGCGGGCAATTTTATACTCAAAAGACTACAAAACAATTAAATCTGACATACGATGTCTTTACGGTTACGGCTGACAACGCTTTTCTTCCTAGAGTTCGCCACTTGGGGCGCCTATCTGACGTCTATGGGCAACTATTTGGCCTCGGAGGGCCTGGGCGACACCATAGGTTACTTCTATTCCGTCCAGGGCTGGGTGTCTATCTTCATGCCGACGCTCTTCGGCATCATAGCCGACCGCAAGATTGAGGCGCAGAGGCTTCTGGGCATCTCGCACCTGGTGTCTGGCGCGCTGATGATGCTGGTGTGTTATGTGGGGCTGACCACGCCAAACATCCGCTTCGCAGACATTTTCCCGCTCTACACCTTGGCGGTGGCCTTTTACATGCCCACACTTGGGTTGGCCAACTCGGCCTCTTACACGGCCATGCAGGGGTCGGGGCTAGACAAGGTGAACGACTTCCCGCGCATAAGGATTTTTGGCACCGTGGGATTCCTGGTCTCCATGTGGATGGTGGACCTTCTGGGCTTTCAGCAAACCCCGTGGCAGTTTTTGGTGAGCGGGGTGTGGGGCGTAGCCCTGGGCCTCTACGCTTTCACCCTGCCACGCTGCCCAGTGAACACGGCCGAGCAGAAGAGCCAGACATGGCAGGAGCGCATGGGGCTAGACGCGTTCAAGCTCATGAAGACGCCGCGCATGTTCCTCTTTTTCTTCTTCTCCATGCTTTTGGGAGTCTCCCTCCAGATAACCAACGGCTACGCCAGCCCTTTCATATCCGCCTTCGGCGGGTTGGAGGAGTATAAGGGCGCGTTTTTTGTGGATCATGCCAACATCCTCATTTCGTTGTCGCAGATGTCTGAGACGTTCTGCATCCTGCTCATTCCGTTCTTCTTGAAGAGATATGGCATCAAGGTTGTCATGCTCATATCGATGTCGGCATGGTTCTTCCGTTTCGGTTTCTTTGGCATAGGCTCCCCGACGTGGCCCGGCGTGGCCGCCCTCACGCTCTCCATGGTTGTCTACGGCGTGGCTTTTGACTTTTTCAACATATCGGGCTCGTTGTTCGTGGACAGTGAGGTGGAGCCATCGCGACGCTCTAGCGCGCAGGGTCTCTTTATGCTCATGACCAACGGTCTGGGCGCGGCCATCGGCACCTTGGCGGCCCAGTTGGTGGTGAACCACATGGTGTATTCGCAAAGCGGAGCCGCGGAGCAGATGGAGGGGTGGCGCACCTCATGGTACATCTTCGCAGCCTACTCGGCCGTTGTATGCGTGGCGTTCGCCATCCTCTTCAGGGGCAAGAAGAAAGAGGCGTGACGCCCCCGCGCTCCACGAAAAAGCCGGCCACCGCTCAGTCAATTGCGCGGGGGCCGGCCTTTTGTTTTGTCGCGTTGTCCTACTCGGCCTTATCGGCCGCGCGGCACTCGTCTCGCGTGGCGTGGGAAGATTTGGAATATGAGAATTCCAAGCCTGAACGGGAGGTGAGGTTTTTCTTCAGGTTGGCCATGTTCTCCTCCGTTGACCACATATAGCCGGTTGTGGAGACGTCTAGCACGGTCACTTTAAAGAAGAAGCAAGCGTTGCCCTCATCGCCGTCGGCATCGTCAAAGGCCTCGCAGGCCTCCTCGTCGGCAATGTCAGAGAGTTGGCACTCAACGGTGAGGCCCATGACCTCATAGTCGGCCGTCAGAAGTTTTGCGGCGGCCTCTGTCATCCACTCATAGTTCTCCACGACCACGTCGCCGTCTCGTTTCACGGTCACCACATAGCAATGCTCTTGCGACTTATATTTTTCTTGCTCACGGTCGTCAGCGTCATCGCAGGCGTCCTCGTCCTTGTTGTCGGAGAGCGAAACATCCACCTTGTAGCCGGCTTTCTCAGCTGCCAGCTCCAGAGCCTTAACCTCTGCGGCCGTTCCCCACTCATAGGAGCTGAGGACAGCCTCGCCGTCTTTCTTCACCGTGACGTAATAGCAATATTTGTCGGCCTCGCCCTTGCTCTCGCACTCGTCTTCATCGGCATTGCTCTTGCTCACCGAGGCCTTGGCTTTCATGGCGGAGCAGATGGCATCCCAAGCCTTGACCCTGGCGGCGTAGGCTGTGGCGTTCTCAATGTAGTAGTAGTTCCGGACCACTGTCGCCCCCGTGGCCGAGAAGCAGTAGCAGCCCTCGCCTTGGTAACCCTTGCCGGCCACTTCATTGTAGTTGGCCTCTTCGCACTCATCTTCCGTCTTATCCACTTTTTCCAGGCTGACGCTCGCGCCCGGAACAGAGATTAATGAAGAGCGAAGGTCACGATATTTAATCGCCTCGCCTTTGTCGAAATAGAAATAGTTGACGACGGACGAGGAGCCGATGGTGGTGGTCACTTTGTAGCAACCTTCGGCGGAGTAGTCTCCTGATGGGGAGTCGTTTTCCTCATGACACGAAGTGGCCATCATGGAGATGGCTATGGCAAGCGCGAGGCTTTTGAAACTTATACCGTTCATATGGTTAGGATGTCGAGTTTTTTTCTTTTGACCGTGGTGTTACTACGACAACCGGGCGATATTGTTACACATAATTTTACATTTAGGTCATAAACTGACTGTCAAACAAATGTTTATATGCGCCATTTTTTGCCATAAGGCTTTCGTGCGTACCCATCTCGACCAAGCGTCCGCGGTCCATCACGATGATGAGATCCGCCCCGCGGACCGTGCACAGGCGGTGAGCTATGACGATGCACGTACGCCCCTTGACCAGATTCGCCATGGCGCATTGAAGCATAAGTTCCGTGCGAGAGTCTATGCAACTCGTGGCCTCGTCCAGCACAAGCAAGGGAGCGCGGCTGTGCATGGCTCGGGCAATGGACAGCAACTGTGCCTGCCCGCCACTCAGGCCGACGCCTATGGCGAGAACATCCGACGCGTAGGCGTCTGGCAGTCTCTCTATGAACGAATCCGCCTGGGCCTGGCGCGCACTCTCGGCCACCTCTGGCAACGACGACCTAGACACGTCAGAATATGAAATATTGTAGGCCACGGAGCCAGAGAAAAGCGCAGGGTCTTGAAGCACAATGGCCATGGAGCCGCGCAACGCCTCCAGCCCCACCGCGCGGATGTCTACGCCGCCAATGCTTATGCGGCCCTCCGTCACGTCATAGAAACGCGCCAAGAGGTTTATGAGCGTGGTCTTGCCCGCGCCCGTGCCGCCAACAATGGCCACAGTGCCGCCCTGCGGCACGCGGAAAGAGACATCGCGCAAAGCCCACTCTCCGGGGCTATAGGCAAAAGAGACGTGACTGAACTCAACGTCGCCGCGCAAGACGCCGCCCACGTCAGACCGCAAGCGGCCACTTTCTACCCGACAAGGCTCGTCAATGACGCCAAAGACGCGCCAAGCGCCGACAATGGCCGCCTGAATGGCATTGACCTGCGACGCCATCATGTTGACGGGGCGCAGAAACTGCCTGGCATAGAGCAAGAACGACTGTATGACACCCACAGACACAGCACCCCTAAGAGCCAGCATGCCGCCCACGACAGCCACGAGCATATACGTGACGTTATCTAGCAGACGCAACAGCGGCATGAGCACTCCACTGTTCACCTGCGACCTCTCACCCGCGTCGCGCAACTCCGCATTGGCCTGCGCGAAAGCCTCTCGCCAATGTCTCTCAGCCCCTAGCGAGCGGATGACGCGCAGCCCGCCAAGGCTTTCCTCGGCCAACTCCCCCACCCGCCCCACGGCTTCTTGCTGGCGGGCGAAAAGCACACGCGAGCGCGATGACACCACGCGCGACAAAATGATGACGGCAGGCACGCTGAGGCACACCACCACGGTCAGCCAGCCACTCATGACCCACATGGCCACAAGCATGGCGCACATGGTGACGAGCGTGGTGACCACCTGCGCCAAGGCGGGTCCCAAGCCCTCGCGCACAGCCTCGGCATCGCTCATGAAGCGGCTAAGGATGTCGCCACGGCCATGAGTGTCAAAATAGGCAACGTCTTTGGCCAAAAGGCTCTCCATGAGGCAAGCGCGCAAACGCCCCGCCACCTTGTGAGACAACGCCGAAACGGAATATTCTTGCGCCCAGGCGGCAACGAAGCCCACCGCATAGACGGCAGCGAGGCGCGACAAATGCCGCAGCAGCCGCGCCCAGTCTATACTCAACCCCTCAGAGGCCGACACGCAATTGTCTATGGCGCGCCCCACCTCAATGGGAGCCAGCAAAGCCGAGGCCACGGAAGACGCCGAGGCCAAGACGACAACCGCCAACAGCCACGGGTGCCGCGTCACAAACGGCAGAAGCCGACGCAAGACGGCGAGGCTGTGTCTCGCCGACAGCGAGACGCGGGGCGGGACGGAAACGCGACGTGGCCAAAGGCGTGGCATGCGGGTTCTAAATTTTATGCTGTGGTTTGAGACTGAAAGACTTCGCGATAGGCGGCGCAAGTCTTCATCAGATGGTCGTGAGAGCCACGGGCGACAACCTTGCCGGCTTCAAGCATAATGATCTGGTCGGCGAGAGACGCGATGGTGACGCGCTGCGACACAATGACTTTGGTGCATGGCATGGAGACCAGATGACGGCGTATGCGCAACTCCGTGGCGGCGTCTAGCGCGTTGAGGCTGTCGTCTATGATGAGGACGTCTGGCCTTTGGGCTACGGCGCGGGCCAGAGAGAGCCTTTGGCGTTGACCGCCAGAGAGGTTACGCCCCCCTTGCTCAACTTGATATTGTAGAGCGCCAGGCAGGGAGCTGACAAACTCCTCGGCATCGGAGAGGCGCAAGGCCTCCCACACGTCGGCATCGGACGCGGCAGGGTTGCCCATTATGATGTTTTGGCGCACAGTGCCCGAAAAGAGCAATGCGCCCTGCATGGCCACGGCCACGTGCCGACGCAAGTCTGCGCGCCCAATGGCCGTCAAGGGCTCTCCGCCCACAGACACGCACCCGCCCGTGGGTGGATATAGTCCCGCTAAGATGTTGACAATGGTAGATTTGCCAGACCCTGTCTCCCCCATTATGACCAACGTGCCTCCTTGTGGAACGGAGAAAGAGACGTCTTGCAACTGCAAGCGCGAGGCCTGGGACGAATAAGAGAACGAGACATGGGAGAAGACGACATCCCCATTGACAAAAGGGAGGCCACCGGCCTCAGTCTCCGCATGCGCCTCAAGCACCTCTCTCACCCTGCCCAACGAGGCCTTGGCCTGCGTCACGATGACCATGACTCGCGAAGCCATCATGACAGCCACCTGTATTTGAGCCAAATAACTTATGGCCGCCATGACCCCGCCAACGTTAAGCGCCGAGCGCCCGAATCCCCCCGCACCCAAATATATGATGAGGGCCACACCCGCATTGAGGGCGAAGCTGACCACGGGCATGAGGCCAGACATGAGGCCAGACACCGCGAGAGACTGGCGCGTGAGGCCGTCATTGGCCCGTGAGAACCTGGCTCTTTCCAAAGGCTCGCCCCGATAGGCCTTGGCCACACGCACCCCCGCCACGGTCTCGCGGACGGTTCGGGCCACACCGTCTCGCCGGCTCTGCAACCTCACGAACATAGGATAGGCGCGACGCAATGACACGACAACAAAGGTGAATGACGCCACCATGATGGAGACGATGACGATGGAGACATCTACACTGACGGCGAGCGACATGACCACCGAGCCAATGAAGAGCAAAGGAGCGCGGAAGAGCAACCTCATGGAGGCCTGCACGGCCTGCCGCACCCGCGCCACATCGTCCGTCACACGGGTGAGGAGCGACGGCACGCCCAGGCGGTCAACCTCCGCCAGAGGTAGACGCGTCAGGCGGTTATATGCGTCGGCGCGCATCTTGGCCCCCAGGCCATAGGCCACGCGGCCGGCGGCATGGATGGAGAAAAGGCCACCAGCCACGCCCAAGAGCATGATGGCCACCATCTTGAGGCACGTGGGCTTGATGACGTCCGCATCGCCGCCCAATATGCCACGATCGACAATGCGCGCCATGAGCTCAGGCTGGGCAAGCTCGGCCCACACCTCCAGCAGCACGCACAGGGGAGCCGCAATGGCCAAGAGGGTATAGGGACGTATGTATTTTACAATGAGGCGCATCAAAAATAGTTGACCTTTCGAAGACGTAAAAGTAAGGACTATATTTCATTTAACGCCCGGCGCGGCTTGTCATCTAAGACGGCGTAGCTATCTTTGCGCGGTACTAATCAATTAAACTTAACTACCTAATGAAAACATCTTTAAAGCTCACCGCGGCCGCGCTTTGCGCCCTCTCACTGTTCGCCGCAAGCTGTGACGATGATGATGACGACAACGGCCCAGACAGCGGCAGCACCATCACCACGACACGCTACGCCGGCAACACGTCAATATCGGCCGCAGGCGAGATTTTCACGACCGCAGACACCATGACCATTGCCCCCATGGGCAAAACAGGCATGGTGACCATCACCATGGCTGCGCGCAAGCTCACCATTGCCCAGGCTAACAATCTGGAGGTGAACGTGGGCGGCTTCACCATTGACAGCGTCGAGGTGAAGGGTTCAAGCAACAACATGAGCCGCAAGAACCCGTTCAACGCCACCGCCAAAGTCGGAATTGGCGGCAGCGTGAACGAGCTGACTGTCAGCGGCAAGTTGGAGAGCGGGATGGCCAATGGCCGTAACGGCGTTCTATCACTAGCCGACGTGAAAATAGGCAACATGCCCGTGTCCATCTCCTCTTTCTCCTTCCTTGGCGACAAAGTGGACTAGGCCAATGGCTCACAGCTTGACTCTGAAGGGCGTGGCCAGATGGATTCCAGCCGCGGCCATCATCGCCTGCAGCTGGACTCTCTCCTCGATGCCTACCATTGAGCAGATGCCCCAGTTTTGGAACGCCGACAAGCTCGTCCACACCATATGCTATGGCGGACTCGCGTTTTGGATGGCATTTGGGGCGAACGGCACGCCGCGAGACAAGAAATGGCGGTGGGCCATCCCCGTGCTTATGACCGCGGCCTACGGCATGGTGGACGAGGTGCACCAGAGCTTCACCCCCGGCCGCGACTGCTCGCTGCTAGACTGGGGGGCGGACGTGTGCGGGGCATGCCTGGGCAGTTGGGCCTATGGCATTGTGGCCGATTTTGTCACGAAGCTGCGCGAGAGGGGCTAGAGACGCCACACAAACAAAGAGCGGAGGCGCGGAACCGTCATATAGTGACGAGACCGCGCCTCCGCTTGTTATGCCATATTGACAGAACTCCGCCGCGCTAATTGCCGCCAACCATCACCACGGCCCCTTGCGGCATAATGGTCAAGTGGCCGGTCTTCTTGCCGACCTTCACCTCCGAGAGCTTCACGAGGTCAATCGTCTTGCCATCTTGATAGAGGCTCACCACATTGCCTTGGGCGAAAGGCAGCTCCACGTTGAGTTTCAGCGTCTCGCCGGTGCCGTTGATGGCGGCAAGATACCATTTGGAGCCATGCCGGCGCGCCAAGACCACGTATCGGCCAGGGTATCCGTCAATGATTCTTGTCTCGTCCCACGTGGTGGGGACATGCTTCAAGAAGTCTATGCACTCGGCTGGGGCGTCGGTCAAGTTGTTTGGCGCCAAGGCGAAGAATTGCATAGGGTTTTGGAACGCAATGGCCGTGGCGAGCGAGAAGACTTGAGACGTCTTCCTGAGGTTGCCGCTCTTATTGTCCCGGCTCATATGACGGTTAAGGAATGAGCCGCCATACTCCATGCAGCCCACGGCGTTGCGGATGAAGGGGTGGAGGGTGGCGCTCATGGCCTCAATGTCGCAGTGGTGCTGGTCGAAGATTAGGTTTTCCGATGCCAGCACGGCCTCCGAACCCACGTAGTTGGGATACATGCGCTCCCAACCTCTCGGCAGCGTGGCTCCGTGGAAGATGACGAAGAGACCCGCGTCGGCGGCATCGGACAATATGTCCTCATAGAGCCGCATGGTCTCTTGCTTGTCGCCGCCAAAGAAATCGACCTTAATGCCCTTGACGCCCAGGTCTCGCATCCACCTCATCTGCTCTTTGCGGGCGATGGCGCGGTCCATAAGGTTGGTGGGGCCCTGCACAATGTCGTTCCAGTAGCCGGAAGATGAGTACCACAGCACAACGTCTACGCCTCGATCCTTGGCATACTCCACCAGGCCGGCAATGCCATCGCGGCCAATGTTCGCATCCCACCAGTTGTCTATCAAGACATAAGAATAGCCCATGTCTCGCGCAAAGTCCACATATGCCTTTTGGTCATAAAGGTTTATGCTAGCGTCTTGCCACAATATCCAGCTCCACGTTCCTTTGCCGTAGGCTGGCTTCCAGTCTGTGCTGAACTGCGGCGTCACCACGTCCCACGTTATGGTTTGCTCGGCGACCGTCGCGGGCGTCAGCCCCACGCTGATGGTGCGCCACGGCGTATGGCCGGGCAATGCCATGGCGGGTTCTGGCGTGCCGTTGCCATTGTTCTCCTCGGGCATGGGGAACGCCACGGAGTAGGCCCCGTCGGCGTAATCGCTCAGGTGAGAGGCGCAGTAGCGGCTGCTCACGCCCGTCTCGCTAACAAGAGCCCAGGCCTTGCCGCCTATGTTGAACAGGCAGGGGAACGTGTAGCCGTGGCCGTATGCCGACTTGCTGTCCATGGGCGCATCGAGAGCGTACTCCTCCTCATATGACGGCTTAGTGCGCTTCCAGCCTATCATGGCGTCGCTTTGGGGCGTGAGGAAAGTGGTGGTCTGCCGCGGGAAGCGGAACTCCGTTGCCTCGCTCATGACTCGGACACTCCCCGTCTCGCCTTGTCTCGGGATGGCATATCGGAAGGCCAGGGAGTTGTTTTCCACCACCATTTCCACCTCGAGCCTCAGGCCGTCTTTGCCGCTCGCCCACACCGTTCTCCTCTTGGCCGGCACGTTGACATGGCCGCGTTTGATGCGGTCTAGGGAATAGTCGAAATTCACGTCGTGGCACGAGGTGCTGTCTATCACCAGGCCATCAGCCAAAGAGCCGAAATCTGCCACAAGGCCCAGTCGCGATGGCAAGATGACATCTTGCCCGTCATATGTGACGGCGTAGGTCAGGCGGCCGCCATCTGCCGTTGTGGAGACGACAAGCCGGCCGTCGGGGCTGACTGTCTTGACCGTGTCGGCGGCCAAAGACGGAGATGCCGCCAAAGATGCGGCCATAAGCATAAAGAGGTGTCGCATAGTAGGTTATATGATTGTTTGTAGTTTTTCGGAGATTGAGAATCCGGCCTTGCGCAGGTCGTCCCAGAAGCTGGGGTATGACTTCGACACAACGTCAGGATCCACAATGCACACATTGTCTTGCGCCAATGAGGCCACGGCGAAAGACATTGCCATCCGGTGGTCCTTATATGTCGAGATGGGATCGGACGATGGTTGGCACCGCGTCCCGTCCCACCTTATGCTGTCGTCTCCCACAGCCTCAATGACGAACCCCAATTTGCGGGTCTCCGCCACAAGGGCGGCAATGCGGTCGGTCTCCTTGATGCGGAGCGACTGCAAGCCCGAGAAGCAGAACTTGATGCCCATGAGGCAGCAAAGCACAATGTAGGTC
>CAKUYZ010000025.1 GCA_934717675.1 uncultured Bacteroidales bacterium
GAAAGCACACCCTCAACAATGCTTTGTGACAAGACACCACCCAAAGCGCGGACAAGAACCACGGACAAGACGAACGCCAAGGCGCACATGGCCACGCTCTCCAAGACAAGCCCAAAGCGCAAAGAGCCTACCGACGCGCCAAGCACCTTGCGAGTATTGATGCCGCGGATGCGCATGGGGGTCTCGGCCAAACAGAAATTTGTGAAGTTGATGGCCGCCACCAGCACCACGACAATGGAAATGGCCACCAACAGCCACATGGTGGAACGGCTGGCGCAGTCGGCCCCGCCGACGGGCGAGAAGTGGACATCGGCCAACGACGTGTAACGCAACATATTGTTTTGCAGTTCCTCGGGGGTGCCGGAGACGTAGCCCGGGTCGCCATCTTTTTGTAGCTTGAGCCATGCGGCGGACATGACATCGTCTATGGCATCGGCGCGATCCAGACGGAGGTAGAGATGATAGTTCCATGTGGTCCAGTCATTTCTGCTTCTCTCTTCCACTTTGTGGTTCTCGCACACATATATGCAGTTGCCAAACGTGCTGTTATCGGGGAAGTCGCGATACACGCCACCCACCTCATATGCCCCCGCCACCACATCTTCTTCCTGACCCAGTTGAAAAGCCTCTCCCACGCAATCGACCCTGCCGAAAAACCTCTGCGCCAAACTGGCGGGAATGATGGCCTTGCCAAGCGGCAAGACACCCGTGGAGCCCACGAGCATCTCGGGACGCAAAATGGACAAAAAGTCGCCAAAGCCGAATCTTACCATCACATTATCATGGCAACGGTCTTGCGCCCACACCTCCTTAACGGTCATCTGCCACCCTTCAACGAGCATGGAGCCCACCACATGTGGCGAACTAGAACTTATGATATCGGCCACAGGGCGACACAGGTATGCCTGCCGTTCATTGTCATTTCCCACGCACGCCTCGACGCGCACAATATTCTCATACCCGTCAAAGCCCTTGTCAAACGAATAATCATAGTCCACCTGCGTCATTATGACGAAGAAAGCGCCAAAGGCCACAGCCAAGCCGAGCAGACTGAGGAGGCTGGCCGTGAAGAAACGCCTGAAGGCGTGGACAAAATTTCGGAGCCAAATCATATTGCCTTGCATTTTATCCGTTTACAATCTCACCATCGAAAAGGTGTATGGTCCGCATGGCGAAAGAGGCGTCGCGCTGGCTGTGCGTCACCATGACAATGGTTGTGCCCTCGCGGTTGAGCGCATAGAGCATCTCCATGACTTCCTGACCATTGTGGCTGTCAAGATTGCCCGTGGGCTCATCGGCCAAAATCATCTTGGGCCTTCCCACCACAGCCCGCGCTATGGCCACCCTCTGCTGCTGTCCGCCCGAGAGCTGCTGCGGGTAGTGCGTGGCGCGGTGGCTTATGGCCATTTGTTTCAGCGCGGCCTCCACGCGCACTTTGCGCTCTGCCGCGGGCACTTTCATATATATGAGCGGCAGCTCCACATTCTCAAAGACGTTAAGCTCGTCAATGAGGTTGAAGCTCTGGAAAACGAAACCGATGGAGCCTTTGCGGAGCCTGGTGCGGTCGCTCTCTCGCAAACCGCCCACCTCGCGGCCCGCCAGCCAATAGTGGCCCGACGTAGGGTTATCCAGAAGTCCCAAGATGCTCAAGAGCGTGGACTTGCCACAACCAGACGGCCCCATGATGGCCACGAACTCGCCATCCGCCACCTCAAGGCTTATGTTGTTGAGGGCAATGGTCCGCACGTCGTCTGTGGCGAAGACCTTGCTCATGTTCTCCACTTTTATCATATCAGTATTGTTTTAACCGGTTAATAATTTCACTTTAGCTAAAAAGGCAACACCCAAATGAGCTCGCCCAAAGAGAGGACGCACTGCCCCGCCCCAAGCACGCAAGAGAACGCCCCTACGGACAAGACGAGCCATGCCCCTCCGTCTTCCATCTCCACGCCCATAATGTAAAAAACGTCAGTCCGTTATGCTCAAAACATCATTGTCTCCAAAGGCCTCATAGCCCGATGTCAGCACCTTCTCGCCGGCCTCCAGGCCATCCAGCACCTCATAGGTCTGCGGGTTCTGCCTCCCTATGCGAATCTGCCTCCTGAAGGCCTTGGAGCCGTCGGCGCTCAAGACAAAGATCCATTGCCCGCCAGTGGAGGCGAAAAACGCCCCCTTGGGAATCATGAGGCACTCGGTGGGCTCGCCAAGTTGCAAATTTATGTAGTAGGTCTGGCCGCTGCGGATGTTGTCTGGCCTGTCTCCGTCGAAAACGAAATCGGTGCGAAATCGCCCCTCCCGCACCTCAGGGAACACCTTGCGGACGCGCAGCGCAAATTTGCTCTCTTGCCGCTCAAACTCGGCGGGAAGGCCGCCCGTGACCCTGTCAATATAATGCTCATCTATCTTGGCCTCAATCTTATAGTCGCTCATGTCGTTGATTTGTCCCACCATCTGGCCCGCCGTGATGCTCTGCCCCAGCTCCACGTCGAGCAGCCCCAGCTCGCCGTCTATCGGTGCGCGCACCTCGAGCTTGCTCTTGCGCTCGCGAATCAGCACCACGTTGCGCCTCATGTTCGCCAAGTTGTCCTCCATCTGCTCCATCTGCACTGTGCGATACACAGAGTCTTGCCGCAGCCTCTCCTCCACAAGGGCTTTTTTGCGGAGAGCCAGCTCATAGTCTTCCCGCGCCTGCAGGCACTCCTCTCGGCTTATGAACTTTTGGGCATAGAGCCTCTCGCTCTGGCTTGCGCCTCGGCCTTTGCGCTCGGCCTCCATATTGAGCTGGATTCGTTCCTGCTCGTTTGCCAACTTGTCTTGCTGCATGGCCACCTGCGTGTTTCGCAAGAGGTTTTGCTTCTCGGCCAGCTCAGCCTCGGCGTTGAGAATCTGTAAATCGAGGTTGGAGTTGGAGAGGCGCAAGATGACGTCTCCCGCCTTTACGCTCGCCCCCTCCTCAACCACCTTCTCGCGGACAATGCCACCCTCCTCGGGGCTGAGCTGCACCACCGAGATGGGGGCCACGCGGCCGCTGACGCGGATGAAATCGTTGAACTCACCGCGGGTGACAGTGGAGACCGTGATTGACCTGCGAGACACTCTGAGCCCGCCAGCAGCACCGCCCGCCACGGCCCAGGCCACAAGACCCACAGCCGCCACCGCGCCCAACGCCACAACGACACGCCGCGGCGTGAGCCCTTTTCTCTTCTCAATCTTGATGTCCATATATAAAACTCTCTTTTCTGACACCAAGAGGAGCCAATAGCGTGCCAAAGAATGCAGACACCTATCAATCAACATATTACCATCGGACAGACTAAGCCTTACTGTCAAAAAAATGGACACCGCTGTCTAAAGATGAGACACCTCCATGGCACGAGACAACCCGCCTGCGACAAGAATGAAATGTCGCAGGCGGGTCGCACGGCTGCCGCCGCATGGGCCTATATGGTCTCGTCAGGGCCGCCAGGCCGCACCACTGCCATGCGCCGCTTGCCGTTCATACGGATGTCCAACGGGCGCGAGGCGCGCACCTGGCGGAAGAACGTGGTGGAGCGCACCACAGGGAGCTGGCGCAGAAGCTCCCAGTTGATAAAATCTGTCTGGCTCTCACTCATGACGGCCAGGTAGCCAATGTTCATTGACGTGACATTGTGGAAAAAGTGCGAGCCAAGAGACGAGTCGAGCGGGAAGCCCGGCAGGCTCATCTCCACAATGAGCTTGGCCTTTGAAATTTCAGACCATTGGACAGGTATGCCAATGAACTTGTCTCTCGTCCCCCACCGGCCTGGGCCAATGAGGAGGTACTCTCGTCCCTCTTGCATCATAAGGTCGTTGAGATATCCTATCTCTTTGGCCATCTGCTCCGTCTGCATCTTGTCAAAGGCATCGGGGTCGGCAAAGATGATGTCCGTTATGCCGTCCACCCTGCCGTTGCCTAGGCTCTGCGTGGTGAAGAGGTAGGCCCCTTCTTTCGCCGGCCTCGTCACCTCCACACTGTCGCCCCTCAGGTCGGTTATTATGGGTTTCATTTGCAAGAGGTAGAAAGACGGCACGCCCTTCTCGTCTTCCTCCAGGTCCACAGCCCACTCGATCTCCACGGGAGTGCCGAAGGCGTCTTTTGCGGCCCCGAGCACCACGGAGAGCAGGCGCGGCAGCGGGATGTAGTCATATTTGAGGATGTCCGCAAAGTTCACCACCCTGGGGCCATAGGCCCGCAAGCCTGGCTCTATGGTGTCGTTTTGCGGATTATAGACAGAGGCGCAGTGGCGCAACGTGCCGTGCTTCTCGGCCTCCAGGATGTCCAGCGTCTGGAGGGGCGCCGTCTCGCCATCGTGGACATAGTCCACGGCCTTGCGGCGCAGGTCTACGGCAAGGAAGTCAACCTGTGTGTTTTTGACCATGTCTTGGACTGACATGGTGTCCACAGCTGGCCATGCCGGCGAGAAGCGGAAGGCCTTGCTGCCGCCCACCACGTAATATCCCAGCCCAAAGCCCGCCACGGCGAAGCCCTCCTCGGGCTGCATATGGGCCACGGGATAGTAGTTGAAGCTCTGCGCCGTGCCGCTTATGTGCGGATAGTAGAACCCGTCGTATTCATTGCCCACAAGAACCTGAATCACCACGGCCATCTTCTCTTTCTCAATGTTCACCTTGGTGGTTTGGAAATATGCCCGGCTTGTGGGAGAATATATTGAGGCAAAGACCATCTTGACGGCGGAGGCCACGTTGGCAGCGTTCTCCTCTGCCGTGTCGGCGTTGTTCGGGACAAGATATGTGTCAAAGACACCGGCGAAGGGCTGGTTGAGCGAATCTTCTGAGAGAGAGCTGGAGCGCACGGCCAGCGGGCGGCGCACCTGCCCCACGAAGCGTTTGAGGCGCGCCATGAGCTTGTCTGACAATGGCGTGGCGTTGAACCTCTCGCGAAGCTCCTCATAAGGGGGGCAAGACATGGCGTAGGGCATGAGGTCTCCCCGCTTCATGAAGGCCGTGAACTCGTCAGTGCCAATGATGGCCGTGATGGGAATTCGGACGTTGATGCGGGCGTCGAACTCGCTCGTGTCCAGGTTTTGGATGAGAGTGTTGATGAAGGCCAGGCCGCGGCCCTTGCCTCCGAGCTTGCCGGGCGAGAGCATTATGATGTTCTTCTCGTCGGGCATGTCCACCTCGTCATAGTCCAGCTTTTTGCCTCGGCGCCTGTCGGCCCTATACTCGTCCATAAGGCGCAGCACCTCGGCGCGGAACTCCTCGGGGTCGGCATAGTCGGCAAAAGAGATGGCGTTGAGAGTCCTGGCCAACGGAATCTCGCCGCGGCTCATGAGCCACGATGAGATGCGGTAGCCGCGGCACTGCTGCTTGAGCTTGTCTGCCGGGATGTTTCGGAAGACCGTCTCGAACTCCTTGATTCCCTTGGCCTGCGCCACGGGGCGCCCCTGCTTGTTGCGGAAAATGAAGTCGCCAAACCCCAACCTGCTTGTGAGGAAACTGACAAGGTCGGCCTGGAGCGTCTCCGAGTCCTTGTCTAGGAAGGTGACGCCCAGCTCGTTGGCCAAGACTCGGTTTTCTGGCACCGCGCTTTGGAGTATCGTCGGCAGCTGAGGCAGCTCGGCCTGTATGGTTTTCAGGAGCTTATATCCTGCACGGTCATCGGCCTTGCCGCCGCGCTCGAACTCGACGTCGGAAATGACGCAGAGCAGGTGGTCGCGGTATCGCTCAATGATGTACATGGCGTCCTCATAGTTTCGGGCGTGGAGGATTTTGGGCCTCTGTCTCATTTTGGACACTCGGTTTATCTCGTTGCGGTCGTCTTCCTGCAAGAGTTTCTGCACCTGGTTGAAGACAATGGAGAATAGTATTCGGAGATATTTGGAGTAATATTCCGGCGAGTCCTCCACGAGCAGTATGACGCGGACCAGTCCGATGCGGGTGTCATCGGCCACGTTGGCGGCGTCTTCGGTAGACTTTACGATGGAGAATATGACGTCGGAGTTGCCCCCCCAGACGAAGACCTTGTCAACGGATGGCGTCTTTTGCGCCCTCTTCTCCACCACCCCCACGCTGCTCTTCTGGCTGGCCAGGAGGTAGACTGGGATGTCTGGCTGCCGCTCCTTTATGGCCTTGCAGAGGAGGAAGGGCGTGTCCATGTCAATGCCGACCATGAGCAACGCCATGTCAAAACGCGTGGTCTTCATCAGCTCCATGGCATCTTCCGCCGAGGCCACACCCGTGATGCGCGGGAGCGAAAACAGGCTATATTGGTATATCTCGCCCATAAACTGCTCAAAGAAGCTGTCATCGTTTTCGAGCGTGAAGGCGTCATAGAGCGTGGCCACGAAGAGTATGTTGTGTATCTTGTACTTCATCATGTCAAGATACACGTATCTGTCAAGCACCTGCTTGTTGAAAAAGAGCTGGAGCGGCTTCTTGTCTGTGGTCAGAGCCTTGCGGAAGTCTTCGCTCACCGCCGCGCCTTTTTCCCTTGGGCGGCTGGCATATATGTCCCTGCCCCGGAAGCTGTCAATGAACCCGCACACCAGCTTCGCCACCACGGTGAGCATACGTTGCTCCTCGGGCGTGAACTCAATGCCCTCCCCCGGCTTGGCCGAGACCACGACACGCCCTTTGCGGTCGTCGATGGTGACAAAGTCCGCGGCTATGAAAGACGGAGACGGGGCGTAGCCTGGGGTCTGGAAAGCGAGGCCAGCGTAGTCAATCTGCGCCACGGCCCGTCCGCCAAAAGCGTCGGGCAGGGTCTCGGCCACAAGGTTGAGCGTGTCTTGCCGCGGCAGGCCGCGACCCACAATGTCAGACACCGCGTCTATGCAGCCGAGCGGCGACAGTGCCTTATTGTCGTGAGAGTCCATAATCTGTTCTTCTTTAGTCTCGCTAAGATAGCGGCAATTGCAAAGAAAAGCAAAAGGGAGGCCTCCGTCTTTCGGAAGCCTCCCAAACACAATATTCTTTTTTTGCGACCTACTTCTGCGCCGCTGCGTAGCGGGCGTTGAGTGCCTCCACCACTTGGGCCGTGATGTCTATGGCCGGGACGGAGTAGAGGACAAGGTCGTTGCTCATGTTATTGTTGAGAATGAGGGAGTAGCGGCCTTTGGCGTAGCTCTGGAGGAAGTTCGAGACGGTGTCTCGCAACTCGGTGGTCACGCGAGCCTGCTCCTGCATTAGCTCCGCGCTGAGCTGCTGGTTAAGCTCCTGGAGCTTCAGCTCCTCTTTCTGGAGGCGGGCCTGCTCGCTCTGGGCGCGTTCCATGGAGAGGAAGCCGTTGTTCTGCACCTTGCGCTGAAACTCTGAGAGCTCCTGGTTGAAGACTCGCAGCTTCTCGTTGTAGTTTGCCCTTGAGTTCTCTGCCTTGTTGTTGAGGCTCTCCGACATCTTCTTGGCGTAGTCGTAGTTGCTGAGGAGCGTGTCGGTGTTGACAAAGGCTATGGCGCATTTCGTTGAGTCTGTCGCGGCGATGGCGCAACCCTGGCCCGCCTGCTCCTTTTGGCAAGATGTGAGCAGAGCCGTGGCCAAGGCCAAAGTGCAGAAAATTTGTTTCATTGTATGCTTTAGTGATATTTTTACCTTGATGGCGTCGGCCCCGCCATGGGTCAGGAAGGCCACCACCAATGGCGAGAGGCCGTCCGCACAACGCTTGGCAAAGTTAGCCCAATATTTTCAATTATAGGCATATTTAACACGGCGCGACGCTGAAAAATGGGCATATGCGCGCGTTATACGATGGTGAGCTGCACCTTGTCTATGGTGGCGTGGCCGGCCTGGATGATCTTGAACTCGAAATCGTCTATTTTCACCACCTCACCCTGCCTTGGGATGGACTGCGCCTCGGAGAGGATGAGGCCCGCCAAGGTGTCATAGTCATCAGACACGGGAAGCCTGAGGCCGAACTTCTCATTGACGTCATCCACCTCCACTCGGCCAGAGAAGACGAATGTGCGGTCGTCAATCTTCTGCTCCACAAGCTCGTCTTGGTCGTGCTCGTCATTTATCTCTCCAAAGATCTCCTCCAAGACATCCTCTAGCGTGATTAGGCCCGACGTGCCACCAAACTCATCCACCACAATGGCTATGCTCTTATGCTGGCTCGTGAACTGCCGCAAGAGGAGGTTGGCTCTCATGGTCTCTGGCACAACGGCTATGGGCGACATCATGGCGCGGATGGTCTTGGCGCCCTTGAACATCTCAGAGACGTGGACGTAGCCCACAATGTTGTCAAAAGAGCCTCGGTAGACAAGTATTTTTGAGTAGCCCGATGAGACAAATTTCTCGTAGAGTTTCTCCACCGTCTCCTCAATGCTGATGGCGACAATGTCGGTGCGCGGCACGTAGCAGTCTCGCACTTTTATCTTGGAGAAGTCGAGCGCGTTTCTCATGAGCTTGGCCTCAAGCCCCACCTCGGAGTCTTCCCCGCTTTTCTCGGCCTGCATGGAGACGAGGTTGTCAAAATCCACCCTGCCCGGCAGCATCTCCGCGGCGTCTTCCTCGGCCTGTGAGCGCAAGACATGACGGATGAAGAACGTGGCGCACTTCTGCATTACCACGGCTATGGGGTAGAAGATGATGTAGAAGAAAAATAGCGGCACTGCGAAGACGTAGAGCATCATCGACGGGTTGAGCTGGATGAGGCTCTTGGGCAGGAACTCGCCCGTGACGATGACAATGATGGTGGAGAGTATGGTCTGGACCAGCAGGGCGAGCGAGGAGCTGTGGACGAAACCGCCAACCCACGGGCCGACAGTGTCTGAGAAGACGAGGCCAAAGATGACCATGGTGACGTTGTTGCCCACAAGGATGGTGGCAATGAGCAACGACGGGCGGGCATAGAAAATGTCTATTATGCTGGCCAGGCGGGGGTGCTTGGGTCGCCCTATCTCAATGAGCAGCTTGTTGGACGAGAGAAACGCCATCTCGCTGCCAGAGTAGAAGGCCGAGAGCAGCAGCATGACCACGAGGATCACGATGTTGGTTATGAGGATGGAAGACATTGTACTTTCTCTTGTTACACTATGATGCCAGGCTCACGCCTATGGCAGTCCGGCACACTCTCAAAGTTAGGGTTTATGGACGGAAAAACCTCGCCTCCGCAGAAATAGCGAGAGACGCAGGAGCCCTACGCCACCTTGGCCTCGGCCGCCATATCGTCTACTAGGGCTCGCAAGTCGGCCAAGGTCTTGACGTCTTTTATTACCATGCTGAGCTTGTCCGCCGTTTGTTTGAGCTGCGCCTTGCGGGGGTGGGCCTGAATCCAGCCAATGATGGCCGAAAAGACGGGCGACTGGTAGAACGCCGACTTCTGGTCGGAGACGAAGTAAAACGTCACCTGATTGTTTTTGAACAGCACCCGCTCCACGCCCAGTTTCTGCGCCCGAATCCTGATCTTGACCACCTCAAGCAATTCGGCGGATGGCTTTGGCATGGGGCCGAAACGGTCCTCCAGCTCTCGGCCAAAGCGGTCAATGTCCTCGTCTCGGCTCATTGAGTCAAGCTCCTTGTATAGCCTCATGCGCTCCGAGATGCTGGATATGTAGTCGTCAGGGAAGAGGATCTCCTCATCGGTGTCAACCTGCGTGTCGGCCACGAACTGCGGGATGGCGTCGTTGGCCGCCACGGCGTCGGGGTCGGAGAATAGCTCTTTATATTCCGTCGTTTTCAGCTCAATTATGGCCTCGGCCAAAATCTTCTGGTAGGTCTCGTAGCCCATGTCTGTGATGAAGCCAGACTGTTCCGCCCCCAAGACGTTGCCTGCGCCTCGGATGTCGAGGTCCTGCATGGCTATGTTGAAGCCAGAGCCCAGGTCGGAGAACTCCTCAATGATCTGGAGCCTCCGGCGCGCGTCTTGCGTAAGGGTGGAGAGTGGCGGCGCAAAGAGGTAGCAGAAGGCTTTCTTGTTGCTGCGCCCCACGCGCCCGCGGAGCTGATGCAGCTCGGAGAGGCCGAACTGGTGGGCGTTGTTGATTATGATGGTGTTGGCGTTAGGGATGTCTAGCCCGCTCTCAATGATTGTGGTGGCGAGCAAGACATCGTAATCTCCATCAATGAAATCAAGCATTATGCTCTCCAGCATCGTGCCCTCCATCTGCCCGTGTGCCACGACGGTGCGCACCTGCGGCAGCAGCCGGGCAATGACCCGCTGCAACTCCGCCAGATGCTCAATGCGGTTGTTTATGATGAAGACCTGCCCGCCTCGCGCCACCTCAAAGTTGATGGCGTCGCACATGGCCTCCTCGCTAAACGTCTGCACCTCTGTGACAATGGGTTGCCTATTGGCCGGCGGAGTGGCGAGGACGCTGAGGTCTCGGGCCCCCATGAGGGAGAACTGGAGCGTGCGCGGGATGGGCGTGGCGGAGAGTGTGAGAGTGTCTACATTCACTTTGAGCTGACGCAATTTCTCCTTGACCCCCACGCCGAATCGCTGCTCCTCATCAATGATGAGCAGCCCCAGGTCCTTAAACTTTACATCTTTACCAATGAGGCGATGAGTGCCTATGATGATGTCAACATCGCCCGCCGCCAACCTCTTTATGACGTCGCGAATCTCAGAGCTCTTGCGCAAGCGGCTCACATACTCCACCTTGCACGGCAAGTCTTTGAGTCGGGAGCGGAACGTGTTGTAATGCTGAAAGGCCAGCACCGTGGTCGGGACCAGCACGGCCACCTGCTTGCCGTCACACACGGCCTTGAAAGCTGCGCGGATGGCTAGCTCGGTCTTGCCGAAGCCAACGTCTCCGCACACCAGACGGTCCATTGGGGCCTGGCGTTCCATATCTGCCTTGATGGCTTTGGAGGCTTTATACTGGTCTGGCGTGTCTTCATAGAGGAACGAGGCCTCCAGCTCCTGCTGCATATAAGAGTCTGGCGAGAAAGCGAAGCCTTGCTCATCTTTTCGTTTGGCATAGAGGGCAATAAGCTCACGGGCAATGTCTTTGACGCGGCTCTTGGCTTTCTCCTTGAGCCTGCCCCAGTGCGCGGAGCCGAGCCTCTCCACCTTTGGAGGCACGCCGTCGCGGCCACGATATTTGCTGATTTTGTGCATAGACTGCACGTTGACCAGCAGCGTGTCCCCTCCCTGGAATGTCAGCCTGATGGCCTCGAACGTCTTGTCTCCTTGGCGTTGCGTCACAAGGCCTCCGAAAACGCCCACGCCATGGTCAATGTGCACAACATAGTCGCCCACATTGAGCGCGCTCAGCTCGCGCAAGGTTATGCTTTGCTGCTGCTGACGCATCTGGTCATTGCGCAGCGTGTATCTCTGATACCTCTCAAAGATCTGGTGGTCGGTGTAGAAGCAAAGGCGCGACGCCTTGTCTACGAACCCGCCGTGGAGTGACAACGCCAGCTCTTGATAAGACAACTTGCGCTTGCGCTCACCCAAGATGACTTTGAGCCTTTGGAGCTGACGGCTGTTGTCTGACAAGAGGAAAACCTTGTAGCCATCGGCGGACTTGTAATATATGTCATCTTCGAGCAGGTCGAAGTTTTTCTTGAAGAGAGGCTGGGGTGTCGTCTGGCAGTCCAGCTCGGCACCTTTGACGCCGTCCACCACATCCACCCAGCGGCAGCTGACGGCAGACATCCAATCATCGGCCTTGCAGAAAGAACCGATGGACACGGGGTTATCTTTATCATCGCTCTCCACAACCGAGGCGTAGTGCGCATTTATCATCTCGGCGCAAAGCGAGCGTGAGAAAAACCACAACGCCACCTGATCAGACAGCGATGCCGAAAACGGGGCCAAACTGGCCGACGCCTCGGAGCGGCCAAGATCAGGCACAATGTTCACCGACTCTATCTTCTCCGTTGAGAGCTGCGTGTCAAGCTCAAAGCTGCGAATGGAGTCCACCTCGTCTCCGAAGAAATCCACGCGCGTGGGCGCGTCGGAAGCGAAAGAGAAAAAGTCAACAATGCTGCCGCGAACAGAGAATTGCCCCGGGCCAAAAACGAAATCGGACCTTGTGAACCCATACTCCACGAGCGTATCGACCAGAAAGGAGAGGCTTATCTTGTCTCCCTTATGGAGCGAGAGGAAGTCTTCTCGCAAAACCTTTGAGGCCGGCACTCTCTCGGCCATGGCCGCGGCATAGGTGACTACCGTCACCTCTGCGTCCACCGCAAAATGAGACAATGCCTCGGTCCTCAGCTGGACGTTTTGCGCATCGTACCCATCAGTCTTGGGGGCGTGGCGGAAAGAGGATGGCAGGAAGAATACCTTGTCATCGCCAAGCAGGCAGCAGAGATCATGGTAGACGTATGGGGCGTCATCTCGCTCAGCACAGACCACAACATTTCTTCGGCAGCCGCACGCCGCCACGACAGCCGCGCGCGCCGACGCCACAAGGCCGCCAACAGTGAACCCCGAGGCCGCCCCAGGGCCCGCGAGGTGAGCGCGGATGGAGGACACTCGCTCGTCATCGAGATAGTTGTGAAGGAACTGTTTGGCCGGTGTCAAATCGTTTTTTGCTACCATGGCTAATTTTTCTGATGGAGATATAGTAAAGGGCGCAGGAAAAGACAAAGGCCGCCCGCCCTGACGAGCGGCGGCCTTTGCGCTTATTCCTCCCTACTGGCGTTGTAGGCCTAGTAGAATTTGATTCGGTTATCCTCAATGTCCACGTCGGTCACAGCCTGACGGATGGCGTAGACGATGGACTGCATGCGCTGATCGTAGGCGTTGCGCACCTGCTCCTCTGTGGATGGCTGCGGCTGAATGTCAACAACCTCGAAAGCGTAGGCTCCATTATTGCCCTTGACGGCGGAGAAGACTTTGCCCTTCTCGGAAGCCACGATCTTGCCAACGAGAGCGGGTTCCATGCCTGCGCCGGGAACGCTGTTGAGGCCGTAAGATACGGCGGCAGCGGTGTCTACCTTAGCATTATAAAGCGCGGCAATCTCGGCCAGGGTCTTGCCCTGCGTGGCGGCGGTGACGGCCTCGGCCTTCTTGTCTCGACGAATTTGGCTGGCTATGCCTGCCGAGACGTCAGACACCTTGGCGTAGCCCTTCTCCTGCTCGCCTGTGAGGAGAGCCAAGACGAACTCGTCATCGCAAAGGAAGAGCTTAGACACGTCGCCAACGCTAGCCTCGTAGGCCCACTTGACGATGTCTCTGGCATGCTTGATGGAATTGACTGACTGAGCGTTGGGGCGAATGGCACGCGCGACGCGCTTGATGACGTTGGACGTGTCTACGACCGCCTGGAAAGTCTCCGCGTTCTTGATGTTGGAGAGGAAAGCGTTGGCCTGGGCATATACCAGCTGCTGAGTGCGGCTGCTATACTGAAGGGTCTTCTCTACGGTGGCCACGCTATATTTCTTCACCTCGGCACCACGATCCTGAATGTTGATGATGTGGTAGCCGAACTGGGTCTGAACCATCACGATGTCTCCCTTGTGAGCCGTGAAGCAAGCCTCGTTGAACTCCGGGACCATGACACCGTCGGGAAACCAGTCGAGGTCGCCGCCATTGATGGCCGACCCCGGGTCTTGGCTATACCGACGAGCCACATCGGCGAAGTTGGCGCCACCTTTGACAACCGCGAGAAGGCTATCGGCGAGTTCCTTGCTGTCGCGAATGAGGATGTGACGCGCCTTGACGGAGTCAGGACGCATGGCCACAGCCGCAAGTTTGGAGAGTTTATAGGTGTCTCCCTCGACATATGGGCCATAGACCTCGCCCACTTGCGCCGTCTCGACAAACTTTGCCACGTTGGAGCTGAGCTGCGCGGCAGAGACGAAACGCTCCGGCGCGGGGTTCTCTGAGTTCATACGGACGAAGTCGTAAGCGTTGGCGGATGGGGCCTCAAAGTCGGCCTTGAGCTCCTGGAGCTGCTTCTCCGTGTCCGCGCGGTCTTGATCGGAGGGGCGGATGGGGAAAGAGACGTACTCAATGTCGCGGCCTTCGCCAACGCGATAGAACTCCTTGTTCTTGTTATACACCTCCTTTATCTCGGCATCGGAGACGCTGATGGTGCTGTCTGGGATGAGAGAGTAGCGCACGGCCACGTAGTTTACATCGTAGGCGTTGGCGCGCTTCGCCATGTCAAGCTCCAGCTGCGCCTTGTTGCAGAAGATGCTCTGACGGATGAGGCCGTTGTATTTAGCGCTCAGCCTATTGTCTTTGAGTTGTTTCTCCACATTGGCCCAGAAAAAGTAGGCCTGAGGGTCAGTATTCTTGTTGCGGAGGAAAGCCTCGGCCTGGGCCTTGTCATAGACACCCGTCTGCGGGTTGGTGAAGAGCTGGCGGAGCATGGGGGAGATGTTTTGGCCGATGGCCATATCGAGCAGCTCCTCAGGGGTCACAACGACGCCGGCGGCCTCGTAGAGCTTGCCAAACGTGATGTCGGCGATCTGCTCGTTCCAAACCTGCTCACGGATCTGGTTCTGCATCTCCTCTGAGATGGAGCCCTGGGTGTTCATCTTGGCGAACTCCTCCGCGTTCTCTATCTTGTTTTGGAACTCCTGAATCTTTATTGTCTCGCCATCAATTACGCCGACAGTGTCGCGGTCTCCGAAGACGGTGCTGCCGCTGCTCAGCATGTCGGTCAAAATGAAGGCCAAGAGGGCCAAGGCTATAATGCCGGTTATAAACCAGGCCGCCTTATTTCTCAACGTTTGTAGTGCTGCCATCTCTTATAAAATAGCTCTATTTGTACTTGATTTTTAATTCGTTATGAGGTATTCCACGCCAATAGCCCCCTCACCCTCGGAGGGCGCGGGCCGCAAAGGCGCACAAATCAGGGGGCGAATATACGAAGATGCCGTTTTTTTATCAAATTTTCACCGAGCAAAAAGCTCCGCGCTTGCGAAATGGCCCGACCTATTTGCCCGTTGGGATCTGGAGAATGACAAAATAGACCCCGTCGCCACCGTCAAAACTAGAGACTACAGCCCCCATGGCGTCCATTCGTTCCTTCACCGGGCCGCGGAGGTCAATGGAGCCGTCGGCCTTGGCAAAGTAGCGACTGCGGACAGGCACCGCCCCTCCCATGGATATGGTGACGGAGATCATGGCCTGCATGTATTTGTCTTTCTCAACCCTCACGTTGACAAAGCCGACGCACTGGGCGGAGACCACGGCGTCTGACAAAACGTCTACCAAGATGTAGCGCAAGATGGCCGCGTCGAAGTTGACGAGGCATATTCTCATTGAAGAGCTGAAATCGACCCTGACGGAGCCTTGCGTGACACTGGTGACGCTGTCGCAGATCTGCCGGACATAGGCGCACAGGTCATGGCGCACGGGAGAGGGGCGCGGGGAGCCTCCCACCTCGGCGGCATTGGCCACTTGAGAGAGCATTGTGTTTGCGGCCATAAGCCTGTCACACAGCAAGTCTATCTTAATGCGTTCCTCTGGCCTGATGCCATGCTGACGCCCAAGGCCGCGCACATCGTCGGCCAACGGCGAGAGGGACGTGGTGATGTCTGACGCCATATCCACCAACGCCTCATTGCGCAGAGCACCGACCTCGGCCGTGCTCATGGCCATATCGGCCTGCGCCTTTGCCATCTCGTTCATTCGCATGGCGTTGCGGTAGCTCATGATGCAATATGTTATCATCACGGCCATGAGAAGGGCGGCGGAGAGCATGAAGCCCTTGGCGTAGACCGACTCTCGCCACGCCTCGCGCACAACGACCTCCAAAGATGCCCCGACGGAAGACACGCCCCCATCAGCCCCCAAAATCCTCACGCGTAGCGTATAGGCGCCAGCCGGCAGGTTGTGCAGCGTGAGGCACGGCTCGCGGGTGTATACCGTGGCAAGGTCGGCCCCCTCGACATCGCACACATACACGACCGACGGAGACGGCACCCCGAGGGCGGAGAAACGCACCGTGAAAATGTCGCTTGACACGGGCAGCAAAACACGGCTCTCAAAGGGCAAGGCGCATCTCAAGACCTCAACCTCGCCATATCTGTCGCCAGGCCTCACTGCCTTGCCATCGGCCGTAACGGAACAAAAAGTCACGCGCGAGGCCAGAGTGTCGGCGCTCAAGCCAGACGTCACGGGACTGTATTTTATGATGCCGCGCTCGGCCCCGAACCATATGTCGCCATCTGGCATAAGGCAGGCGGAGCGCGGACTGACAGACCCCTCTCCAAGGTAAGAAGGGGCGTCGTGCCTCTCACAAACGACCGACCGACCACGGGAAGACCTGTCCATGCGCAACACGCACACCTCCGACGGGCTGGCCACGACAACGTTCCCGGCCTCGTCAGGAGACATGGCCAATGGGCTCTCCACCCCGACGCGGCCGACCTCGGCGAAGCCGCCCCCCGCCCCACTGGCCGCATAGGCGACGACGCAATGCGCGGCGGCGACCCAGATGACGCTGTCGGCGCCCTGCCACATGTCCACGGGGCGCAAGGAGGCCAACCCGCCGGTGACAAGGTTCTCAACAAGCATTCGGCCACCAGACACCGAGGCCTTGCACAACCGAGAGCGCAACAGCACCAAGACTCCCGCGCCACTTGGGCGCACGCCAACGATGGGTTCCGGAAACTTGCGCTCAACAGCGCCCTCTGTCGGATTGACGGCGCCAGGAGTCGGGAGGTAGGCCAGATTATCTGCGCAAGCCACCCACAGGCCACCGCTTGTCCCCGCCGTCATACGCGCGGGGACGGAGCCTCGCAACGCCAATGGGGCATCGGGAGAATCAAACCGCAAGAGGCCGCCCGCCGTGTCGAGGCGAGCCACGCCGCGGCCATCCAGGCCAAGCCATAAGCCTCCGCCGACATGGGCCATGCAGTCAACAGCCCCCACATCGCGGCCAAGAACCTGATGGACACCATTGTCTCGCATATTGACAGACAGCAGGCCATAATCTTCAGTACCCGCATAGGCGGTGAGCAGCCCATTGGTCACTATGCCAGTCACGCCAGACAGCGAGGCGCGTAAGTCTGGCTGCGCGGCGTCTACACTGCCGAACAGGAACGCGGATGGGTGGTATATGGAGAAACCAGAAAAAGCATAACCGACCAAGACGAAACCGTCTGGCGTGGATGTGACGCACGTGCATCTGTTGCTGCGCAGCCCGTGAAGAGACTCTGACGTGCGGCGGACCGACACCCCACGGCCTGTGGAGAAGTCTATGACGTAGAGGCCTTCGCGCTCTGACGCGAGCCACATCCGCCCATCAGAATCGACAGCCATGTCAATGAATGAGCGCGGGGCATCTTCTGACCATACGGACATGTCGTTGACCAACGTCCACCCCTTACCAGCCTGCCGGCGAAACCACAGACTGTCGCCATTGGCGCTGAGCGCCCACAAGTTTCCGTCAAAATCGCACTTGAGTTTGCGACAGCCGGACGTGAGGGGGGACGGGACGGACTGCGGCGCGGGCATATTGCCGTCGGTAGGCGCATAACACCTGAGCAGACGGCCGTTAGACAGCACGAAAGCCACGCCATAGTTGGTCCGGCACGCGCTAGCGACGCCACAATCATCAGGCAACAAGAATTCCGCCCCCTTCCCACCTTGCGCAAGCGGAGCCACACGCACCCTGCGCCCGCACAGCATCCACAGGTTTTGCCGCCCATCCACCCAAGCGCCGTCAACAGGCCCTGCCGCGCCGCGCGCCTCGAAATATGCATTGGCATGAGAAAAGGCCATACGGCTGCGACTATATATGGCATAGCCGCCCGCCAATTTGATGAGGATGGAGTCGGGGCCAAGCTCTTGCGCACTAAAGAACTCCCCATCGAGGCTGTCCGGCACATGCGCCGGCGAGACCTCGTAACCGTCATAGCGGTCAAGCCCCCATATGGTTGACGCCCAAACGAAACCGCGCCCGTCTACCATAAGGTCTGACACACGAGAACCCGACAGCCCTGCCTCAATGCCCACGTGGCGGAAGAGGAAAGACCTGGAGGAGACAGGCGCAGCCCGCCCCTCCCGCGAGAAAAAAAGCAGGAACGCGAGCGCGGCAATGACGAAGCCGCGCACCACAACAATCTTATGATGCCAAGAGGACATAGAAAGCCTATCCGACACTAGTGCTACACGCAATGGGGGAAGCTCAACACCCCGCACGCAATGAGCAAAGGTAAAAATATTTTTTACATTTGTAGGATAGACAGAACACACCAAAGCGAATGACAAGACAGACAGAGTTTCGGATAGGCCCCAAAACAAGAGGTTGCCACCTGATAACGCCAGACGTGATAAAGAACCTGCCAGAATTGCCCGAGGCTGGCCTTCTCAACCTTTTCGTGTGCCACACCAGTTGCGCGCTAAGCATAAACGAGAATTATGACCCAGACGTCCGCTCAGACCTGTCTCGCGCGCTTGACAGACTAGCGCCAGAGAGCCCGTCACTATACGCCCACGCCGAAGAGGGAGCGGACGACATGCCCGCGCACATCAAGTCGTCTTTGCTAGGCCCGTCCGTGACCATCCCAATAAGGCATGGGCAATTGGCGCTTGGCACATGGCAAGGCATTTATTTATGCGAGTTTCGCAACCACGGAGGCTCAAGGAGGCTGATAGCCACCGTGATAGAATAGGCAGGGAAAAGAAAAACTCGCGGCACGACGATTGGGGTGAGCTGGCCGTGATTCTCAAAGCATTTCCTTAAATTCGCGGAGTCGTGAGGGGACGTATTGACCCCGAAACGACATCATGACAAAAGATACAACAACCTAGTAAACGACATAGAAGAGATGCAAGTAATTGGCAAACTGGAGGAGGTCCATGACACGGTGAAACGCACCGAGACGTTTTCCGTGAGAGAGTTTGTGCTGGAGATAACGAGCCAAAGCAGCCAATATTCAGAACACGTCTTGTTCCAACTGACGAACAACAGGACGTCTTTGATAGACCAGTTCCAAATTGGTCAGGAAGTAGCGGTTGACTTTGACCTCCAGGGCAGGAAATGGACGAACCCTGAGGGTCGCGTGGTCTTCTTCAACAGGCTGAACGCATGGCGAATCACCCCGTTCACCCAAGGTCAGAATATGGGTTACCAGCAGCCGCAGGGCGCATTCCAACCGCAAGGCGGATACCCTCAGCAAGGTTACCAGCAGCCCATGCAGCAATATCAGCAACCCATGCAGCAGCCCGCCCCCGCGCCACAGCCGGCCCCCGCGCCCAGCGCGCCAGCCGCGGGAGGCGATGACGACCTGCCATTCTAGCAGTCTGCCCACAAGGGGATACAAGGACGAAGGCTCGCAGGAAGACCTGCGGGCCTTCGTCTTGTCGTATGCCCCCGGAGCTCAAAGCTCTATTCCTGCCGCACGGGAGAAAGCTCGCCAGTGGTGGAGTCTATGATGAAGCCGCGGACGCAAACGTCGCTCGGCATAAGCGGGTGGTTGCGGATGGCGTCAACAGTCTTGCGGACACTCTCTGGTGTGTCATGGAAACCTTCAAGCCAATGATCCAAATCAATGCCGCAATGCTCAACCAGGCAAAGCGTATCGTCCGTTATGCCACGTGAGCGCATATGCTCCCTCATCTCCGCGCCGTTCATATGGCACGCGCCGCAATGTGAATGAGCAACAACCATAATATCCTCCACCCCAAGCTCGTAGACAGCGACCAGCAGGCTTCGCATGACGCTCCCAAACGGGTGAAGAATGACGCCGCCCGCATTCTTGATTATCTTGGCGTCACCATTCCTTATGCCCAACGCCGCGGGCAACAGCTCCGTCAGGCGCGTGTCCATACAAGACAAGATCGCCAGCCTCTTATCCGGGTATTTACTCGTGATGTATTTTTCGTAGCCTTTAGCCGCCACGAAAGATTTGTTGTATGCAACGATGTCATCAATCATAGACGCAAAAATATAATAATAATCTAATTCGTGACCTATGGGAGGCACGCATGCCGCCCTCGGCTTGGTGGGTTTGAGACATGGGTGCTGAATTGGGGGCGATTTGTATTTGAGGGCATTGGCGAGCGGGGTGTTAGGCTTGTGGCGGCGGGGTGATATGTAGAGACGGGTCGTGACCCGCCTCCTCGTAACCACATGTGGCCACAACCGCCTCAAAACCCGCGCCCTTTTTCCACGTTTTGCCGACACACCCCCGCGGGAATAGCAAATTTATGATGCCCAGTAAAAAAAAACTATAAATAATTTCACCGCCATCATAACTTTACCACTAAGGGAAAGGCGATGAGAGGCCGAGCGCCGCACCGCCCAAGACGTATAACACTAAACAAACAAAAGCATGAAAAACATTTTATCACTTTTGCTCATCCTGGTCTGCCTGGCGCAGTGCGGCGTGGCTGCGGGGAAAGTAAAACCAGAGCAACACAATGGTTGGCGTACACAATTTGAAGGTAACGGATGGGTTCTTTATGTGGAAAACGATTCTGCATGGACTGACATAAAAGAATATTTTGCACATGAAGAAATCATGAAAAAGAGAACTTACCGAGTTGTGATAGAAGAAGGCGTGACTGAGGTGTCAGACAGCGCACTCTCAGACTGGTATCTTACAGAGATCTCACTCAGCCAAGCAAAAGGGCTTAAACGCATAGGGAAATATGCATTTTTTAGGGGTGACGATGGAGAGAACGATGCAAGTGCCACATTCCCTGACGAATTCGCATTCCCAGAGGGCTTGGAATACATAGGGGACAATGCTTTTGGAAGAAGAGGATCCTCTTCTTCTTTCAACTATTTCCGAGGATGCCATGTCACCTTTCCTAAGAGCTTGAAATACATAGGTAGAGATGCTTTTCGCGGTGCGGGTATGGACAGCGTCACGTTCTCCAAGGGGCTAGAGTACATAGGATTGAGCGCTTTTTACGGAAATAACTTTGATTCCGTAAAACTTCCAGACGGATTGAAGGAGGTTCACTGCGCATTTATAATTTCTAGCGTCGAGATCCCTGAAGGAATGGAGTACTATACTTTTCGTGGGAGTTTTGACCTTAAATCTGTGAAGTTTCCCCAAAACGACACATGGATTCCAAGGGATGCATTTACTGGGTGCGTGGACCTCTACAGATCTGAAGGGCAAACAGACAGGCTTGTGCTGCCAGATGGTATAAGAATAATTGGGCAACGTGCATTTTGTGGATGTACAGCTCTGAAGTACATTGTGTTGCCAGCATCGGTTGATACAGTTGAGAAGGAATCTTTTTATCAAATCACGGGCAAATCTGGCAATAATAACTTTCGAGTAGACTGCTACGCCGTAGAGCCTCCAGGAATGCGCGCATACATTGAAGGGTGGAAAAATCCATACAGTCAATGGGCAAATGTCAAAGGCGGCGATGCAATGACAGACCTCTACGTCCCGGCCGAGAGCGTGGAGAAATACAAAGCAAGCCAGTGGGCAAAAGAGTTCAACATATATGCGCTAGACCCAAAGGATAACCCGTACACGGCCATCAGGGACGTTGAGGGCAACAAGCTGAAAGTGAGCGTGCGTGGCGGCGTGGTGAGCGTCGAGGGCGTTGATGAGTTTGACGTGTACGACATGTCCGGCCGCAAGATGCCGGCGGGCCGCCCATTGCCCGCTGGTGTGTATGTTGTGACCACGGGCACGGGATCTGAGAGGGTTGTGGTGAAATAAATAATGGACAAGAATAAAGGCAAGAATTAGGTCAAGCAGAGGGAAGGCGCAGCCCCGTGGTGATGTTCACCACGGGGCTTTTTTTGATGCCGCGGGGCGACATACTGAGGAGGGGGTCGCAGCCCGTCTCAAGTGGCGTTATGGGAGGAGGTTTGCCACCGTGGCGGGGAGGTTTGCCACCGTGGCGGGAGACGGCACGCGTGCCGTCTCTACATGGTGGGTTTGAGACGTTGCGGCGGAATAATTTTTTGGGGGTAACGGACGGGGTGGGTTGCGGGACATATTGCGAGCGGGGCGATATGCGGAGACGGTTCGGAACACGTCTCCTATGGTGTTATGGATGGGTTTTGCGGATGAGGCGAGGTGTATGTCGCCGTGGCGGGAGACGGCATGCGTGCCGTCTCTACATTGGAGGTTCGGGACGTGGTGCGCGGAATGGTTTTGAGGCGGAGCGTTTCGCATGGTGAAATGTAGGCGGGGAAATATGTAGAGACGGGTCGTGACACGTCTCACGTAATGGAAGGGGGATAATGTTATGAGGAGGATTTTGCGCACGGGGCGGGGAGGCGTGTCAC